>JAXIPI010000418.1:0-2970 GCA_045403015.1 Gaiellaceae bacterium | reverse complement strand
GGTCGACCACGCCGCGGAAATGCTCCTCGCGGCCGATCGGGAGCTGCACCGGCACCGGGTGCGCCCCGAGGCGATCGATCATCGACTGCACCGAGGCGAAGAAGTCGGCGCCGACGCGGTCCATCTTGTTCATGAAGGCGATGCGCGGGACGCCGTAGCGGTCGGCCTGCCGCCAGACGGTCTCCGACTGGGGCTCGACGCCAGCGACGGCGTCGAAAACGGCCACGGCGCCGTCGAGCACGCGCAGCGAGCGCTCCACCTCCACCGTAAAGTCCACGTGCCCGGGCGTATCGATAATGTTCACCCGGAAGTCGCGCCAGAACGCTGTCGTGGCAGCCGACGTGATGGTGATCCCGCGCTCCTGCTCCTGGACCATCCAGTCCATGACCGCGGCACCCTCGTGCACCTCGCCCATCTTGTACGTGCGGCCCGTGTAGTAGAGGATCCGCTCCGTCGTCGTGGTCTTGCCCGCGTCGATGTGGGCCATGATCCCGATGTTGCGGACGCGGTCCAGCGCAATGCGTGTGGCGGTCGTGCTCATGTCTCCCTTACCAGCGGTAGTGCGCGAAGGCCTTGTTGGCCTGCGCCATCCGGTAGATGTCGTCCTTCTTCTTGAACGCGCCGCCCTGCTGGTTGATCGCATCCATCAGCTCGCCTGCAATCTTCTGCTGCATCCCCTTCTCGCGCCGGTCGCGCGAGAACTGGACGAGCCAGCGGATCGCGAGCGTGCGCGCGCGGCGCTGCGGCACCTCGATCGGCACCTGGTAGTTCGCGCCGCCGACGCGGCGGGAGCGGACCTCGAGCACCGGGGTGACGGTCTTCACGGCCGACTCCAGCGCCTCGACCGGCGGCTTGCCGGTCTTCTCGGCCACGATCGCGAGCGCGTCGTAGACCAGCCTCTCGGCCGTCGACCGCTTTCCGTCGAGCATCACCGCGTTGATGAACTGGGTGACGAGCGTCGACGAGTGCACCGGGTCGGCCTCGAGGACGCGCGGTGTGATGTCTGCGCGGCGTGGCATTAGGTCTTCTTCGCTCCGTACTTCGAGCGACCCTGCTTGCGGTCGGGGACGCCGGCCGTGTCGAGCGCGGCGCGGATCACCTTGTAGCGGATGCCCGGCAGGTCCTTCACGCGGCCGCCGCGAATCAGCACGACCGAGTGCTCCTGGAGGTTGTGGCCCTCACCCGGGATGTAGGTCGTGACCTCCATCCCGTTCGTCAGCCGCACGCGCGCGACCTTGCGCAGCGCCGAGTTCGGCTTCTTGGGGGTCGTGGTGTCGACACGCGTGCAGACGCCGCGCTTCTGCGGCGCGCCACGAAGCGCAGGGGTCTTCGTCTTCGCCTGCGGCGAGGTGCGGCCCTTGCGGACGAGCTGGTTGGTTGTCGGCACGCGTCTCCTTCGAATCCTTGAATCACTCGTTTGGTGCGCTGTGTGCTCACACAGCAACGGTCGGCGGGGCATGCACATCACCCTGCCAACCGGACAGCGGAGTGTAGCGAACATCGCCGGACTCGGCAAAACGAGGGCTCCGGAGACGCCGAACGGCGACCTTTTACCCCTTCTTAGTCGTAGCTATATGAGCTAACCCCGCATACAGTGAGCCCGCGGCACGCAACGGACCTCCAAACCCCCAATCGTCATGACAACGATCGTCATTGCCTGCTCTGCGGCGCTCTTCGCGGCGGCTCTCGCCGTTACTGTCTTCGCGCTCGGACGCAGGTCGCGCCGGGCGACGGATGCCAAGCTCGTCGAGGTCGCCTCGGAACTCGACGCGAGGATGGCGTCGATGGTGCGCGACCTCTCGGCTGCGCTCGAGCGCGCTCAGGCCGAGACCCGACGAACCCGGGGGCTCGGCGAGCTGGCCGGCTCGATCGATCTCGACGAGGTGCTGGCGCGAACGCTGGCCGCGGCGGGCGAGCTCGACGGGGTCGACGCCATTGTGATCTCGATCCCTGTCGAGGGTGGCGAGCCGCTGGTTGCGGCTGCCGGTCTCGAGGGAGTGGAGCCGCCGGCGACGGTCGCCGGCCCTCCGGACGGGAGCTCGCCGCGGACGATCGTGGTCGAGTACGGCTACGGCCTCTCGGACCACGCTCTCGAGGGCGGCCCGATCCGCGCCGCTCTCGCCGTCCCGCTGCTCGCGGAGGGGGAGCGGCTGGGCTATCTGACCGCCTATTCGCGCAGTGACAGAGCGGCGTTCGGCGAGTCGAGCGCCGCCGAGCTCGAGGATCTCGCGCTCCGGGCAGGCCCGGCGATCGACAACGCGCGGCGCTTCCGAGAAGCGCGCCAGCTCGCTGATCTCGACGCGCTGACGGGACTGCACAACCGGCGTTACTTCCACGAGACGCTGCAGCGAGAAGTGGCGCGGGCGCAGCGGTACAACCGCAGCCTCGCGCTCGTCGTCTTCGACCTCGACGACTTCAAGGCGATCAACGACCGGATCGGGCACCTGGCGGGCGACGCAGTGCTCTCCGAGGCCGCCCAGCGCGTCCTCGACGTCGTCCGCACTGCCGACGTCGCCTGCCGCGTCGGTGGTGACGAGTTCGCCGTGATCCTGCCCGAGTCGTCCGTCACTGACGCGGATCAGCTCTACAAGCGGCTGAGCCATGCAGTCTCGGCGCGTCCCGTCGGCCAGGCAGGGCGGCTGCACCTCTCTGCAGGCGTCACGGAGCTGCGCCCGGACGACAATGCCGTCGCGCTCTTCGAACGCGCCGACGAGGCGCTCTACCGGGCCAAGGGCGCCGGCAAGGGGACGGTCGTCTCGGTCGAGACCACGCCGACCTTGCCTCGAGAAGCACCGGGAACGGCAGCCAGCTCGTAACCCGAGTCACCGGTGTCTGACACGCGTAACCCGCGTCACCGGTGTCTGACACGCGTGACTGCGATTACGCGGGGTTGAGAAGAAAGTAGCGAGGGCGGCCTTCCGGCCGCCCTCGCGTCACTCGTATCCCCTCGGGACTAGGCGTCTTCGTCGA
>JAXIPI010000467.1:0-12029 GCA_045403015.1 Gaiellaceae bacterium | reverse complement strand
CGAAGCCGCGCCGCGGCTTCGAGCTTGTCGATGTAGAGGACGGCCTCGTCGTAGGTGCCGAATGGCTGGTACTGCACCATTGCCGAGCGGCCGTCTTCCGAGACGAGGTCGGCGTGGCCGGCGTCGAAGGGTGTGTCGAGCTTGCGGACCTGCGGAAAGCCGTCGAGCGTCTTCGCGACGTCTGCGATGACCGCCTTGAACGCCGGATCGTCCGCTTTCTGGGTCTTTGACTGGATCAGGACGATCTCGCCCTGCTCATCGTCGGTCTCCGGGAAGCCGGCCTCGATGATCTTGGTCGCGGTGGCAGCCTCGCCGACGGCGAGGTCGTTGTCCTCGAGGTACTTCGTGCCGACCTGGCCGCCGATGACGAACGACGCGACCACGAATGCGAGCCAGCCGAAGACTGCCGTCTTCCAGTGATTCGCACTCCAGCGACCCATCCGGGCAGCGAGATTGTTGCTGTGCTTCAGTGGTGACATGACGGGATGAGTCCTTTCAGGTGCGTTGGGGATCGAGCTGAGGGATGAAGCTCAGGCTGCCCGGGCGTGCGACGGAGCGGAATGGGGCGTCCAGGCCTCTTGTGGTGCGGGGAGCCGTACCGGTGCGGGAAGGGCCGGAGCCGCGAGCCGGGAGGCGACGAGCCATCCGACCGCGACGACGACTGCACCGGCGGCGGCGTCGAAGATGAAGTGGTTGCCCGTGCCGACGATGATCAGGAGCATCGCGGCCGGGTAGGCGGCTCCTGCGATCCGCAGCCAGCGGTACGACGCGAGCTGGGCGATCGCGACGCCGACGATCAGCGAGTAGCCGAAGTGCAGGCTGGGGACGGCTGCGATCGGGTTGTAGAAGCTGCCCAGCAGGTCGGAGCTCAGGTTGAGCCCGGTGTGGGTCGTGACCGTGTCGGCGAAGCCGAGGCCGGCGAGGCGGGGCGGCGCTGCCGGATACAGGACGTATCCGATGAGCGCCAGCGCCGTGCTGACGATCAGCGTCGTGCGGACGAAGGGAAACGCGTGCGGGCGGCGGCGGTGCACCCAGGTGAGTGCAGCCGCCGTGCCCGCGAAATGCAGGACGACGTAGAGGAGTCCGAGCAGCGAAGCGATACCCGGAAGCGAGGAGACGAAGCTCTGGACGTCGCGCTCGACGAAGAGATGGAGGTGGCGCTCGAGCGCGACGATGTCGCTGGTGTGCGCGCGAGCTGCCACCCAGTCCTCGCTGCCGAAGCCGCGGACGAGCTCGTACGCGCCGTAGAGGGCGGCGAGCGCTGCGAGCTCGATCCGACCCGGATAGGGCCGGTCGGCGAGGGTGCGGATACGGGCGAAGGACATAGCCGCAGACTCACAGTTCGCAAAGGGCCAAACCATGCGGCGGGCCAGTGTCTTGAGGTGCGGGAATCCGTACCTGCGAAGTGTGTTGCCGGGCGACGTCCTGGAGCGTGTGATTGCCGGTTGCCACGATGCTTTCAGCATCAAGGCCGCGCGTTCGCGACGGTATCCGGCATCACCCTGAGGCGACCCTGGTCTTTCCCCGGACTGGAAGAGGTCTAGCCGCGCAGAAGCGCGAGCACTGCGAGAACTCGACGGTGATCCTCGGCCGTGGCCGGGAGGCGGAGCTTCACGAAGATGCTCGTGACGTGCTTCTCGACGGCGCGGAGCGTGACAAACATCCGTTCGGCGATCGCCTGGTTCGAGCGGCCTTCGGCCATGAACTCGAGAACTTCCCGCTCGCGCGGCGAGAGGTCGCCGAGTGGGTCGTCGCGCCGGTGTCTGCCCACGAGCTCGCTGACGACGGTCGGATCGAGCGCCGAGCCACCCTCGGCGACGCGGCGCACGGCGGCGGCGAACTCGTCGATGTCGGCGACCCGGTCCTTGAGCAGATAGCCGACGCCCTCGGCGCTCTCGGAGAGAAGGTCCATCGCGTAGCCCGGCTCGACATACTGGGAGAGGACGAGGACGCCGGTGTCCTCGTGGTGCTCCCGGATCTCCTTTGCCGCCCGCAGGCCTTCATCCGTCTGCGTCGGAGGCATGCGGATGTCGACGACCGCGACGTCGGGCTTGTGCATCGCGACGTGGCGCATCAGATCCTCGGCGTTGCCGGACTGCGCGACGACGTCGAATCCCGCCTCCAGGAGCAGCCGCGCGATTCCCTCGCGCAGAAGCACCGAGTCGTCGGCGAGCACGACGCGAACGGGAGTCGCGCCCGGGCGGGCACGTAGAGCTGGGAAGTCTCCCGAGAGACCGATCTCATCGAGCTGGTAGATCCGCTCGGGCTCAGGCAGGTCGGGCAGCAACCAGAGGCCTAGGTCGCGCAGCTCTCGTCCCTGCGCCAGCTCGGTCGCGGACGTCTCCGAGGCGACGATTTGTCCTCCGTGGCCGGCCGACGCGATCCGGTAGGCGCGATGGACGTCCACGCCGACATAGCCGTCCTCGGCGAGCGCTGCCGTGCCGGTGTGCAGCCCGATCCTGACGCGCACGGGCGCAGGCCAGTTGTGGCCACCGAGCCGTCGCTGTGCGTCGACCGCTGCGTCTGCGGCCCCTGACGACGATGTGAAGGCCGCGAAGAGCTCGTCTCCGCGGGAGTCGACCTCGTGGCCTTTCGCTCCCGAGACGGCTTCTCGCAGAAGGCGCCGGATGTCGGCGAGGACCGGCTGCCAGTCGTCGCCCAGCTCGTGCGCCAGGCGCGTCGAGCCTTCGACGTCCGCGAAGAGGAAGGTGACGGTGCCGGTCGGAAGCGAGCTCACTACAGGAGAGTGTAGGAGCGCACCGTCACCAACGGTGCGAGCTTAGGCGGCGACGCTGAGCAGTTCGGGGCTCCGGCGTGCGGCATACGCGAACGGGTGATAGAAGGCATCGAGGGCACGCGAGCGCTCGACGACGAGCTCGAAAGACGAGTCCGTGGCGAGGTGCATGACCTCGACAGCGACGCTGTTGTCCTCGGGTGACCACCAGAGGATGACGTCGATGCCGTCGCCCCTGCGGTGGGCCAGATCTTGTCTGTGACCGGCGTACATTGCTTCCTCCTTGGCGGTTGTGTTCATGCCGCCACACTTTCATGCGGAGGTGGCCCGACCGATGCGGGGAGCAGGGGTCTTGGGGTACGGCTGGCCCTACTCCTGCTGGGCGGACTTCAGCGGGATCTCCGCACTCACGCGCGTGCCGCCGCCCACAGGGCTGTCGACTGTGAGCGTGCCTTCGAGCGCGGCGATGCGGTCGGCGAGCCCGCGCAGGCCGGACCCGCCTGCCGCATCCGCGCCGCCCACTCCGTCGTCGGCGACCTCGATCGTCGCGCAGCCGTTGTCGTTGCTGACGCGCACGGTGACCCCGGACGCATCCGCGTACTTGCTCACGTTCGCCAGCGACTCCGCGATTACGTAGTAGGCGGCCGCTTCCACGGCGCGCGGGAGCGGTTCATCGGTGGTCTGGACGTCGACCGGGACGGGAGAGCGCGTCGCGAGCGCCTCGACCGCCGCCCCGAGGCCGCGATCGGTGAGCACGGCCGGATGGATTCCACGCGCCAGCTCGCGCAGGTCGTCGAGGGCAGCCGCGAGCTCTTCCCGCGCCGAGACGAGGACGTCTTCCGCCCCGCTGGGATCGGAGCTCACCTTCGACTGGGCGAGCCGCAGCGAGAGCGCAAGCGCGACGAGTCGCTGCTGAGCGCCGTCGTGGAGATTTCGTTCGAGCCGGCGCCGTGCCTCGTCGCCCGCCTCGACGATCCGGGATCGCGACGCTCTGATCTCCTCCTCCTGCTCCCGGCGCTCGGTCACGTCGGCGCCGGAGACGAGGACGACGGTACGGCCCTCCATGCCGAGGATCTCGCGGGCACTCCACGCGACGATCCGGACGGAGCCGTCCTTGCAGAGCCAGCGTGACTCGCGGCGTTCCGAGGGTACGCCGTTCGCGGCCGAGCTGATCGCCATTCCGGCGAGGTACCGGTCATCGGGGTGGACGAACTCGAGCAGGCTCCGGCCGGTCACGTCCTCCCGCTTCCAGCCGAGCTGGTGCTCGAACGCCGGATTCGGGCCGTACTCGTTCACGGTCGCGTCGTCCCAGACGCCGACGAGGAAGATCGGGATCGTATTTGCGACCGTCCCGGCGAAATCGCGCTCCACCTCCAGCTCGAGTTCCCGCTGGCGGCGCTCGGTGATGTCGAGCCCGCCGCAGATGACGCTGCGGACGTTGCCCTGCTCGTCGAAGAGCGGCGCCGTCGACCAGGCGACCGTGACCTCCTTGCCCGTTCGATTGATGAACGTGTGCTCGAAGTCGGCAGACGTGTGGAAGGGCGCAGCCTCCTCGAACCGGAGGCGCGAGTCGTCACGCTCCTCGGGTGCGACGAACACGTCCCAGAACGGCTGCCAGCGCACCTCCTCCGGCTCCGAGTAGCCGCTCGCGCGGGTGGCCGCGAGGTTCACGTTCGCGATCCGGCCTTCACGGTCGAGCGTGCAGAGCAGGGACGGCGAGGTGTCGACCGTCGTCTCCAGGAACTCGAGTTGAGCACGCAGCTTGGCCTGGAGGCGCTCGTTCTCGAGCCAGAGGCCTGCTGCAGCGGCGACCGCCTCGACCAACTCCGGTTCGTCCTTGAGCATCGGGTCGTGCAGGATCGCGGCCGTCGGGCGGCCCGCGTGCTCGACCAGCGTCACGGCACGGTCGTCCGTCTCCTCGACGACCGGCTTGCCGTCGGCCGAGACATAGCGACCGGACTCGGGCAGCCAGTACGCAATCTCGAGCGTCGGGTCGCGCAACGCCTGAGCGATTGCATCGCGGATCGGCGTTCCTCCCGCGAGTGCGAGGAGGACGTCGCCGACGCCTGCCCGTGCGAGCCGGCTGCGCAGGACACCGGCGAGGAACGCAACCGGCACGAGCGCGAACGTGACGAGGAAGACGTAGTAGAGCGGCTCCGCCGCTGCCTCCGAGAAGGCGCCGATCACGAGCTGGAGCAAGAGGACGAGCATCACGAGTGCGCCGGTGCCGAGCACGGGGCCGAGCGCGCGCCGGAGGGCCCCTCGAGCATGCAAGTAGCGGATCACGACGATGACGAAGATCGCGCCGACGAGCGCGAGCGCCAGCACGCCGACGGTTAGTCCAACGACCGTCGAGGCCGTGTCGCTGTCGGTGACGGCGATCATGCTCTTGCAGTCGGGGCACGAGGTCGCGTCGGGCCGCTCCTCGACCAGGAGCTGCGCAAGAGAACCGACGAAGACGAGCGCGTAGGTACCGATCACGAGCAGCAGGTCTCGCCGTCCAAGGAGCCGCCCGGACGGGAACCCAAGCAGCAGGTGGACGAACGCGCCCAGCACCAGGCTGTTGACCAGCACACCCAGCGTGAAGATCCAGTCGTCGTTCGACAGCGTCAATCCACCGAGGAACCAGAAGTACGCGACCGCGATCAGGAGGGCTCCTGTCCGGTTTTCAGGCCGGCGCCACAGCGCGAGCACACCCGAGACGAGGAACGACAGCCCGACCGTGAGCGCGAGAGACAGGAACGCGCCTTTGTTGTCCTCGTGGTCGCTCGCGAGGACGAACGCAGTTCCGACGGCTCCGAGCACGAGCCCGCCGGCCGCGAGCACGACGAGCGTGCGCGTTCTCATCCGAGCAGATCGGACAGTGCGTTCCCGCTCAGCTCATCCTTGGCGATGAAGCCGCGGGCACCGCTCTGCTCGATCAGCCCACCGTAGTCGCACGCGTCGCGGCTCGAGACGAGAACGACGGCTGGTGGGCCGCCGTTCAAGCCGAGCTCCCTGCAGACGGCGAAGCCGTCCATATCCGGGAGCTGCACATCGAGCAGGAGCACGTCCGGGTGGAGGGCGCGCGCCGCAGCGATCGCCGACTCTCCGTCCTCCGCCTCGCCGACGACCTCGAATCCCTCCGACTGGAGGATCGCCCGTGCCGATGCTCGGAAGCTCGGGTGGTCGTCTGCGATTACCACGGTCTTGGGCATCACAGTCATCGTGTCAGAGGCGGTGGCCAATGTCAGTACGGTTGTCCACACACTTTTCGGGTGATATTTCCCACCAAATCGGCTTAAACATGCGCCTCTACCAGCACCTCGCCCTCACGGGCGCCGAGCGCCTGCTTGGCCTTCACCGCGAGCCAGAGCTCCATCCGCTGGTCGGGATCGTCGGGATGCCGCCCGGTTTGCTTGCTCAGCTGCTCCATGCGGTAGCGAAGCGTGTGCCGATGCACCCCCAGCCGGTCTGCCGCCTCACTCCATCGGCAACCGCTGTCGAGTAGAGCCGCCAGCGATTCGAGCAGCCAGGCGTTGCCGGCGGCGGGACCGAGGACGCGGGCCACGAACGCCTCGAGCGCCGCGCTCGGCAGGCTCAGCAGTAGCTCGAGCGAGCCGAGGTCGTGATAGGACGCGACCGAGCCGGTGACGGCGTCGAGCGCCGCGCGCGCCTCGAGCAGGCTGCGGCCGAGCCCGGTCCCGGACGCCGGCCGACCGACCCCGAGGCGGATTCCGGGCGCAGCTTCGACGAGCTCACGGGCCAGCGCGAGGGCCTCGTCCTCCTGGTCGGTGGCGACGAGGAACGCCGCCCGGTCGCGGCGCGACGCGGAGAGGTGGCGCACGGTGCGACTGTCGAGCTCGCGAGCGATCACTGCGCGAACGTCCTCTTCCTGCGGCGCTGTGCCGGCTGACGACCCAACGGCAAGCAGGGCCGCGTACTGCGCTCGCGGATCGAGCCCGAATGCTGCAATGCGGCGGCCGATCTCCCGCTCGTCGAGGCGGTCGTGCTCGAGGTCCTCGAGTAGGTCGCCGGCAAGCCTGAGCTCTGCTGCCGAGACCGCATGGCGGCGCGAGAGCTCGAAAGCGAGCGCGGTCTGGCCGTGGTGGAGCACGAGGCGGTCGTACTCCGAGAGCTCTTCGCGCGGCTTCCCGGCGCGGAGTGACCAGGTTTCGCCGTCTGCGACCACCGAGAGATCGAGTACGTGCTCGCAGCTGTCGAGCCGCGCGCCCTGACGCTCCCCCACCACACGGCCGGCCTCGTCGACGAGCGCGAGCGAGCAGCCGACGTGCTCGCCGACGATCGCCAGGAGTGCAGCAGCCCCTCGTCCCTCGAGGACGGCATGTGCGAGACGCTCGTGAACCTCGAGCGCCCGCTCGACCCGGGCGAGCTGGGCGTTGGCGAGCTGCGCAGAGATGGCCTTCGTCAGTGCGATGAAAGGCACGTCGTAGGGGACCGTGATCAGCGGAAAGCCCACCTGCTCGGCCTCGTCGGCGAGCGCTGCGGGCGGCTCGGCCCAGCCGAATCCGACGCCGAACGCGAGGCCGGCGAGCCCGTGCTCGGCGAGCCGGCGCACGTACTCGCGCTGGGGTCGGGAGAGCTCACCGATCCCGAGCCCGGTCGTGATCAGGAGCTCACCGCCCTCAAGCCACGGAGTCGGATCGGGGAGCTCCGAGACATGGACCCAGCGAATCGGGTTGTCGCTTCCGCCGGAGCCTGCGGTGAGCTCGAGCCCGAGGCCCGGCAGGTCTGCAATGTCCCGGACGGTCAGCATGGGGTTCGCGGCGCCGCTTGGACGCGCGGGCCAAGACGCTACTCGTTTCAGGCTGCCAAAAGCAAGCATTCAGGCGGTGCGTGCATGCTGCACGAACGCGGGTTTGCGCCATTTTGTCGAAGGACGGGCGGAACGCGTCGCCCGGGCGTCCATTGCGCGCGGGGGCGTGGGCGGGGAGAATCGCGGCGTGTCTCTCCGGGAGCGCGCGGCGGTAGACGACGTCCTCGAGGCGCGGCAGCGCTACGTCGCGCGGGGCGTCTCGACGCCCCAGCTCGTGGTCGTACGCGCCGAGGGCGCTCAGGTCGAGGCCGCGGACGGCACCGTGTACCTCGACTTCGCGGGCGGGATCGCGTGCCAGAACACCGGGCACGGCTTCGCGCCGGTCGTCGCGGCGATCCATGAGCAGGTCGACAAGTTCCTCCACCAGTGCTTCATGGTCGGCACCTACGAGCCCTACGTCGAGGTGTGCCGCCGGCTCGCCGAGCATTCGCCCTGCGCGGGCGAGAGCCAGAAGTCGATCCTCGTGAACTCGGGGGCCGAGGCGATCGAGAACGCGGTCAAGATCGCGCGTGCAGCAACGCGACGCTCCGGGGTTGTCGTCTTCGAGAACGGCTTCCACGGCCGCACGCTCCTGACGATGGCCATGACCAGCAAGGTGCGCCCGTACAAGGCCGGGTTCGGACCGTTCCCGTCCGAGGTCTACCGCGCGGTCGCTCCGTATCCGTATCGCGGCATCGACTCCGACGCCGCGGTCGCTGCGCTCGAGCACCTGTTCAAGAGCGAGGTCGACGCGGAGTCTGTGGCGTGCGTCGTCCTGGAGACCGTCCAGGGCGAGGGCGGGTTCATCCCGATGCCCGCCGACTATCTCCCTCGGCTCGCCGGCCTCTGCAAGGAGCACGGGATCCTGTACGTCGCCGACGAGGTGCAGTGCGGCGTGGGGCGGACCGGGCCGATGTGGGCGGTCGAGCACTACGAGGGGGTCGAGCCCGACCTCGTCGTCTCGGGCAAGTCGCTGGGCGGCGGGCTGCCGCTCGCGGCCGTCACGGGGCGCGCCGAGGTCATGGACGCGCCCGGCCCCGGCGGGCTCGGGGGCACGTTCGGCGGCAATCCGGTCGCGTGCGCCGCTGCGGCCGTGGTGCTGGACACCGTTTCCGAGCCCGCATTCCGCTCCCACGCCGACGAGCTGGGAGAGAAATTGCGGGGCCGCCTCGACCAGCTTGCGTCCCGCCACGATCAGATCGGCGAGGTGCGCGGTCTCGGGCCGATGCTCGCGCTCGAGCTCCGTGAGCAGAGCCCCGAGCTCGCGGGGAAGGTCACGGCAGCGGCGTTCGAGCGCGGCCTGCTTCTCCTCGCCTGCGGCCTGTACGGGAACGTGATCCGCCTCCTGCCGCCGCTGACCGTCACCGACGACGAGCTCGATCGCGGGCTCGAACTGCTCGAGGAGTCGCTGCTTGCCGCCGCAGGCTGAGATCGATGTCCGCATCGCCGGGCTGCGCAAGCGCTACGGCGAGGTGACCGCGGTCGACGGCGTCGACCTCGAGATCGGCCGCGGCGAGTTCTTCACGCTGCTCGGCCCGTCCGGCTCGGGCAAGACGACGACGCTTCGGGTCATCGCGGGCTTCGAGCTCCCTGACGAGGGCAAGGTCGAGCTGGGCGGCAAGGACGTGTCGAGGCTGCCGCCGTACGCCCGTGATGTGAACACGGTCTTCCAGGATTACGCGCTCTTCCCGCACATGACCGTGCAGGAGAACGTCGAGTACGGCCTGCGGGTGAAGAAGGTGGCGCGCACGGAACGACGTGCACGCGCCGAAGAGGCGCTCCGGCTCGTGCAGCTGGACGGCTACGGCGGCCGCAAGCCGGCGCAGCTCTCGGGCGGCCAGCGGCAGCGCGTCGCGCTGGCGCGCGCGATCGTCAACCGGCCACAGGCGCTGCTCCTCGACGAGCCTCTCGGCGCTCTCGACCTCAAGCTCCGCCAGGAGCTCCAGGTCGAGCTGAAGCGCATCCAGCGGGAGCTCGGAATCACCTTCGTCTATGTCACGCACGACCAGGAGGAGGCGCTCACCATGAGCGACCGCCTGGCCGTGTTCAACCACGGCAAGATCGAGCAGATCGGTGCGCCCGCCGAGGTCTACGAGCATCCGGCCAGCGAGTTCATCGCCGGCTTCGTCGGCGTGTCGAACGTCCTCGAACGTGGCGGGCGGCGCTTCACGGTCCGGCCTGAAAAGATCCGCATGCTCGGCGACGGGGAGGAGCCGGAGCCCGGGGTCAGCCTGGAAGAGGGGACGATCCGCGACGTGATCTACGTCGGGGCGATCACCCGCTACCACGTGGAGCTCGACGCCGGCGGAGAGCTGACGGCGGTGAGCCAGAACCTCGAGAGTGGATCGAGCGAGGTGCTCGAGCGACAGGGAAGCCGGATCCGGCTCGTCTGGCGGCCGGAGCACATTTTCGTAATCGAAACCAATGGGTCGAACGGAGGAACGTGACGATGCAGCGGAGAGTGGGACGGTGGGCAGCGGCAACGCTCGCGACGACGGTGCTGTGCTTCATGGCCGCGGGGTGCGGCGGCGACGACGACGAGGGCGAGGCGGGCGGCGCGGGCACGACCACGGAGGCCAGCGGTGCGCCCGAGGGCATGATGGAGACCCTCGGCACCGGCGAAGGCCAGGTCGACCTGATCGCCTGGGCCGGCTATGTCGAGGACGGCAGCACGGATCCGAAGGTGAACTGGGTATCCAACTTCGAGACCGAGACCGGCTGCAAGGTGAACACGAAGGTCGGAAACACCTCGGACGAAATGGTGACCCTGATGCGCACCGGCCAGTACGACGGCGTTTCCGCCTCGGGTGACGCGACGCTGCGGCTCATCGCTGCGGGCGACGTTGCTCCGGTCAACACGGATCTGATCCCGAACTACGCGGACGTCTTTGCCGGCCTCAAGGACCAGCCTCACAACTCTGTCGACGGCCAGATGTACGGCGTTCCCCACGGCCGCGGAGCAAACCTGCTGATGTGGCGCACGGACAAAGTGACGCCGGCGCCTGACTCCTGGAGCGTCGTCTGGGACGAGAACTCGCCGTACAAGGGCAAAGTCACGGCCTACGACAGCCCGATCTACATCGCCGACGCGGCGCTGTACCTGAAGGCGACCCAGCCTGATCTCAAGATCGACAACGTCTACGAGCTCGACGACACGCAGTTCCAGGCTGCCGTCGACCTGCTGAAGAAGCAGCGGACGATCATCGGCGAGTACTGGTCGGACTACACGAAGGCGCAGGCCGCGTTCGCCGCCGGCAACACGGTCGTCGGCACGACGTGGCAGGTGATCGCGAACCTGTTGCTCGCCGACAAGGCGGCGGTCGAGACGATCCTGCCGAAGGAGGGCTCGACCGGGTGGTCGGACACGTGGATGGTCTCCTCCAAGGCGAAACACCCGAACTGCATGTACATGTGGATGAACCACATCATCTCGCCGAAGGCCAATGCCGAAGTCGCCGAGTGGTTCGGCGAGGCGCCGTCGAACAAGAAGTCCTGCGCCCTGACGGCCGCCAACGATCACTGCACCATCTACCACGCGGACGATGAGGACTATTTCTCCAAGGTCGCGTACTGGACGACGCCGGTGAAGGACTGCGGCGACGAACGGGGCGAGGTGTGCAAGGACTACTCCGAGTGGGTGCAAGCGTGGACGGAGATAAAGGGGTAACCAATCTCCGTTCCTGAAGCGGCAGAGGCGCCGCCCCCGGAGTCCCCGGGGCGGCGCCTCTCCTCGTTCCTCTACCGTCACCCGCGACTGCGGCTCGGGCTGCTGCTCGCGCCACCGCTCTCGTGGCTGCTCCTCGCCTACCTCGGGTCGCTGGCCGTGCTGTTCGTCGCCGCGTTCTGGCGGCTCGACCCGTTCACGGCCGAGGTCGTACACGACTACGGCTTCCAGAACTTCGAGCTGCTCTGGAGGAGCGACGTTTACAGGGCGATCGCGCAGCGGACGGTCCTGATCGCTGCGGCGGTGACCGTCACGGACGCCCTGCTGGCACTCCCCATCGCCTTCTACATGGCAAAGGTCGCGTCTCCGAGGACGCGCAACCTGCTGGTCGTCGCGGTCCTGCTGCCACTCTGGGCGAGCTATCTCGTAAAGGTCTACGCCTGGCGGATCATCCTGCAGGAGGGCGGGGTCCTGAACTGGACGCTCGAGCCGTTCGGGCTGTCGGGGCCGGGATTCGGGAATGTCGCCACGTGGCTCGTCTTCTCGTACCTCTGGCTGCCGTTCATGATCCTGCCGGTCTACGCGGGGCTCGAGCGGATCCCAAACTCGCTCCTCGACGCGTCGGCCGATCTCGGGGCCAAGGGCCTGCGGACACTCTGGCGCGTCGTGCTCCCGCTCGCTCTGCCGGCGTTCGCGGCGGGCTCGATCTTCACGTTCTCGCTCACGCTCGGCGACTACATCACGCCGCAGCTCGTCTCGAGCACGCAGTTCATCGGGAACGTCGTCTACATCAACGTCGGCGTCGCGAACAACCTCCCGTTCGCTGCCGCCTTCGC
>JAXIPI010000235.1:0-19513 GCA_045403015.1 Gaiellaceae bacterium | reverse complement strand
CGTTGGGGAGCTGAGTCGGCGCGTCACCACGCTTGAGGTCCCAGCCGAGAGGAACATCGAGACCTTCGACCGCCTCGCCAACCTTGATGTTGCCGGGGTCTTCCTCCTTGGCCGCAGCCTCGGCCTTGACCACAATCGCCGAACGCGTCGCGTCGTCCCGCCAGAGCACCCGCGCAGTCGTCAGCGTGTCTGCGTTCAGCACGACGACCACAATGGTCGCGATCCCGAAGAGCATCCACTGGACCTTGCGCCTGTACCACCCGGAGACGCGTTCCATCGAGTCGTCGAACCATTGCTCGGCTACGTGCTGGAACTCGTCGGCCTTACCGCCGGTCGAGCGGTAGAGAGCCAGCATCGCCTCCGACAGCCGCGCGTTCGGGATCGCGGCAAGCGAGCTTTCCAGTCCCTTCGCCGCTCGTTTGATCCGAGCGCGGGCAGCCTTCGCCTCCTTTGGATCGACTTGGCCGAGCTTGGCTTCGGCATCATGGGCGAGGTCGGTGAGCGCGGCGACGAACGTCCGTGAAGGCAGATACGAGGGATACGGCGGCTTCTGCCAAAACCTCGTGCGCTTCGTCGGGTCGATGGGGTCGGAGGAGGCGCTCGGCCGGATCAGACCTTGCACGAGCGGGTGGTCGTAGATGTTCGTGGCCGTCTCGATGCCGGCCTTGGTTCTCGCCGGGGCAGCGCTCAGCAGATTGAGGATTCCGTCGTTGAGCAGGCGCGCTCGCAGACCAAGATAGGCCGAGATGGATTCGTTGACCGTAGAGCAGACAAGAGCGAGCAGCAGGTAGATAAAGACCAGACCGACGGCCACATCGAGTGCAGGCAGATCAGGCATGCGCCGAACGCTACAAGGCCTGGCGGACGACCTTCAGAGCGTCTGTTACGTGTCGTCGTCTGCTCGCCGCTGCCGCTCGCGCTCGCGCTCGAGGGCCGCGGCGGTCTCTTCCTTCACGCCCTTGTACTTCCAGACGTACCGCCAGTACACAAGCGTCGCGGCCGCGAATCCCACGACCCGCACCCAGAGTGGGGCCGGCGCGAGCAGTACCGCCATCCCGGCAACCGAAAAGACGAGGATCGCCTCCTTCATCTGCCACAGCCGCTCGAGCACGACCGGACCTTAGCGCCCTTGACACGTATCGATACCTCTCGATATATTTATGTTCGTCGATATGTTGCCGCGAGAGACCCGATGACCCCGGCGCTCGAGCCCGCCGTCTGTTGCGCACCGCTTGCCGCGTCCGCGCTCACGGACGAGGAAGCCACGGCGACCGCGGAGCTGTTCAAGGCACTCAGTGATCCGGCGCGCGTGCGGCTCGTGAACCTGATCGCGACGAACGGCGGGGCCGTTTGCCAGTGCGATCTGATCGAGCCGGTCGGACTGTCGCAGCCGACCGTCTCGCATCACATGAAGAAGCTTGTCGACGCCGGGCTGGTCGAGCGCGAGCAGCGCGGCAAGTGGGCGTATTTCTCGTTGAAGCGCGATGCCGTCGAGAAGCTTGCGGTCGTCGCAGACCTAAAAGGGGCGTGTTGCTGATGAGCACGACGAGTGCCGAGGAACTGCGTGAGGAGGTGCGCCGGCGGTATGCGGAGTCGGCCAGTGCGGTGAGCGAGGGATCGAGCGCCGGCTGCGGAAGCGGCTCGTGCTGCGACGGCGAGCCCGCTGCCGTCAACTTCGGCGAAGCGCTCTATGACGCCGAGCAGCGCGGCGAGCTTCCGGAGGCGGCAGCACTCGCGTCCCTCGGCTGCGGCAATCCGGTCCTCGTTGCCGAGTTGGGCGAAGGCGAGACGGTGCTCGACCTCGGCTCCGGCGGTGGGATCGACGTGATCCTCTCCGCCAAGCGCGTCGGCGAGACGGGGCTCGCATACGGGCTCGACATGACCGACGAGATGCTCGCGCTCGCGCGCCAGAACGCGCAGGCGGCAGGAATCCGCAACGCAATCTTCCTCAAAGGCCTCATCGAGGAGGTTCCGCTCCCGGCCGACTCGATCGACGTGGTGATCTCGAACTGCGTGATCAATCTCTCGTCCGACAAGCCGGCCGTGCTGACCGAGATCGCTCGTGTGCTGCGGCCGGGCGGGCGGATCGGGATCAGCGACGTCGTCTCCGAGGACCGGCTCTCCCCGGACCAGCGCGGCGAACGCGGCAGCTATGTCGGCTGCATCGCCGGTGCTCTCTCGAAAGGCGAGTACGAGGCAGGTCTCGAGGCAGCGGGCTTCGAGCAGATCTCGATCGAGTTCACACACGAGGTCGCGGACGGAATGCACGGCGCGATCGTCAAGGGCGTGAAGACCTCGCAGCCCGAGCGGAAGGGCTTGCCGGTGATCCAGCCGGCCGCGACCGCCGGCTGCTGCTAGCTCGTCCGGAGCGGCTCGGATTGCTCTTCGCCTGCATCGTCTCCTCGCTTCCCTTCGACGGTCCGACCATCGCGCGGCGGCCGCCGGGCCGCATCGGCGAAAAACGCGGAAATCCGTTCGGGGAACTATGCACGCGGCCGACCGCCCGGGCACGCCGTACTTTCCCGCAACCGGATCGGGGCGCCTCCCGATGCAGGCGCGGTCGGCGCCGGGGACCCTCGAACCACACGCCGCCACGGCGGTCTCACGCAGAGAGGAGCACACCATGCGCACGCTCAGAAGTCCGCAGGCCTCGCGCGAGGGTGCGGAGACGATCTTCAACCGGGTGCTAGTCGGGATCGACGGCTCGGCCGAGTCGCTGGACGCGGCGCGGCAGGCGGCTCTGCTGGAGAACGCCGGCGGGTCGCTGACTCTGCTGGCCGCGTGGAATCTCGAGCCGCCGGCCATGACGCCTGGGCTCACTCCGCCGGTGATCGGCGCGGACGAGGAGACTGCTCGACGTCATGCGATCGAAGCCCTTCGTGTCGCGAAGGAGCTCGCTCCGGAGGCGGACACAGTCGTCGAGCACCGCTTCGCCGCACACGCGCTGCTCGACGGGATCGAGCGTCAGCACGCGACGCTGGTGGCCATCGGCTCGCACGGCCAGGGACGGGCGGCGGGCATCGTCGCCGGCGCGACTGCGACGAGCCTCGTGCACCGCGCCCCGTGCTCGGTCCTCGTGACGCGCAAGCAGGGTGACGGCGTCCCGGAGCGGATCGTCGTCGGCGTCGACGGGTCGGCTGCCTCGGCGGCCGCGTATGACGCCGCCCGCTACCTTGCGGAGCGTTTCGGAAGCGAGCTGACGGTGGTGGTCGCAGAAGGTGCGAAGCCCGTCGACCTGGCCGGAGTCTCGCTGATCGCCGGGGACCGCTATCACGTGATTCCGGAGGACCCGGTGCCGGTGCTCGCGGCGGCATCCGCCGACGCGGACCTGCTCGTGGTCGGCAGCCGTGGCCTGCACGGACTGAAGGCTGTGGGGTCGGTGTCCGAGCGCGTCGCACATCAGGCCCTGTGCTCGACGCTGATCGTGCGCACGGGGTGAGCCGCGTGGCGACGCGCACGGGCAAGCTACTTCGTGCGCTGGCCCGACGAACGGCTGAGCTTTCTGCCGCCGGCGGCCGTCAGGCTCGTGCGAGAGCCGGCTCCGGGACGACGCCGCAGAGCTCGTTGAGCGCCTGCCAGTCCGCCTCGATGCTGGCCTGGATGCCGTCGACCACCGCAGCATTCTCGGGGCGCAGCAGGTGCGCGAAGCGTCCCTGGAGGGCGAGCCAGTCAGCGACGGGCGCCACGGCGGGTGGCGTGTACGTGAGCCGGTAGCTTCCGTCCACCACTTCGTACAGGGGCCAGAACAGGCAATCGACGGCGGTGTCGATCACCTGTGCGAAGAGCCGCGGCTCGTGTCCCCAACCAACCGGGCAGTCGGTGAGGACGTTGAGGAAGGCAGGCCCGGGCGCAGCGACGGCACGCTCGACTTTGACGCTCAGGTCGTGCCAGTGGGTGGCGGCGGCCTGCGCCACGTACGGAATGTGGTGGGCGACGGCGATCGCTGTCATGTCCTTGCGCTGCTGGGCCTTACCCCAGCTCTCGGCGCCCGCGGGGCTCGTGGTCGTGCTCGCGGCGAACGGCGTCGCGCCGGAGCGCTGCACCCCGGTGTTCATGTAGGCCTCGTTGTCGTAGCAGACAAAGAGGAAGCGGTGGCCGCGCTCGAGCGCGCCGGACAGCGCCTGGAGCCCGATGTCGTACGTGCCGCCGTCGCCGGCGAAGACGACGACCGCGACCTCCTCGTCGGCCGGCAATGCGTGCCGCCGCCTCAAGGCGCGCTGCGCACTCTCGACGCCGCTCGCAACAGCGGCGGCGTTCTCGAAGGCGACGTGCAGCCACGGGACGTTCCAGGCGGTCGTCGGGTAGCGGGTCGTTGCGACTTCGAGGCAGCCGGTCGCGTTGACGACCACAACGGGGCTCGTGATCGTGCCGAGCACGGTGCGGACGACGAGCGGGACGCCGCACCCCTGGCAGAGGGAGTGGCCGCCGCGAAGCGGGGGGAGACCGTTCTGGTTGCGGACGAGCGTCTTCAGGCGCGACATGCTGTACCTCGCAGTCCGATGTGGGAGAGGCCCGCGCCCGCGAACACGGCGCTGATGTCCTCTGGGTGCAGATCGCGGCCGCCCAGCCCGTAGACGGAGCCGGTGAGCTCGCAGCCGCTCCCGTAGAGCGCCGCGGCGAGCTCGGCGTGCAGGGGCGGCGCGCCACCGGGGGAGTCGGCGCGATCGAGCACGACGACCGAAGCGACGTCCTGAAGCGAGGCTGCGACAACCGCAGCGGGGAAGGGGCGAAACGACGCGATCTTCAGGAGGCCGACCGGCTCGCCGCCGTCGCGCAGGTCGTCGACGACGTCCTTGATCGTCCCGGCCGAGGAGCCGAGTGCGACGATTGCGGTCGAGGCGCCGTCGAGGCGGTACTCCTCGACTGCGCCGAGCCGCCGTCCGGTCAGCAGCTCGAACTCGACTGCGAGATCGGCCAGCACCTCGGAGGCCCGCTCGATCGCGGCCGCTTGCTGGCGGCGGAACTCGTAGTAGTAGTCGGGCATCGCGAAGGGCCCCTGCGTCGACGGCCGGGCGACGTCGAGCACGGCGTGGGGGATGCGGTACTCGCCGACGAAGCCGCAAACATCCGCGTCCGGCAGCAGTTCCACCGGCTCTGCAGAGTGCGTGATCGTGAAGCCGTCCTGGCACACGAGCACCGGCAGCAGCACGTCGGGATGCTCGGCGAGTCGGGGTGCGATGACGGTCAGGTCGTACGCCTCCTGGGCGTTCTCCGCGAAGAGCTGCACGACGCCCGAGTCGCGAATCAGCATCGAGTCGGAGTGGTCGCAGTGGATGTTGATCGGGCCTGAAAGGGCGCGGTTGCCGAGCGCCATCACGATCGGTGCGCGCATCGATGCGGCGATGTAGACGACCTCCGCCATCAGGGCGAGCCCCTGCGAGGACGTGGCGGTCATCGTGCGAGCGCCTGCGAGAGCGGCGCCGATCGCTGCGCTCATCGCGGAGTGCTCGGACTCGACGTTGACGATCTCCGTCTGCGCCTTCCCGTCGGCGACGAACTTCGCGAACGTCTGGATGATCGGCGTCTGCGGTGTGATCGGGTAGACGGGAACGACGTCGGGGTCGATCTGGCGCATCGCGTGCGCGACCGCCTCGCCGCCGGTGAGGAGCCGGACGTCGGTCATTCCGCCACCATCGCGATCGCCTCGGCCGGGCAGACCTCAGCACAGATCCCACAGCCCTTGCAGTAGTCGAGGTCGAAGCCCGTGAACGTCTCGCCGTCGAGGGTGATCGCCGAGTCGGGGCAGTAGATCCAGCAGAGCAGGCAGTTCACGCACCGGGAGATGTCCGCGGCCGGCTTCTCTCCCGTGCGCCAGCCGCCGGTCACCTGGCGAGGCGCGTCGGCGGGCTCGACGGTGCCTGCGACCGGCAGGGCTTCCCAGGTGCTCAGCTTTGCCATGCGTATCCCTCCGCGAGCGCTTGGCGCATGTCGTCGGCCGCGATCTTGCGGCCGAGGGTCTCGACTGCCGCCTCCTGTAGGCGCTCGAGAGTCGGCTCACCGAGCGCGGAGGCGACTGCGCCGAGCATGACGACGTTCACGAAGCCCGAGCCGAGCGTCGCTGCGAGCCGGGTTGCGGGCACGCAGCGTACGTCGACGCCGGCGAGCTCCGGTGGCGCCTCTTCGGCGTTGAGGACGATGAAGCCGTCTGTCCGCAGCCCGTCTGCGACCCCTGCCTCGTGCACGAGCGAAGGCTCGAGGACGACGACCACGTCGGGGTCGGTGATCGTGTCGTGGCGGCGGATCGGCCGGTCGGAGATGCGGGTGAACGCCCGCAGCGGCGCACCCCGGCGCTCCGGCCCATATTCCGGAAACGCTTGGACGCCCTTGCCGTTGCGCATCCCCGCGAGCGCCAGGATCTGGGCAGCCGTCTTGGCGCCCTGACCGGCGCGGGCATGCCAGCGGATCTCGGTCAGCTCGCGCATCGCAGCAATTCGTCGAGTGAGGCGACCGCGCGCTTTGCCTCGCGCACGGCCTGGACGACACTAGCGCCGCCGTTGACGGCGTCGCCGGCGGCAAAAACTTTCGGGTTCGAGGTCCTGCCGTTCTCGTCGACGGAGTCGAGCAGCGTCAGGAACTCTTCGCGAGGTCGCTGACCGATCGCCTTCACGACGGTGTCGACGGGGACGACGAACGCGCTGCCTGGGATCGGCTCCGGCCGCCGACGACCGCTCTCGTCGGGGTCGCCGAGACGCATCTCGGCACACCGGACGCCTTCGACGTAGCCGTCGCCGACGAACGCGACCGGGTTCGTCAGGAACCGGATGTCGACGCCTTCGCGCCGGGCGAGCTCGACCTCGTGCTCGTATGCGGGCATCTCCTGCTCGCTGCGCCGGTAGAGCATGAGCGAGACGTCGGCGCCGAGCCGCTTGGCCTCGATCGCGACGTCGACCGCGGTGTTGCCGCCGCCGACGACGGCGACGCGCGCCCCGACGGCCGGTGGCTCGCCGGTCTTCAGCCGCTCGATGAACGGAAGCGACTCCCACACGCCCTGGAGATCCTCTCCCTCGTAGGACACGTCGCTGTCGGCGCCCATTCCGACCGCGACGACGATCGCATCCACTTCGGTCTCGAGTTGCTCGAGCCGCGCTGCGTCGATACGCGTGCCGAGCCGGAACTCGACACCGAGCTCGGCGAGCAGCCGCGCCTCGTCCGGCAGCGGCTCGTTCGACTGCCGGTACGGCGCGATCGCAAAACGGACGAGGCCTCCGACCTCCTTGCGCTCGTCGTAGACCGTCACGGCATAGCCGCGCCCGGCGAGCTCACCGGCTGCCGCGAGCCCCGCGGGGCCGGCGCCGATGACTGCGACGCGCTTGCCGTTTGCCGGGGGGCAATCGCGCAGCGGGACGCCGTGGGCGTAGGCCCAGTCGGTTGCGTATCGCTGGAGCGCCCCGATCTCGATCGGCCGCCGGCCCTCATGCACCAGGACGCAGTCGCTCTGGCAGAGAACCTCGACCGGGCAGACACGGGCGCACGTGCCACCCAGGATGTTCTCGGCGAAGATCGTCGCGGCCGCGGAGCCCGGATCGCCCGCTGCGATCGCTGCGACGAAGGTCGGGACGTCGACGCCGGCTGGGCAAGCGACCATGCACGGCGCCGATGCGTGCGGACCCCCGCACTCCAGACACCGGTCGGCCTCGACGACCGCGGCAGCCGCCGACAACGGAGGGTGGAGCTCGCGCGTCAGGGCAAGAACGTCGCTCATTTGCCGAAAGTCTGGGCGCCTCGCTCTCGACCGGCATCGGCGTCAGCCCCGAGTCGACATGCGGGAAAGCCGCAGCGCTTTCGCCCCAATCCACCGATGGCGGCTGCCTGTCGGACCTCTAACGTCGGACCAACACTTCGACAGAGGGAGGAACCATGGCTGTGCGCGTCGCCATCAACGGCTTCGGGCGAACCGGCCGCGCCGCATTCCGGGCCGCTTTCGAGTCGGGCGCCGATATCGAGTGGGTTGCGATCAACGACGTCGCCGAGCCGGCGATGCTCGCCCAGCTGCTCAAGTACGACACCGTCTACGGCCCATTTGCCGGAACGGTCGAAGCGGCTGACGGTGCGCTCGTCGTCGACGGCAACCGGATCGTCACCCCGACGGCGGCCGATCCTTCCCTCCTTCCGTGGGGGGAGCTCGATGTCGACGTCGTGATCGAGTCGACCGGACGTTTTCGCAACCGCGCCGACGCCGTGAAGCATCTCGAAGCGGGAGCGAAGAAAGTGATCATCTCCGCGCCGGCCAAGGAGCCCGACATCACGGTTGCGCTCGGAGTCAACTTCGAGACGTACGACCCGGACGTCGACCACGTCATCTCGAACGCGTCCTGCACGACGAACTGCCTTGCCCCCGTCGTCAAGGTGTTGCACGAGGCGCTCGGCATTCACCACGGGGTGATGACGACCGTGCACGCCTACACCGGCGACCAACAGTTGCTCGACGGACCGCATAAGGACTACCGCCGAGCCCGCGCTGCAGCGGCGAACCTCGTGCCGACCTCGACTGGGGCGGCGAAGGCGATCGGCCTCGTCATCCCGGACCTCGCCGGGAAGCTCCAGGGGTTCGCGGTGCGTGTCCCGGTCCTGACCGGGTCGCTCGTCGACCTGACGGTCGAGTTGCAGTGCGCGACGTCCATCGACGAGGTGAACGCGCTCTTCGAACATCACGCCGACAACGATGAGCTCGCCGGCATCCTCCGCTACAGCGAGGAGCCGCTCGTCTCGTCCGACATCGTGAGGTCACCGTATTCGTCGATCTTCGACGCGCCGCTGACGATGGTGATCGACGGCACGCAGGTCAAGGTCGTCGCCTGGTACGACAACGAGTGGGGCTATTCGAACCGGCTTGTCGAGCTCGCCCAGCGCGTGCTGGCGCCGGTCCCCATGCACGTGTGAGCATGCGCCCATGCGGGCGATGGTGCTCGATGCTCCGGGCACGAAGCTCCGGGAGGCCGAGATCCGGCGCCCGGAGCTTCGGCCGGGCCAGGTGCGGATCCGAGTCGGCGCGTGCGGTGTTTGCCGAACCGACCTGCACGTCCGCGACGGTGAGCTGCGCGACGCGAAGCTGCCGCTGATCCTCGGCCACCAGATCGTCGGGAGGGTGGTGGAGGGGGATGCAGCACTCGCCGCGGGAGCGCGAGTCGGCGTCCCGTGGCTCGGCTGGACGTGCGGCGAATGCCGCTACTGCCGCGCCGGACGGGAGAACCTGTGCGATCGTGCCCTCTTCACCGGCTACACCGTCCGACGGCGGCTACGCCGAGGAGGCCGTGGCTGACGCCCGCTACTGCTTCCCGCTACCCGACGGCCCGCGCGACGAGGAGCTCGCTCCGCTTCTCTGCGCAGGGTTGATCGGCTATCGCGCACTCCGCGCTGCGGGCGACGGGGAGTGCCTCGGCCTGTACGGCTTCGGCGCCTCGGCGCACATCGTGGCGCAAGTCGCGATTCACGAGGGCCGCCGTGTGCTCGCGTTCACGCGACAGGGTGACGACGAGGCCCAGTCACTGGCTCGCGGGCTCGGTGCAGAGTGGGCGGGACCAGTCGGTGAGCGGCCGGCGGAGCTCGACGCCGCGATCATCTTCGCACCCGCGGGCGAGATCGTCCCCGAGGCGCTGGCGGCGGTGCGCAAGGGCGGCACGGTCGTGTGCGCCGGCATCCACATGAGCGCGATCCCGTCGTTCCCCTACGAGCTGCTTTGGGGCGAGCGCGTCGTGCGGTCGGTCGCGAACCTGACGCGGCAGGACGGCCATGAGCTGTTCCAGGCAGTTCGCGCGCAGCCAGTGAAGACAATCGTCGAAGTGTTCCCGCTCTCGGCGGCAGAGGAAGCGCTGAATCGGCTGCGCCGCGGCTCCGTGCACGGTGCAGCCGTGCTCTCGGTCGCGGATCAGCCGCCGGCCGCGGTGTAGCTCCCCGCCCCGGTCGCGGCCAGCACCGCCTGCGCCGCCGCTAGGCGGGCGACTGGAACGCGATACGGGGAGCAGGAGACGTAGTCGAGGCCGATCTCGTGGCAGAACCGCACCGAGGCCGGATCGCCGCCGTGCTCGCCGCAGATGCCGATCGGCAGCGCGCTGTCGACCGATCTGCCGCGCTCGACCGCCGTCCGCATCAGCTCGCCGACGCCATCCTGGTCGAGCGTCGCAAACGGATCGTGTGCCAGGACGCCGTCCTCGAGGTACTGGGTGAGGAACTTGCCCTCGGCGTCGTCGCGCGAGAGCCCGAGCGCGGTCTGGGTCAGGTCGTTGGTGCCGAACGAGAAGAAGTCGGCGTAGCGCGCGATCTCGTCCGCGCGCACGCAGGCGCGCGGCAGCTCGATCATCGTTCCGACGAGGTACGGGAGGTCGCATCCCTCGGCCTCGGCGGTCCTGACCGTAAGCTCGCGCAACCGGCGCAGCTCCTCCGGGAACGCGACGAGCGGGTGCATGATCTCGAGACGCGGCGCCTGGCCTGTGCGCTCCCGCACCGCGAGGGCGGCACGCACGATGGCACGCACCTGCATCTCGTAGATCTCCGGCCATTGCAGGCCGAGGCGGCAGCCGCGCGTTCCAAGCATCGGGTTCGCCTCGTGCAGCGCTTTGATGCGCTCACGGACGCGCTCATCGGTCGCCTCTTCGAGCGAGGGGAGAAACTCGTGCAACGGTGGATCGAGCAGCCGGATCGTCACCGGCAGCCCGGCCATCGCCTCGAAGATGCCCTCGAAGTCGCTCTGCTGGAAGGGCAGCAGCCGGTCGAGCGCCGCGCGACGTGCCGCTTCGTCGTCCGCGAGGATCATCTCCTGGACGACCGGGAGGCGCTCCTCGCCGAAGAACATGTGCTCGGTGCGGCAGAGGCCGATCCCCTGGGCGCCGAACTCTCGCGCCCTCGCAGCGTCTTCGGGCGTGTCCGCGTTTGCGTGCACGTCGAGGCGCCGCACGGCATCGGCCCAGCCGAGGATGGTCTCGAGATCCTCGTTGATCCGGGCCGGGAGGAGCTCCACCGCACCCAGGATCACGCTGCCGCTGCTGCCGTCGACCGTGATCACCTCGCCCTCGACGAGGGCTTTGCCGCCGATGGTCGCGACCCGGCGCTCGAGGTCGATCGTCAAGTCGGAACAGCCGGCGACGCAGGGCTTGCCCATCCCGCGGGCGACGAGAGCCGCGTGCGAGGCGATCCCGCCATGCGCGGTGAGAATGCCCTTTGCAGCGATCAGCCCGTGGATGTCGTCGGGGCTCGTCTCCCAGCGAACCAAGATCACGTCCAGGCCCTCATGGGCCCAAGTCTCGGCGGTGTCTGCATCGAAGACCGCGCGACCGGACGCGGCGCCGGGCGAGGCAATCAGGCCTCTGGCGACGACGTCGTAGACGGCGCTCGGGTCGAGCATCGGGTGGAGAAGGTGGTCGAGCTGAGCCGGGTCGATCCTCGCGATTGCGTCTTCACGGCTCAAGAGCCCTTCTTCGACCATTGCCACTGCCGCCCTGACGGAGGCCGCAGCCGTTCGCTTGGCCGAGCGGGTCTGGAGGAGATACAGCCGACCCTGCTCGACGGTGAATTCGATGTCCTGGACGTCCCGGTAGTGTCGCTCCAGCCGTTCGACCGTCTGCTCGAGCTGGTCGTACGCGGCCGGGAACGCTGAGCGCATCTCTTCGAGCGGGACGGGCAGGCGGATTCCCGCCACCACGTCCTCACCCTGCGCGTTCAAGAGGAACTCACCACAGATGCCGCGCGCACCCGTCGAGGGGTCGCGGCTGAAGCACACGCCGGTTCCGCAGTCTTCGCCCTCGTTGCCGAAGACCATCTGCATCACGTTCACGGCGGTTCCGAGGTCGTCGGGGATCTCGTAGGTGCGCCGGTAGACGTTCGCCCGCGGCGAGTTCCACGACTCGAGCACGGCCAGCACGGCCTGCATCAACTGCTTGCGCGCGTCCATCGGGAAGGCGTGCCCCACAGCCTCCTCGTAGATCCGCTTGTAGCGCTCGATCACGAGCTTGAGATCCGACGCGGTGAGATCGACGTCGTTCTCGGCGCCGCACTCCGCTCGGAGCTCGGTGAGAGCGTCCTCGAACCGGTGCGAGTCGATGCCCTCGACAACCTCGCCGTACATCTGCAGGAGCCGTCGGTAGGAGTCGTGCGCGAAACGCGCGTTGCCGGTGGTGGCAGCCAACCCCAGGACCGCCTCGTCGTTCAGGCCGAGATCGAGGATCGTGTCCATCATCCCCGGCATCGAGATCGCAGCACCCGACCGGACCGACACGAGCAGCGGATTCGACGGATCACCAAACGTGGAGCCCGTGACGCGCTCGAGCCGCTCGATGTGCTCCAGGATCTCGTCCTCGAGCCCGGCGGGCAGGTCACCCCCGTTCGTCATGTAGGCGCGAGACGCATCAGTCGTGATCGTGAACCCCGCAGGGACGGGCACACCGAGGTGCGCCATCTCGGACAACCCGAGGCCCTTGCCGCCGAGCAGCTCCCGTCCACCGGGTGCCGGCTCATCGAAGGAGTACACGAAGGTCGTCCGTGTCTTGGTGTTTGGGGCCAGGATCGTCATGGCGCTCGCTCCTCTTCGCAGGTGACGACCACAACCTGACTCGACCCCGCCGCGCGGGCATCCGCGAATACCGTGAAGCGATCTGCGGCTTTTCCGCTTGCCGGGCGATGCCGCACGCCGCGCCCCGCGGCCCTCATCGAGGACGGCGGGGCGGGCGTCCGGTCACTCCCCCAACCTCTTGTCAGCCGGCAAAGCTCGGACTGATCCAGCAGTACGCCTCCCGGGCGATTTTCGGCGTGCCGTCGAGCAACTCCTCCCACTCGCCGAGCACGGCCTGGTCGTCTGCCTCGGTGAGTGCGGCGATCACCGCCTGGGGATCACCGCCCTCGAACACGAAGACCGCCGTATCGGCGGCGAGAAAGACCGAGTGCCGTTCCAACCCGTTGGCGAGCAGGTCGAACGGCGGCCCCAACTCGATCAGCCTTTCCGCCTCCTCAGCGCTGCCGGGCCGGAGGTTCGCAACCACCGCAATTCGTTCCATCGCTCCTCCATTCGGTCGGATCCAGAAGCCTCCAGTGTCGGCGGAGCACCTGGCGGAGGCATCGGCGAGCACGCCGATCGCGCTGTGGCGAACTACGGATTGGTCGCTCGGCGTGCCGGAGGGAGTCAGACGAGCGCGGCCGCGCTCGCCCGCGAGCTGTTGACGGCGGCGAGCGTCCTGCGCGTTTCGAGCTCGAGGCGCGCCGCACCGGCGAACGTGAGGCGATCGCAGACGAAGTCCCAGTGGAGTGACACGCAGTCGCCCAGGCGGAGATCGGTGACGAGCGCTCCGCCGTCGGTGCGCCAGCGCACGTCGCGGGACTCGGGTGCGCCGAGCTCGACCGTGCGACCGTCCCAGACGAGTGGCCGCATCAGCACGGAGGCGACGTCGCCCTGCAGCGACTCGACCCGCGCCGGCGACGTACGACAGCGGTCGAGGACGTAGAGCGGCTGGTCGACGATCCCCGTCCGGAGCAGACCGAGCCAGGGGTAGACCGCCAGGACGTGGAAGTTGTGGTGCGGCACCGCGCCGGCGGCGACGGCGTCGAGCACGTGCCGCCAGCTCCGCCCGATGCGCTTGCTGAAGCGGTCTTCGACGTGCCGCATCAGATTGTCCGGCGTGACGCAGTCGAGCAGGCCGTTGCCGACCCAGTACGCCTCGACGACGCGCGGATCGAGCGGGTCCTCGATCCGGTTGGCGTGCGCAATCAGCGCGAGATAGGGCCAGGCGCCTTCGAACGTGCGGGCGAGCTCCGCGAGGCCGCCGTCGGACTCTCCCGCCGCCCCGTAGTCGAGCAGCGTCCGTGTCTCGTCGGCGCCGCACAGGCCGAGCGCGTTCGGCGGATAGGCGTAGCGCGCGAAGAGAAGCGGTCCCGCCGTCATGACTGCGCGACGCGGCCCGGGCGTCTCGTCAAGGCCGTGACCCCGGCGAGAATAACGCCGGCGGTCACGAGCCCGGCGCCGACCAGATCGACTGCCACGCCGTCGATTGCCCCAGCAAGTACCGCGGTGATGACGGCGCCGAAGACGAGGACGGCGGTGACGTCGATTGCCGGCGCAAAGGCGAGGGCTGCGTACCACGTGCCGACGTACGCCGTCAGCAGAAGCCCGGTCACGAGCGCCCACTGCCACTGGACTGCGGTCAGGCCGGCAAGATCAGACATGCGGCCGGAGACGACGACCCAGATCAACAGGATCACGACGCCCAGAGCCATGCGGCCCGCGGCGAGAACTCGCGGATCGACCCCGACGACGAGCCGCTTGACGAGGATCACCTCGACCGCCCACATTAACGTGGCCGCGAGGATCATCGTCTCACCGCTCCCGAACACGATCGTTCCGGCGTCGCCGGCGAGCCACGCCTGGCCGGCCACGACGAGTGTGATCGCCGCCAGATGCACCGGCCGGACGCGTTCGCGCAGGAGCGGCACTGCGAGCAGCGCGACCCAGATGACGAGCGTCTTCTGGATGAACGCGGCCTGCGTCGCGGTCGCGCGCGAGAGGCCCTCGAAAAAGAGCACGAACGGGACGCTGCCGCCGATGCAGGCGAGCGCGACGAGCCCGAACCAGGCCCGCCGCGTCCGAGGGCGGCGAGCGCGCTGCCCGAAACGTGAATCCCCGGCAAGCACGGGAAGCGCCAGGGCGAGAAGCAATACGCCTGCGACCGCGTTCTTCGCCGTCGTGTAAACCGTCGCGTCGTCGAAGTGCGCGACGCCCTTCGAGTTCACGTACACGGCGACGCCGCTGACCGTCGCTGCGACAAGGGCGAACCCAACGCCGATCGCACGTCCCGAAAGGCGGGAGGGCAGGGTGAGCAGGGACGACCTCATGGGGCTGCTCCTTTGTCTGTGCGAAGCGTGAGCGCAACGGTCGCGTCTTCGGGATCGAGAACCTCGACCGGAATCCCCAGATGCACGAGAACGTGAGAACCGGCCCGGGCGTCGGGGACGAACGCCAGCGACACGACCGCGCCGGTATCGAGCCTGCCGACGCGTGCGCCGTCGGCATCCCAGCTTTCGACCAGCACCGAGATTGAGCCGAGGCACATCAGATCTCGACCTCCACGGCCATCAGGACGACGTCGCGAGCGCGGGGGGAGGTCATGTCGCCCTCGAGCTCCGTGTCCACGACGGCACCCTCCGCCAGAGTAGCGCGGGTCGCATCCTCAAAATGCTCTCGAAAGTGGTGGGGCGTGAAGTGGGAGAGCGCGCCGAGCTGCACCGTCACCCTCGTCACGCGGGTCGCACCCTCGGCCTCCGCGGTCGCCTCGATCCGGGCGACGAGATCTCGCATCAGTGCGCGTTCGTGCATCGGACCTCCTCCTCGATCTCGTCGGCGACGTGCCGTACGGCTGCCGCCACCGGTTCGCTCAGACCTGAGCCGACAGTGAAGTCGGCTCCCTCGACGCCGTAGACGACCACCTTGGCTGGAAGCCGCCCGAGCGCCCGTGCGAGCTCCACGGCGTCGCCCACGCCGAATGCGTGCGTCGAGGAGCGAAAGACCTGTGCCGGAACACCGTCGCTGCTCGCATCGAAGCGGTGCACTGTTCCAGGCGCCGCACCCGAGGCGGCCGCGTCGACGACCAGAGCGACGTCGGCGTCCTGCCATGCGTCGAGCAGCCGAGTCGGCTCCTGTTCGCAGTCCAGCACGGTCACGCTTTCGGGAAGCTGCTCGCGGAGCCGTTCGGAGATCGCCAGTCCGACCGCGTCGTCACCGCGGTAGACGTTGCCCACGCCGATGACGACGATTCCGGTCACCGGCGCTCGACGTTCAGGGACAGGAAGTGCGTCGCACACGAGATGCAAGGGTCGAAGTTGCGGATCGTCTGCTCGCAGAGCGCACGCAGCTCCTCGTCGGCAAGGGCGGTGTTGCGGCCAACGACGTTGCGCAGGTCGTCCTCGATCGCCAGCTGGTTCTGCGAGGTCGGGGGCACGATCTTCGCGTCGAGGATGGTGCCCTCGTCGTCGATCTCATACCGGTGGTACAGCAGGCCGCGCGGCGCCTCCGTCGCGCCGCAGCCGATACCTGCGACTGGCTCGACCACCACGCCGGGAGCGTCGGGGCGCTCGTACTCGGCGATCAGGCGGAGCGCCTCGGAGCACGCCTCGACGAGCTCGATGCTGCGCACGACGATGCTCTGGAACGGGTTGCGGCACGGTGGCTCGAGGCCGACCTCTCGCGCCACCTCGAGGCTGAGCTGCGTCAGACGGTCGCCGTTCAACGCGAAGCGTGCAAGCGGCCCGCAGAGGTACGTGCCGCCGTCGCGGCGCCGCGAGTGGAGGGCGTTCGAGCGCTCGACGTGCTCCTCGGCGAAGTGATCGTCGTACTGCGCAGGCTCGATGTCGAGCCCGCGGTCGGACACGATGCGTCCGCGCTCGATTGCGTAGTCGCCGGGATGGGAGAGCGCGACGAGCTCGCAGTCGACATCGCGCTCGGGGAACTCGAAGCCGGCCGTCCAGCGCACGGTCTCCAGAGCGATCTCCCGCGCCAGCTCGAGCGGGTCGACGAGTGCCTGCAGCTCCCGCCGGGTCGGCGCGCGATAGAACCCCCCGACCCGGACATTGATTGGATGGATCTCCCGCCCGCCGACGACGGTCATCACCTGGTTGCCGGTCTTCTTCAGGTCGAGGCCGCGCTGGACTGCGGCCGGCGCGTCTCTGGCGAGCTCGATCGCGCTTTCGTAGCCGAGAAAGTCTGGTGCGTGGAGCATGTAGACGTGGAGCGCGTGGCTTTCGATCCACTCGCCGCAGTACAGGAGCCGCCGCAGCTGACGAACCGGTTCGGACACCTCGACTCCGCAGATCGCCTCCATCGCCTGGACGGCGCTCATCTGGTAGGCGACGGGGCAGATGCCGCAGATGCGGGCGGTGATGTCGGGCGCCTCGAGAAACGAGCGGCCGCGCAGCAGGGCCTCGAAGAATCGAGGCGGCTCGAAGATCCGGAGCTCGACGTGCTCGACCTGCCCGTCGCGGAGCCGCACGGTCATCGCGCCCTCTCCCTCGACGCGCGCGAGGTAGTCGGTGCGGATCGTGCGCCGCTCAGCCATTGCGGCGCGCCTCGTCGAACGCCTCGACGTTGAAGGTCCGGAAGACGCGGTCCACGCTGCGCTCGTCCATGCCGAGCACGCGCAGCCGTTTCGTGAGCGACACCGTGTTCGGCGTCTCCATCGGCCCGAAGCAGCCGTAGCAGCCGCGGTCGTACGAGGGGCACAGCGCGCCGCAGCCGGCGTGGGTGACAGGGCCGAGACATGGTGTTCCATGCGCGACGGTGATGCAGACGGTGCCGCGCCGCTTGCACTCGGTGCAGACGCTGGTCGAGGAGATGTTCGGGCGGCGGCCGTGTAGGAACGCCGTGAGCACCTCGAGCAGCTGGCGCTTGTCGATCGGGCAGCCGTGCAGCTCGAAGTCGACCGGTACGTGCGCGGAGATCGCGGTGGAGGTCGCGAGCGTCGACACGTATTCCGGCGAGGCGTAGACGAGGGAGGTGAACTCGGCGACGTCTGCGAAGTTCCGCAGCGCCTGAATGCCGCCCGCGGTCGCGCAGGCGCCGATCGTGACGAGCTTCCGCGACTGCCGGCGAACCTCCCGGATCCTGCGGGCATCACTCTCGGTCGTCACCGACCCCTCGACGAGCGACAGGTCGTACGGCCCTTCCGCCGTGGCTCGGCTCGCTTCGAGGAAATAGGCGATCTCGACCTCGCCCGCAAGTCGGAGCAGCTCGTCCTCGCAGTCCAGCAGCGAGAGCTGGCAGCCGTCGCAGGACGCGAACTTCCAGACCGCGAGCCTTGGTTTGCCAGCAGCGCTCATAGCTCTCTCACCGCGAGCAGCGGCGCCACGTCGCTCCAGCGGTAGACGGGGCCGTCCAGGCAGATCAGCGTCGGGCCGAGCTGGCAGTGACCGCAGTGGCCGAGACCGCAGCGCATGTTGCGCTCCATCGACACGTGAATCTGCTCTGCCGGGAGGTCGCGCTCGAGCAGCGCCTGCACGGCGTACTGGATCATCACCTCTGGGCCGCAGACCAGCGCGATTGTGTTGGCCGGATCGATCTGCACCCCGGCGACGAGCTTCGGTACGACACCCACCTTGCCGCGCCAGCCCGTGCTCGCGGCGTCGACCGTGACGTCGACCGCGATCCCTTCCGCGTCGCCGACCTCGCGGCGGTAGAGGAGGTCGGCCGGTGTGCGGCTGCCGTAGAGCAGCGAGACCCGGCCGTAGTTGGACCGGTGGGCGAGCACGTGACGGACCGCGCCGCGAAGCGGCGCGAGCCCGATGCCGCCGGCGACCACGACGACGTCGCGGCCGGCAGCCTCGGCAATCGGCCACGCGTTGCCGAATGGGCCGCGCACCCCTATGCTGGCGCCCGGTCGGGACGCGCAGATCGCCTCGGTGACTGCTCCCACGGCGCGTACGGTGTGCACGAGCCGCCCGTCGTCGTCCCCGGACACCGACACCGGCACCTCGCCGATGCCGAACGCGTAGAGCATCGTGAACTGTCCAGGCTCGGACGCAAGTGGCGTCCCGGCCGCCGGCTCGAGCTCGAGTGTCCAGGTGTCGTGCGTCTCGCGCCGCCTGCGCACGACGCGAAACGGCCGCGGCGCGGCGGCGGAGTGCGCCTCAGCGTGCGCGATCATCGCCGTAGACGTCGAGAAGCCGGAGGCGTGTCCACTGGAGGCGCTCGATCAGCACCTGCGCGAAGCGGGACATGAGCTCGTAGCCCAGCCCCACGTCGGCCTCGCACTTGCCGCGCAGGCAGGTGCCGTCGAAGACCGTCGCGCGCACCGGCGCGAGAGCGCGGGCGTCGAAGTGCCAGCGGTAGGGCGGGAACAGCCACGACCAGCCGACGAGCTCGCCCGCCTCGAGGGTCTCGATCATGATCGCTCCGCGTGCGGGAGCGAATGTCTCGAGCGCAACGACGCCGTCGCGGATGAGGTAGAAGACATCGGCGGCGTCGCCCTCGCGGAAGAGGACCGTGTCCTCTTCGATGTGGACGTTCGAGCCGCACCCGGCAACGAGTGCAAGCTGATCGTCGGCGAGGCTCCCAAACATCGGCGCTTCGCGGAGCAGATCCTCAATCGTCTGCATCGCTCTCCGGGTCCAGGCGGAGCGCGGCGAGCTCCTCCGTCACGTCGATCCCGACCGGGCACCACGTGAGGCAGCGACCGCATCCGACGCAGCCAGAGGTGCCGAACTGCTCGTGCCAGGTGCCGAACTTGTGGGTGAGCCACTGGCGGTAGCGCGAGCGGCCGGTCGGCCGGATCGCCCCGCCGTGGATGTAGGAATGGTCGACCGAGAAGCACGTATCCCACACCCGGACCCGCCCGGCCTCGCCTCCGGTGAGGTCGGTCGCGTCCTCGACGCTCGTGCAGAAACAGGTCGGGCAGACCATCGTACAGTTGGCGCAGGTCAGACAACGCGACGCAACATCGTCCCAGCGCGGATGCTCCTGATTGCGCTGCAACAGGCTGCGGACTCCGGTCACGTCCAGCGTTCGACCCATGGACTGGCTGGCAGCTTGGACTCAGATCGGAAGAGC
>JAXIPI010000044.1:0-5293 GCA_045403015.1 Gaiellaceae bacterium | reverse complement strand
GCTGTACGAGACCTTCTACTGCGCGTCCGTCACCCGTTGCTACCCCGGACGTGCGCCCTCGGGCCGCGGCGATCGTACGCCGACCCCGCGCGAGCAGGACCTGTGCGAATTCTGGCGCGATTGGGAGCTCGAGTTGCTGCGGCCGGATCTGATCGTCACCGTTGGCGGGCTTGCACTCCGGCGGCTGCTCGGGATCCCATCGCTGACCGACGCGATCGGCAAGAGCTACATGCGCGAGCGAGCGATCGTGATTCCGCTGCCGCATCCGTCGGGCGCGAGCGGCTGGCTGAACGACCCGGCCAACCGCGCCCGGCTCGGGAAAGCGCTGACACACGTGAGACGGGAGCTCGGACGGCTACATTCGGAGACGTGAGCGCCGTTCCGTATCGCCGCACGTTCATCCGCCTGCTCGGTTTCCTGCGGCCGTACAAGGGCTCTTTGCTCGTGTCGACGATCCTCGCCGTGCTCTCGCAAGCGGCGGCGATCGCGATCGTCCTGCTCGTCGGGGAGGCGATCGACAGCATCGAGGAGCAGCGCGGCACGGCGACGCTCGCGTGGATCGTCGTCGCAATTCTCGTCGTCGGCGTCGTGAAGGCGGCGTTCATGGTCGGCCGCCGCCTCATCTCCGGGAAGCAGGCACTCGGGATCGAGAAGGACATGCGCGAGAGCCTCTACGCCCATCTGCTCCGGCTCTCGTTCGGGTTCTACGACAAGCACCAGACCGGGCAGCTGATGTCGCGCGCGACCGTCGACCTCCAGTCGGTGCGCTTCTTCCTCGGCTTCGGCCTCATCTTCTTCTTCCAGCACGTGCTCACCATCGTCTCCGTGATGGTCGTGTTGTTCTTCGTCGAGTGGCGGCTCGCGCTGATCGCGCTGGCGATCACGCCGGTGATCGTCGCGGTCGCGTACCGCTACAGCCACGTCTCGCACCCGGTCCTCCGCGACGTGCAGCAGAAGCTCGCCGACGTGGCGACGGTGACCGAGGAGTCGATCGTCGGTGTCCACGTCGTCAAGGCGTTCGCGCAGGAGAACCGGCGCCAGGCCCAGTTCGAGCGTGCCTCCGGCTCGGTATTCGATGAGACCGTCCGCGCGTTCAGGCAGCGCGCGCTCTACGTGCCGCTGCTCTCCTTCCTGCCGTTGCTCGCGCAGGGTGCGGTGCTGCTCGCCGCGGGCCGGATGGTCGTGAGCGGCTCGCTCTCGCTGAGCGGCTTCTTCATCTTCAACCTGCTGCTCGCAATGCTGATCGTGCCGCTGCGGAGCCTCGGGATGTGGGTCGGGCAAGCCCAGCGCGCGACCGCGTCGGGCGAACGGATCTTCGAAGTGATGGACGAGCCCGAGGGCGTCGACGATCGCCCGGGCGCAGTCGAGCTCACCCGCGGCCCTGGCGCGATCCGCTTCGAGCGGGTCGGCTTCGGCTACGCGGAGGGACGGCCGGTCCTGCACGAGCTCGAGCTCGAGATCGCCTCGGGACGAACGGTCGCCCTGATCGGCCACACGGGATCGGGCAAGACCACGCTCGCCGCGCTCGTGCCGCGCTTCTACGACGCGACCGAGGGGCGGGTGCTCGTCGACGACGTCGACGTCCGGGAGGTAACGCGCCGCTCGCTCCGCCGTGAGATCGGGGTCATCTCTCAGGACCCCTTCCTCTTCTCGGCCACGGTCCGCGAAAACATCGCGTTCGGCGTCCGCGACGCCACCGACGAGCAGGTACTGCGGGCGGCGCAGGCTGCGCAGGCGCACGAGTTCGTCGAGGAGCTGCCGCAGGGCTACGACACGGTGATCGGCGAGCGCGGTATCACACTCTCGGGCGGTCAGCGGCAGCGGCTCGCGATCGCCCGGGCGCTCGTCATCGACCCCCGCATCCTGATCCTCGACGACGCGACGGCCTCGGTCGACGCGACGACGGAGGCCAAGATCCGGACCGGCCTCGCCGAGGCGATGCGCGGCCGGACGACGATCATCATCGCGCACCGCCTCTCGACGATCGCGCTCGCCGACGAGGTCGTCGTCCTCGACCACGGCCGCATCGTCGCGCGCGGAACGCAAGCCGAGCTGCTCGCGACGAACGCCGTGTACCAGGAGATCCACGAGCACGGGCTTCTCCAGGGACTACTGAAGGAGACCGCGTGAAGGTCTGGCAGCCGGGAGGCCATCTGTCCGAGGAGCGAGGCGGCGAGGTACGCGATTGGTCGTGGCGCCGCACACGGCGGCGCATCGGCGTCCTCGCCCGGCTGACGCTGCCGTACAAGGGCCGGACGAGCCTTGCGCTCGTGACGCTGCTCGCCTACACGCTCGTTGCACTCGCACCGCCGTATCTCGCGAAGCTCGCGATCGACGAGGGCATCAACGCCCACGACCTCTCCCGGCTCAGCTGGATCGTGGCGCTCTTCTTCGGCTTCGCACTCCTGGCGCTCGTGCTCTCCGCTGCGAACACGTACCTCACGGGCTGGACGGGCGAGCGCGTGCTCGCCGACCTGAGGAACAAGCTCTTCGCCCACCTCGCACGGCTCTCACTCGGCTTCTACGAGCGCAACCGCGCGGGCGTGATCATCAGCCGGATCACGAACGACGTCGAGGCGCTCGACCAGCTCGTGACCGACGGCGTCACGAGCCTCATCCAGAACACGCTCCTGCTCCTCGGCACCGCGGTCGTCCTCTTCTTCCTCGACGTCAAGCTCGCGCTCGCAACGCTCACGGTGCTGCCGTTGATGGCGATCGCGACCGCCTGGTTCCGTAGCCGGTCGAACCGTGCCTACCGCAACGTCCGCGAGCGGCTCGGCCTCGTCACCGCGACGCTTGCCGAGGACATCGCCGGGATGCGTGTCGTGCAGTCGTTCACGAGGGAGCCCGTGCAGCAGAAGGCGTTCCAGGGGGTGAACGACCGCTACCGCGGCGCCAACTACGAGACCGTGATCCTGAACGGGATCTACTTCCCGATCGTCGACCTGCTGGCGTCCGCCGCGATCGCGATCGTCTTCGGCTACGGCGGCTGGCTCGTCTACCACGATCAGATGACCGCCGGCACCCTGTTCGCCTTCGCGCTCTACCTCTCGAACTTCTTCGACCCGATCCAGCAGCTCTCGCAGCTCTACAACACCTTCCTCTCTGCGATCGCCGCGCTGGACAAGATCATCGGCGTGCTCGACGAGAAGCCGCAGGTCGTCGACGGCGCCGACGCGACCGAGCTGCCGCGGATCGAAGGCCACGTCCGGTTCGACGGCGTGCGCTTCGGCTACGGGCTGGAGTTCCCGGAGGTGCTGCACGGCCTGGATCTCGACGTCCCGGCCGGCACAACCGTCGCTCTCGTCGGTCACACCGGGGCCGGCAAGTCGACGATCGCGAAGCTGATCGCGCGCTTCTACGACCCGACGAAGGGCTCGCTCTCGATCGACGGCCACGACCTGCGCGCCGTGACGCAGAGCTCGCTCCGGCGCCAGCTCGGAATCGTCCCGCAGGAGGGCTTCCTCTTCGGCGGCACGGTCGCGGAGAACATCGCCTTCGGCCGTCCCGACGCCCGTCCGGAGGAGATCGCGGCGGCCGCCGAGGCCGTGGGCGCCCAGCGGTTCATCCTGGAGCTCGAGGATGGCTACGAGACGCAACTCGGGGAGCGCGGGACCCGTCTCTCGCTCGGCCAGCGCCAGCTCGTCGCGTTCGCGCGGGCTCTCCTCGCCGACCCACGCATCCTGATCCTCGACGAGGCCACCTCGTCCGTCGACATCGGGACCGAGCGCCAGATCGAGCGGGCGCTCCGTCGTCTCCTCGCCGGCCGCACCGCCTTCGTCATCGCGCACCGGCTCTCGACGATCCGCGACGCCGACCTGATCGTCGTGCTCGAGCACGGCCGGGTCGTCGAGCAGGGCACGCACGAGGAGCTGATCGCGCGACGCGGGCTGTACACGAGCCTCTACGGCGACTGGGTCGACGAGGTGGCCTAGATTGTGGGCGTGAATCTGACGGACGTCGAAGTGGTCGCGGCGGGCGAGCTCGCCAGCTGGGGCCGTCGCCTCGCGGCACTCATGATCGACACCGTCGTCCTGGCGACGATCATCACCGTCACCGTCCTCGCGGCGGGCATGCCGGCGGAGGAGCTGAACGACCGGATCCGCAACAGGGAGACGCTCATCATCCTGCTGCTCTTCGTCGTGCCGGAGGCGATCTACACCACCGCGCTGGTCGGTTCCCGCAACCAGACGTTCGGGAAGATGGCGGTCGGGATCAAGGTGGTCGACGCAGAGAACCGCTCACCGATCGGCTACGTGCGTGCGTTCAATCGCTGGCTCTCGACTGCCTTTCTCTGGATCCTCTGGGTGCCGGGCATCGTCGATCATCTGTGGCCGCTCCGCGACGGCCGCAACCAGACATTCCACGACAAGTTCGCGCGGAGCGTGGTGGTGCGTACATGAGCGAATTGGACAAGAAGACCGAAGGGCGCATCGACGAGCCCGTCTCCGAGGAGGCCGTCCGCGAGACGAGGCTGACACCCGCGCAGGCGGTCGAGAAGATGCACATCAACCTGCCGGTGCGCGGCAACCGCAAGCTGCGAAAACTGCTCGAGCGCGTGAACGAGGACAAGCAGTTGAAGGGCTGGTGGCACGTCTCGAACGTCAACGCGGTCGTCCGGATGGAGATCAACGACCACTCCTGGGTGCACATCCAGATCGTCGCGAACATCGCGCTCAAGCTCCTCCGCCAGCTGACGAAGCACCACGTCGAGCCGTCGGCGGTGCGGGACTTCGGGCTCGAGCAGGACGACGCCGAGGTGATCGTCGCCCTCGCCTCGCTGTTCCATTGCGTCGGGATGTCCGTGCACCGCCACGGACACGAGGACTTCTCGCTCTTCCTCGCGGAGCCCAAGATGCGCGAGCTCCTGCGCGGGATCTACGAGGAGCCCGAGCTCACGGTCGTCATCTCCGAGGTGCTGCAGGCGATCACGAGCCACCGTGCCGACGGGCAACCGCTCGCGCTCGAGGCCGGCATCCTGCGTGTCGCGGACGCCCTCGACATGGCCGAGGGCCGCTCGAGGATCCCGTTCGAGAAGGGTCGCGTCTCGATGCACTCGCTCTCGGCGGCGGCGATCGACGACGTCTCGATCAAGGACGGCGAGTCGCATCCCGTGATGATCGAGATCGTGATGAACAACTCGTCCGGCCTCTTCCAGGTCGACGGGCTGCTGAAGGCGAAGCTCATCGGATCGGGCCTCGAGCCCTACGTCGAGGTGATCGCGCACATCGACACCGAGGCCGAGAAACGGCTCGTTCCCATCTACCGATTGGAGCCGTAGTTGGCCGAAAAG
>JAXIPI010000261.1:0-5351 GCA_045403015.1 Gaiellaceae bacterium | reverse complement strand
CCGCATCGATCAGCGCGAGTGGGAGAAACTAGGGCGCCCGGCGGAGCTCCGTCGCCGGCTCGTGGCGGACGCAGTCAAGCGCCACCGCCAGCGCGGCACGATGCTCGGCGTGGAGAACGTCGTCGCGATCTTCGTGGACGTCAAACCCGAGCAGATCACGATCAGGGAAAGCGGCGGCGTGTGGGCACTTGCGGCGGTCGCACTCGACGACGGCGAGGCCCCGAAATTCCCCACGGCCGGCGCCGGACCCCGGATGAAGACCGGACCCCGGATGAAGATCAGCGTCGCGCTCGGCGAGGAACGGCGCGCGCGCGCAGGGGAGGTCGTGAGCGTAGAGCAGCTCGTGCGCCGCGTGGCGGAGAGGGTGAAGCCGGCGCACGTCGCGCTCACAGAGGTGGAGGTGACGGCATGACGTCCGTCGAGGCAACGTGCCGAGACTGCCATCGCAAGCGGAAGCCCGACGCGATCTTCTGCGAGTGCGGCGCGTTCCTCGACTACTCGGTCACGACCGGCGAGCAACAGACGGACGCCGAGCCGGACGGAAGGGCCGCCGATGCGACCGCTGCGAGTGACGACGAGTGGCCGCCCGGACAACACGAGCCCACATCCGAGCCGCCCGCCCCCCCGGCTGGGTCGACGCGTTTCGTACATTGCCGGAACGAGACGTGCGAACAGCTCAACCCCGCGTCCGGCGACCTCTGCTGGAACTGCAGGTGGCCCATCGCCGATGGCGAGACGTCGAAGCCACCCTGGAGTCTGCGGCGCTTTCTGGGTCTCGAGAAACCGCCGCTGCGAGCAACCGAGCGGGCACACCCGCCCAAGCCACTCCTCAGCAAGGACGACCCGATTCGTACCGGATTCATCGTCACCGCCGGGTTACTCCTGGCAGGCGCGCTCCTGATCGGCGCCATCAAGGCATGGGGGCCGGCCTCGGCGGGTGCGACGCACAGCTACGGGGTGGCTCGCGAGGCGCTCTTCCCGCGCTTCAACCCGGTGTACCCGGCGAGCGTCAACCCGCCGCGGGTGGAGAAGCGGGGGAAGAAGTGGGTGAAGATCCCGCACCCTCCCGGCGATGCCTTCGACCGCAACCTGAGCACCTACTGGCAGACGAGGACCCCACCTGGAGTGCCCGACAAGATCAGAGTGACCTTCAACCCGGCCGTGCACCACATCGAGGAGTTTGTCGTCTTCGCCGGCGACCCGACCGGGACAACAATTGTGCCCACATCGCTCCAGATGACGTTCTACCGCTGGGACCCCAATCCGCCCCGGGAATCCGAGTGCGAGCAACGCAGCCGGGCCGTCTTTCCCGTGTGGTTGCGACATGGCGCTCATTGCGTCATCGGGATCGAGGGGCCGTTCGAGCTCAAGAACACGCCGACGCCGCAGCGCTTCTCGACCGGCAAGCACGCGAACGTGGCGCTCGTCGTGGTCACGATCCGGGGCGTCCACAGCAACGACAACCCCAAGTTAAAGGGGGCGATCACCGAAATCGAGTTCTTCGACAGGGACTGAGCCCGGCTACACGAGCGCGCGGTGCTGCCGCTCGCGGGCCCGGTCCGCCGAGAGCGGGTCACCGGCCGCCTCGTACGCCTCGACGCAGAGCCGCCACAGCGCTGCGTCCCGCCGTTCGAGGGCGAGACCGCGCCGGCACGCACGAGCCGCAGCGAGCGGATCGCCGAGCGCCAGCAGGGACTCGGCCAAGCCGCGCGCAGCCTCGAGCGCTTCTTCGAGCAGCAGCTCGCGTGGTTCGACCACCCACTCGGCCGGCCCTTCCTCCGGAAACAGATCACCAACGTAGAGGTCGAGCGCACCGGCGTACGCGATCGCCCAGAGCTGGGGGTCCTTGCTCGCTCTTGCACCGCCCAGAGCTTCGTGAAACGCAGTTAGATCGATCTCAGACCCTTCCGGCAGGGCGAGCCGGTACGCATCGCCGTCGCGGACCACGAGCGTGTCGTCGCCACGCCCGCGGTCCGGTTGGAGTGCCTTGCGGAGACTCGAGACGAGCACCTGAAGGGTGCGGCCGCCCGACACCGGATCGCGCCCGGGCCAGAGGGCCTCCATCAGCACCTCGCGATGGACGGGCCGACCCTCGTGCAGTGCGAGCAGCCGCAGGAGGCTTCGGACTTGGGGCGTGACCGCACGAAGATCCGCTTCACGGCCCCGCAGGCTCAGCCGTAACCCACCGAGGCAACGAAGCGCCCACGTCTTCTCGGCCGCCGCCACGACGGGCTCGCGCGTCTGCGTCCCTGCGGCTCCGGGCAGGCCGAGGAGCCCGCACTCCTCTTGGAGCGCCCGCGCGAGCTCCTGATATTCGGAGCTCGGGTCGGCATCGAGCTCTGCGAGCGCAAGGTAGGCGAGAGCCTGCGCTGCACTGACACCGGATTGGCGGCCGAGCCGCTCGGCCGCACGCGCCTCGTTCCCGGCTCTCGGGTCCCCCGCGCGAGCGAGTGCGACCGCGAGCGCGCCGCGCGCCCACGTCTCGAGCACCGCTGCGCCGAGGTCGCGGAAGCCGCTCGTCGTCGCCTCGAGCAACTCGACGGGAGCCTCGCCTGCGTTGAGCGCGCCTAACCCTTCGACGAGCGCAGACAGATGCACGCCCCACGCGTGCCGCTCGAACTCGCTCGTCACGCGCGCCTCGGTCGCGGAGAGACCACCGCGGACGGGGTCGGCGAGCGCGAGCGGCGCATGCGCCAGGCGCGCGAGCCACGTGACGCCGGTGCGCTCCGCCTGCTCTGCCGCGAGCCGCGCCTCGGCCGCGCCGCTCTGATCACCTGCGAGCAAGTGCGCCACGGCGAGGCCGAGCTGCGCCGCAGCGGCGAACCCCGCGGTCTGATCGCGCTCGTCCCGCGCGCGTGCGAGCAGAGCAGCTGCGTCGTGGCACCGCCCCTCGAGTAGCGCAGCGAGCCCGCTCACGACAAGGCCTTCTGGCGTCCCGAGTCGCGTCGCCTGACGGCGGGCGGACCGCGGATCGCGGATCGTCGCGGTGCGTAGCAGTCCGAGCGCATCGAGCGCGGGCGGCGGGTGCGGCTCGACCCAGGTCTCGAGCTCGATCCGTTCGCGGCGGCAGAGCTCGATCGCGGCCGACCCGTTAGAGCAGCTCTCGGCCGCGCGATACGTCTCGATCGCTGCGTCGAAGCGGGCGACCGCGCGCTGCTGGCGCGCCACGGTCAGCTGCAGCCACGCATCCATCCGCAAGATGGCAGGCGGGATGACGTCGAGCCACACCGGTCGGCCATCGACGATCTGGTGCCCGTCGCGTCCGAGGAGGCGCTCGACCTCGCCCCAGGCCTCCGCACGGCAGTACGCGTGAAGCGCGTCCGGGAGCAGCGCCTCGCCTTCGAGCAGTTCGCCTGCGCGACAGAACCGGTCTCGTGCTTCGCTCTCACCGAGCCGCTCGACGAGCGTCGCCTCCAGCTGCGAGCGCAACGTGTCGTGGTAGCGGTAGGAGCCGTCATCGAGCTCGTATGTGAAGAGCTGCCGCTCTTCGAGCTCGCGCAGCAGGCGAGCCGAGCCGGTTCGTCCGAGCAGGTCGTCACAAAGCTGCCCCGAGAGCGTCGTCAGCACGCACGTGTCGACGAGGAAGTCGCGCAACGCGGCTTCGAGACCGTCGAGGACGTTGCGTGTGAGGTATTCGCGCGCCACGCTCCAGCGCTTGCCAAGCGCGTGGAGGACGCGCCGCCGCTCGGCTGCAGGTCTCCCTTGCGTCGCGAGGTGGAACAGCTTCAGCCCGGCAGCCCACCCTTCGGTGCGGCGAGCGAGCTTCGCCAGATCTTCCGGCGGCAGCGGTTCGGCGTACACGTCGACGAAGAGCCTCTCGACCTCCCACGACCTGAACCGGAGAGCCTCGCCGTCGATTTCGAGCAACGCACCGGAGACGAGCAGGCGTGGCCAGTTGAAGTGGGGTCGTGACCGCGAGCCGATGACGACGCCGAGTTGCGGCGGCGCGCATGCGAGCAGCTGTTCGAGGGTCTGCTCGGCCGGAGTCTCCTCGAGCAGGTGGAAGTCGTCGATCAACAGCAACAACCGCTCCGGCGCGGCGCGCCCGACCGAGAGCGCGGCCTCGTCGACTGTCGTCCAATCGTGCTCGCTGCCGCGCACAACAGGCGCGAGCGATGCGCCGAGGGCGGCGAGAAAGCTTTCGGCGCCTGCCTGGCGGCCATCGGCGCAGTGGTAGGCGAAGGGGCAGCCGGCCGCGGCTGCGAACTGCGTCAGGAGGGTCGTTTTGCCCGAGCCCGCCGGTGCTACGACGAGGCCGAAGCGACCTTTCCAGAGCTCCGGAAGCAGCGCAAGCAGGCGCTGGCGAGGGAGTCCATGCGCGTCAGCGAGCTGGGGGTTCCTACGCGCGAAATGGGTGCCGGGGCGGCCGGCGTGCGGCAATTCGCGACGACCTGTTCGTTAGACGTGAAAGCACAGACTATGGCGCTCCGCCAACAAGAGTCAACCGTGTTTTGCGCCACGTCGCCCCGGCCGACCTGGCCGCCGCCGCGAACGCCGCCTCGTGGCTCGCCTCAGTACGTGTCCAGGTCGAACTTGCGCTCCAGCAAGGCCCGGTCGATCGCGGCGTTGAGAACGTTCCCGCGGGCGTGCTCGGTGAGTGCCAGCCGGGCGTCCTTTAGGACACCCGCACTCAGCTTGCCGTTCGCGACGATGTTCTTGCGGTCGGCTCCGATCTTCACGTGAAAGTCGGCGCCGTAGGTGTGCACGTGCGGTTCGTTTGCCGCCCCGCCGATGTAGCCGTCTTGGGACTTCGGGACCTGCCAGGCCTTCTTCTTGCGGACTTCGAGCGGATCCTCAGCCTGCTTGGGCTTCTGGACGGCCGCGAGTGAAACCTTCAGATCGCCGACGAGGTCCTTCTTCGTCACCTTCCCGTTGACAACCTTCGGTGATGCGGCGACCGCCTCGTCGAGCTGCGCGGGTTTGGGTGCTTAGTCCTCGAAGTCGTCGAGGCCGATCCGGAAACTCAGATTGAGCTGCTTCAGGTACTGGTTGAGCGCGGTGAGCGTATCGATGACGGTCTTCTTGTTCTGCTCCTTCATGCGCTGTACGAGCCCTTCGACCGCGCGATTGCCGAAGCTCCGGTGCAGCGAGAGCAGCAACCCCGCGTGCGCGGACAGCGCCCCACCAGACCGGGAGGCAGGGCGGCTACTTGTGTGCCTCGCCGAAGCCTCCCTCTCGATCGCGTCCGTCCGTTCCCGCGACACAACTTCCTCCTCGGTTGATTCTCACCGCGCCGATCCGGAGCCGCCAGAGTCCCGCGGGCACACCTCATTGCCCGAAGAGGCTGTTCGGCCTGCGCCTCGGCGGCACGATGGGGAGGGGGCATCGCTGCGGCGGCGGCGGACACCGCC
>JAXIPI010000378.1:0-15215 GCA_045403015.1 Gaiellaceae bacterium | reverse complement strand
TGCTCCTGATCGCCGCCGCCGACTGGAGCGAGACCTGCTGTGCCGTGATCGAGGTGACGAGCGCCTCGAAGGGGTCCACCTGCAGGGGCGGGCGGAAGCCGGCGAGCCCGGCTGCCAGCCGGCCGAGGATCTCGTCCTCCTCCGCCCAGGCGTAAAAGCCGTCGAGATCGAAAGGCAGCCCGAGGAAGTGGAGCACGTCCGCCTCGATCGTCTCGTCGTGCGGCGTGACCTCGACACCACCGGGAGCAGCCTCGATCCGAACCTCCCGCCCGGCGAAGAAGCGATGGATGCCGCCGTCGAGCCAGAGGGTCGCCCGATCGCGGCCGTAGACCTCGAAACGCGCGATGGAGAGGTCGAAGTCGTACGGCTGGGGCAGGCGAACGAGCATCGGCTCATGCTTTCAAGTCGAATGCGGGCCGTGCCGATAGACGCCTCGTGCGTCGCCTCGCCGCTATCGCTCTGTGCGCTCTCGCGCTGCCTACGACCGCCTCCGCGGCCGACCGCTCGTGGGCGCAGCCGCAGATCAAGACGGTCGTGGAGGCAGGCCTGCTCGCCGACACGGTTGCGACGTTCAAGCCGCAGCGGCCCCTGACGCAGCGCGCTCTCGGCGCCGCGCTCGAAACGCTTTCGCTCGCGAATGAGGAGCCTGCCGAGTACAGCTATCCGGTGGTCGTGCCAGGTCGAGCAGTCACGATTCGCGAGCTCGACGCCGCGCTCGTGGGCTTTCTCGGGCTCGGCGATGCGGCCCGCTCGATCACGGCCGCGCTACGCGACGCCGGCCTTCAGCCGAAAGCGGGTGCCGGCTCTGAGACGGTCGCACGGTTGCTCGGCCTCCGGTTGAACCACCCCGCCGAGCAGGACCTGCTCGAGCTCGGCCCGAACGATCCGGCGACGCGTGCCGAGGCGGCGTACTCGCTCGCACGGCTCATCGGCTTCTCCGGCTGGGAGCAGGACTCGATCCGCTCTGAGACCGAGGAGCTGTTCCTGCCGGAGCTGAGCGAGCTCCAGCGGCAGGTGCTCACGCGTGCCGTCTCGCTCGTCGGGTACCCGTACATCTGGGGCGGGACGTCCGAAGCGGCGCAGCTGTCATTCGGGAAGCAGGCCCCCGGCGGCTTCGACTGCTCCGGGTTCGTCTGGCGGGTGTTCAAGCTCGAGCCGTTCGCCGGCGCATCCGCGCTCGCGAGCGTCCTGCGCGGGCGCACGACCTTCGAGATGTCCGGTGAGGTGCCGCCCGCCCAGCGGATCAAGAACGTGCAGAACCTCCAGCCCGGCGACCTCATCTTCCAGGGCGCGAATGGCCCGAAGTCGAAGCCTGCCCAGGTCGACCACGCCGGCATCTATCTGGGCGGCGGCTGGTTCGTCCACTCGTCCGGAAACGGCACCACCCTCCATCCGCTCGAAGGGTGGTACCGCGACCGGTTCGCCTGGGCGCGTCGGCCGCTGCGCGAAGCAGGGCTCGGCTAGCGCCTACTTCCCGACGAGCATCTCCGCGAGCTCACTGAGCGTCGGGAGCTCCTCTTCATCGTCGGAAGCCACCGGCTTCCCGCGTTCGACCTTCGGCTCGCCACGCTCGCGCGCCGGCGGCTCCGCCTGGCCGCAGTTGGCCTCGGCCGCGCCACACTGAACGAAACGCCCGTGGAACGTCCCGCGCACACCGGCTGGGATCAGGACGTGGTACGCAGCCGCAAAGCCCCGGAACTTGAAATGACTGCCGAGCACGACGGCCACGCCGCCAGGCCCCGCACAGAGATACACGGTGCCCTGCTCGGTCTGCTTCCGGGTGACGCGTCCCTTGCCCGTGCAGCGCACCTTCAGGTCGCCGCCGAGGTCGAGGATGCCGATGTAGCCGGCGCGGGCCGCGATCCGCACCGGGCGCTGGTTCTCGGTTGACGCCATTCCGAGCTCACCGCCGAAGAAGCCCTTGCCGACGAGCTTCGCCGGGCCGCTCACGTTCGCGTCCTTCGCCACCGCCGCAACGGGCACGAGGAGCGCGACGAGAGCCGCCGCAACGATCATCTTGAAGCTGGTCATGCGCTTCCCTCCTGGTTCGATTTGCTTGCCTCGAGACGCAGTGAGGGCGGAAGGCGTGTGGAAGTCGCCGGACCCCGGTACGGATTCCGTCAGCGAGTCGTAATGAGACTTTGCGGGGGGTACCTCCAACGAGGGGCCACGTCAGCGATCGAGCCGCCAGACGTGGAACGCGGGGCCACCGCCCGGCAGGGTCGCGATCCCTCGGGCGCAGGATGCGTCACCGCCCAGGACCGTCTCGAGTGCGCGGCAGCCGAGCGACGCCAGCGGGACTTGCACGGGCTCGTGCTCGGCGCGGGCGGCAAGGCAGAGCAACCGCTCGTCGGCGTGCTCGCGCAGATAGACGACCGCGTCCTCGCCGATCGAGACGTGGCGGAGCCCGCCGCACGCAAGCGCCTCGCTCGAGCGGCGTAGCGCGATCCCGCGGGCGTAGGTCGCGAACAGCTCGGCGTCCCAGCTCTCGGGCCGGTCCCATGGCATCGTGCGCCGCGCGTCCTCACCCCACGACCCCTCGAGCCCGAGCTCGTCGCCGGCAAAGACCATCGGCACGCCGGGAAGAGTCAGCTGAAGCCCGATCCCGACCTCCTGGAGCTCACGCGAGCCGGCGACCGTGCGGAAGCGAGCCGTGTCGTGGCTGTCGAGCAGGTTCCAGGAGTGGAGGATCGACTGCCACGGGACGCCGGCACGGAACGTCCTCATCGTCGCGGTCACCGCCTGCCCGCCGAGCCGCGGGAGTCCGACGGGCGTACCCCAGAAGTAGCGGCGGAGCTCCGCGGGGAGGTCGTCGCCGCGCAGCCACTCCCACGCCGGCCGGAGAAAGCCCGCGTAGTTCATCGTCCCGTGCCAGCCTCCGCCCCCGAGGTCGTCGCGAAAGTCGTGCCCATGCTCGGCGACCAGCAGATCGTCGGCCCCAAGCTCAGTCCGGATCGCCCGTGCGGCCTCTCGGGCGAGATCGGAGTCGCCGTGGCGGCCGGTCATGTTGGCGACGTCGATCCGCCAACCGTCAAGCCCGGCGTCGAGCCAGCGCTTCGCGATCTCCTGCATTCGCTCGCGGAGCACGGCCGAGCTCCAGTTCAGCTTCGGCAGCGAGCCGACACCGAGCCACGATGCGTACCCGCCGGGGAGCGTCTCGTCGAAGTAGTAGAAGTCGCGCTCGTTCGCGAACCACTCGTGGCCGGCGCCGCTGTGGTTGAGCGTCAAGTCGCCGACCACGCGCATCCCACGCCCGTGCACGGCCCGCACGAGGGAGCGAAGCGCCTCGTCGCCACCGAGCAGTGGATCGACGTGCTCGAACGAGCTCGCGTCGTAGCGATGCGTGCTTCCGGCCGGGAAGAAGGGCGTCAGGTAGAGCACGTTGGCGCCGAGCTTCTCGACGTGGTCGAGCCGAGCCTCGATCCCGCCGAGGTCGCCGCCATAGAGCTCGAACTGCGTTTCCTTTCCACGCCCTGTTGGAGGCTCGTCCCAGGTGCGGCGGACGGCCCAGGCGGGGTCGTCGGCGTTGGTCCCGCTCGAGGCGAAGCGGTCAGGGAAGATCTCGTAGACGACAGCGCCGAGGTGCCACTCCGGCCCGCCGGGATCGGTGGTCAGGACGAAGTCGTCCGCATCCGCCGGGTCGTACGGGGTCAGGCCCAGACCGTTCACCCAGGCGTACCCGACGGTGCCGCCCGCGAGGAGCCAGCGGTAACGCGTGCTCGGGTTGTCGACCGTGAACGTTGCGCGGTACCAGCTGTCGGTGTCGGTCTCCTGGTCGAGCTCGGCGCGGACGACGCGCGGCTCGCCGTCGCGGACGGCGCGCAGGGCGACATCGTCGACCCGAGTACCATGCGGCACCCGCAGGCGCACGGTGGCGGTTCCGCCCAGCTCGTCCGGGCGGTCGAGTACGTACGCGTCGGAGCCGTCGTGGTGTGGCCTGTCCAACAGCACCGGCCTAGTATCGGCCGGTCCCTACGTCAGCGCGTCGGCGAGGTCGTGCAGGTCGTAGAAGCGCTCGTACGCGATTCCGAGGTGGTCGAGGTGTGTCGCCAGCGAGTCGCGGGCGAAGATCCGCTCGGCCGCGAGCGCTGCGCAGCGGTCCGAATAGCCGTCGCCCGCGTAGATGTATGGCTCGCCGGCGAGGCTCCCGCGCTTGCACGGCTCGCCGCAGGTCGCGCAGTCTGCCTCGTCACGGAACTGCACGACCCAGCCATCGGGCCGTGTGTCGAGCCGGTTCGCAAGCACCTGCAGCTGCACTCGCTCGCGTGCCAGCACGGGCTCGATCAGCTCGTGGAAGCCGGCCGAGATCACCACGGGCTCGAGCTCGGCGAGCTCGCGCAGACCGGGCCGGACCTCGACGTTCCTCACGACCCACCGCGCGACCTCCTCGAGCGGCGTCGTGATCGCCAGGAACTCGAGCGCGATCTCCTCGTGCAGCGTGAGGTCGACGCCGACCCTCGGCTCGAGCTCCGCGAGGAGAGCCGGATCGCCGAACTCGTGGATCACCTGCACGAGCGAGTCCCGGGCGGTGATCGTTCCGTCCCAGTCGACGACGAGCCGCATCGCCGCACCGTACCGGTGTCAGACTCGTCTCTGACACGTGCCAGACTCGTCTCTGACACCCGCAACGGCGGTTGACGCCGAGTCAGTGGCCAAAGAGGGCTACAGGTGGGAGGTGAGGCCGGCGTCCGAGGGAGCTTCGTCGCCCGTCTCGTACCACGAGAGCGCGTACTTGCCGTCGTCGAGCTCGGCCGCGAGCTTGGAGAGCTTGAGCGGGTTGAACGTGTCGCACATCACCGCGAGCTCGCCCGTCTCGTGCAGCCCGATCGACTTCTCCGCGAGCCCCGGATGCGGGCCGTGCGGCAGGCCAGAGGGGTGCAGCGTGATCGAGCCCACGTCCACGCCCTTCCGCGAGCCGAAGTTGCCGGAGACGTAATAGATCATCTCCTCGCTCTGCAGGTTCGAATGGTGGTACGGGATCGGGATCGCGAGCGGGTCGAAGTCGAGCTTGCGCGGGCAGAACGAGCAGATCACGAAGTTGCGCCCAGCGAAGGTCTGATGCGACGGCGGCGGCTGGTGGATGCGTCCCGTGATCGGCTCGAAGTCGTGGATCGAGAACGTCCACGGGTAGAGGTAGCCGTCCCAGCCCACGACGTCGAACGGGTGGTAGTCGAGGAGGTAGGTCTGATACCCGTCGCGGACGCGCACCTTGATTGGAAACTCGCCGCGTTCGCGGTGCGTGTTCAGCTCCGTGGGCGGGTGGATATCCCGGTGGTAGTACGGGGCTCCCTCCATGATCTGGCCGTACTGATTCCGGTAGCGGCGCGGGATCTCGATCAGCCCAGGCGTCTCGAAGATCAGATACCGCTGTTCTCCCTCGGGCCGGAAGCGGTAGGTGGTGCCGCGCGGGATGACGACGTAGTCGCCGTCTTTGTAGGGCAGATCGCCGAAGATCGTCTCGAGCGTCCCTGAGCCCTCGTGGACGAAGATCACCTCGTCTCCTTCGCCGTTCCGGAAGAAGTAGTCCATCTGCTCGGAGGGCCGGCAGAGAGAGATCTCGACGTCCGCGTTCCACATCAGGAGCCGGCGGCCTGTGACCTCGTCGCCGCCGGGCTCGACACCCTTGGTGTGCATCATCCGGTGCTGGTGGGTGTCCGGCACCCACTCCTCCCGCACGATCGGCTCGAACTCTCCGATCTCCTGGACCCGGCAGGGCGACTGGAGGTGGTAGAGGATCGATTCGTTGCCGGTGAAGCCCTCGAGTCCCATCACCTCTTCGGTGAGCAGGGTGCCGTTGTCGCGGAACTGGATGTGTCGTTTGCGCGGAACGTCGCCGAGACGCTGGTAGAAAGGCATCGATTGGAGGATACTGTCGCCACATGGCTCGCCGCAGGTGGCTCATCGCAACGACGGTCACCGCGAGCGGGCTGCTTCTGTGCGCCGCTGCGTCCGGCGCGAGCCCGCTTCCGAAGCTGACGACGGCAACCGTCCTCGGCGATCGCGTCACACTGAGCTTCAGCGGCGCGATCCGTCCCGGCGTCGGCAGCTGGACGATCATCGCCAACGGGAAGCCCGTCAAGCCGGTCCGGGTCGTCTTCGCACCCAAGCGTGTCCAGCTCGTCCTGCCGGCCGCTCTCTACGGCGACGACACGCTCCGCGTCGTTGGGCGCGTCCTACGCGCCCGCTCGGGGGCGCGCTTGCGAATCGTCGACACGAAGCCGACCAATCGCTCTCCCGCGGGCTGTACCCAGGTGCTCGGCTCCGTCGTCCCTGCGGGGTGGAACGAGGGCCCGACCGACTGGGCGACCTTCCTGCCCCCGAGTCGCTTTCGCGTGCTCTCGGTGATGGTCGACTTCGCGGACGCACCTACGTCGATCTTTCACCAGGCGCTGCGGCTGGACGCCGTCGACTCGTGGGTGCAAGCGCTCTCCTACGGTCGCGCAGGTGTCCAGCACGCACTCCATCCGGGAATCGTCCGGATGCCCAAGAACTACGCCTCGTACGCGTTCAACGGACCGTGGGGAGACCGCAAGACCTTCTTCCAGGATGTCGTCCAGACGCTCGACGGCGAAGTCGACTTCAACCGTTTCGACGCTGTTTTCGTGAGCGCGGCGCCGCCGCCGTTCAAGATCGGCGTCCCAAACAGGCCGCCGCCGGATGCAGACGTGCTCGCAGCGCCGGGCGCCGGTGTCGTCGCGGACGGCCGCGAGTTGCGCCATTTTGGACAACCGACCCTACCCGGGGCCGCCTTCCGCAGCCTCCTGCACCTCGCCGGCCTGCCGCCGGTCCCGTTCCCGTCCGCCGGGGTGTGGGATTCCATGTCACCGGGGTCGCGATTTGGGCCCATCGATCGCGTCGGGCTCCTTGCGTGGCACCGTCACAAGCTGGGCTGGCTCGACCCGACCCAGATCCGATGCCTTGGATCGGCGCCGGTCGAGATGACGCTCACGCCGACCTGGTCGAACGGCGGCGTCAAGATGGTCGTCGCGGCCACGAGCCGGACGACCGCGATCGTGCTCGAGAACCGGCAACGGGGCGGGCTCGACGCGATCCATTGCCGGCGCGGCGTGCTCGCCTACGAGGTTCGCACGAACGTCGAGGCAGGCATCTCCGTTCTCGCAGCGGACGCTTCGAACAAACCCGACTGCGGCAACGCACAGCTCCCCGCAGCTCCGTACGACGTCAAGGCGGGCGACGCGATCCGCGTCGGCGGTGCGCTCTCGTTCCAGGTGCTGTCGGTCGGCGAGGACGGCTCGTACCGGCTGCGCGTCACCCGCTGATCAGGAGACCATCGCGGCGAGCGACCCGACGCCGGGAATCGTGAGCTCGAGCGGCCCGCTCGCGACGTTCTCGAGCAACTCGAGCGGCGGGCCGCCGAGCAGCTCGCCGGGCCGCAGGCGGGTGTTCAGCTCTGCAAGAGCCCGCGCAGCTTCCCACTCGAAGTCGTCGGTGACCTCAGTGTCGACCACCGGGCCGAGCAGGAGCGCGAAGTCATGGTCCTTCGGTGCCTCGAGCTCCGGTGCGCGCCACTCGGCCAGCCCGGTCCAGCCGCCGATCGTACAGTCCAGGCCGATGACCGCTGCGAGCCGGACTGCGACATCCAGCCGTCCGGCCGGGCGAGTGATCAGAGCGCCGGGAGAGCGGATCGAGCTCGGGTTCGCGAACGTGAAGCTGTTCACGTCCTCGAACAGCCGCACCGCAGGCGGCTCGAGCACGGGCGCCCGCAGCAGCACGTCGTCCAACCTGTACTCGGCGTGCTCCCGCGCCGCCGAGCCGCCCGTGAAGAAGGACTGCAGCGTCTGCGCGGCGAGCTGCACGACCGTGTCGCCCTCGATCCGGCCGGGCCAGCCGCGTGCGAGCTCCTGACCGGCCGGGGTGAACATGCAGAGTCTCATGGTTCTGTGTGCACGATCACGTCGGCGACGTCGGGTCTGGCGCGGCGCAGCCGCTCCTCGACCTCGCTCGCCCACGAGTGCGCATCGGCGAGTGTCGTGGCCGGGTCGAGACCGAGCGTGATGAACGCGACGACGCCTTTCTCCGTCCGCAGCAGCCGCAGCTCACGCAGCGGACCACCGGCAGCGCGCTCGGCCGCAGCCTCGATCTCGGCCGCCTCGACGAGCTCGCCGGCCCCCACCTCTGCGAGCGGCTCGAGATGCGTCTGCACGGAACCGATCTCCGGGACGGAGTCGACGATCGCACGCTCGACGTCTTCCGCGATGTCGTGGGCCTGGTCGAGCGGCAGGTCGCCCGGCAACTTCAGGTGGAGAGAGAGCTCGACCTCACCTCCGAGCGAGACGATGCTCAGGTTGTGGATCTCGCGGACCCGCGGGACCGACATCGCGGCTGCGAGCGCGCGGTCGCGGAGCGCCACCTCGTCGGCTCCCGGCTCGACATGGACGACGACATCACTGCCGGGCAGGGCCTCTTCGAGCTCCGCCTCCACCCGGTCCGCGACAGCGTGCCCCTGACCGACCGCGGCGCCGGGCGGCACGGCGATCACGACGTCGGCGAACGTGCGCCCCGCGGCCTGGCGGAGGCGAAGCCTGGAGAGTGAGATCGGCGGCTCGATGCCCGCAATCGCCGCACGGGCCGCCGCCTCGGCATCCGCGGGCGCCCGGTCCATGAGGACGTCGACGTTCCGCCGGATCAGCCGGCCGGCGGCGAGGAGCACGAGAGCGGCGACGAAGAGTGCAGCGATCGAGTCGCCCGCCGGATAGCCGGCCGCCGCGGCGGCGAGGCCGGCAAGCACCGCGAGCGTTCCGGCGAAGTCGCTGGCGAAGTGGATCGCGTTCGAGCGCAACGCCTCGCTGCCGTAAAGGCGTGCCGTGCGAAGCGAGATGACGGTGCGGGAGAGGTCGATCGCGAGCACGACCGCGACAACCGCGAAAAGCCACCAGGCCGTCTCGACGGCCTCGCTCGTCGCGCCGGTGAGCCGTGCGACTGCAAGCGCTGCGACGGCGACGCTGACAAGCGCGAGCACGGTTGCCTCCGCCAGCGCGGCGAGGTGCTCAGCCTTTCCGTGGCCGTACTGATGCCCTTTGTCGGCCGGCCGGCCGGAGACGCCGATCGCGAAGAAGGTGAGCAGCGCAGCGACGAGATCCGTCCCGGAGTGAAGCGCTTCGGAGACGAGCCCCAGGCTGCCGCTGACGAGACCTGCGGTCAGCTTGATCGCGGCGAGTACCGCCGCCGCGCCGATCGAGACGAGCGCAGTTCGGCGCTGCGGCGTCAAGGATCAGAGGTTGCCGCGGAGGGCCTGTTCGCGCTCGATCGACTCGAAGAGGGCCTTGAAGTTGCCCTCGCCGAAGGTCGTCGCGCCGTGCCGCTCGATCACCTCGAAGAAGAGGGTCGGCCGGTCCTGTGCCGTCTTCGTGAAGATCTGCAGGAGATAGCCGTCCTCGTCGCGGTCGGCGAGGATCCTTAGCCGCTTCAGGTCGGCGTAGTCCTCCGCGATCTCGCCGACCCGCCCCTCGACCTCGTCGTAGTACGTCTCGGGCGTATCGAGGAAGAGCACGCCGCGGTCCTTCAGCGCCTCGATGGTCGTCACGATGCTCTCGGACTGGAGAGCGATGTGCTGCACACCGGGACCCTCGTTGAACTCGAGGTACTCGTCGATCTGGCTCTTGCGCTTTCCCTCGGCAGGCTCGTTGATCGGGAACTTGATCTTGCCCGACCCATCCGCCATCACCTTGCTCATCAGCGCCGAGTACTCGGTCTGGATCTGGTCGTCACCGAAGTGGATGATGTTGGTCATCCCGAACACGCTCTCGTAGAACTCGACCCAGCGGTTCATCTGTCCGAGCTCGACGTTGCCGACGACGTGGTCGACGGCGATCAGGCCGGCGCCCTGGCTGCGGTGCCCGTTCGGCGAGAGCGAGACATAGCCGGGGAGATAGGGGCCGTTGTACTCCGCCCGGTTGACGAAGGTGTGCACGTTCTCGCCGTAGGTCCCGATCGTCGCCAGCTCGACGCGGCCGTGCTCGTCCTCGACCCACTCGGGCTCCGCGATCCCACGGGCTCCCCGCTGTACGGCCTCGCGGTAGGCGTGAGCGGCGTCCGGGACCTGCAGCGCGATGTCCTTCGCTGCGTCGCCGTGCTTGGCCGCGAAGCGGCTGACGTCGCTGTCGGCGCGGACCCCGCTCGTGAGCACAAGGCGGATGTCGCCCTGCTCGAGCACGTAGGACGCCCGATCCCGGACACCCGTCTCGGGACCCGCGTACGCGACCGGTTCGAAGCCGAGCGCGTGCTCGTACCAGTAGGCCGCCTGCTTGGCGTTGCCGACCCACAGCTCGAGGTGGTCCCACCCGTCGAGAGGCATGAAGTCGCGCTCAGACACGGGGCGGATCTTACTCGGAGGCCGGGATGGTCGTTCGTCGCCGGGCGGTCAGGATTCCGCCGCCGATCAGGATGCCGCCGACGACCTGCAGCAGCGTCATCCGCTCGGAGAGGAGGATGAGCGCGAAGACCGCGGCCACGAACGGCTGCAGGTTCGCCACGAGGGTCGCGCGCGAGGCGCCGATCTTGTGCAGCGAGCGAAACCAGAGCACGTTCGTGACCACGAGCGGGCCGACCGTCGCGAAGCCGAGCAGCAACCACACCTTCCAGCCCAGGCCGTAGTCCTGGTCCGCGGCCTGCGGGAAGCCGATGAGAGCGATCAGCACCCAGCCGAGCGACAACACGACCGCGCTGATCCTCGATGCGGAGTAACGCTCCATCAGCGGCGCGATCGCGACCGAGTAACCGGCCCACGTCGCCGCGGTCGCGATCCCGAGCAGGTTGCCGCGCAGGTCGCCCGAGAAGCCGGCCGGCGAGCCGGCGGCGACGAGCCCGACGCCGGCGAACGAGATCGCAGCCGCAGCCCAGAACCTCCGCGAAAGCCGCTCCAGCCCGAACGCGATCCCGATCAGGGCCGCGAAGATCGGCGTCGCGCCGAGGATCAGCGCGATCGTCGAGGCGCTCGTCTTCTCGAGCGCGTAGACGAAGGACAGCTGGTTCAGCCAGAGGCACAGCGCCGCCAGGACGACGAGCCCGAGGTCGGCGCGCCGCAGCCGTAGCGTCCGTTCCGAGACGAGCGCGATCCCGACGAAGATCAGCGCCGCCGCGCCGTAGCGCACGGTCGCGTAAGCGAGGGGCTGGAACCCGTGCGTGAGGATGTAGCGCGTGACCGTGAGGTTGAGCGACCACAGGACGATCGTCGTCAGCAACATCAGCTCGACACTCAGAGGACGGCGCACCCGCTCGACCCTACTGAGGCGCACAGGCGTTACGCTTCAGCCGCTATGGCAGAGCCTTCGATCCGCGACATCGACGCCCTCGTCGGGCCCGCGACACCCCACTTCGCGTACCAGCTGCGCGCCCGCGTTCGCGAGTTGATCGAGGACCTGCCGCCCGACCATCCGGTCCGCCGCTACGGCGAGGAGAAGATGGAGCTGCTCGACGCCCTCGGGCATGCATCCTCGAAGGCCGAGGGTGGCGAGAAGGAATCGCGCACGCGTCTCGGCTGGGAGCAGGTGCCGAGCTCTGCGCCGGCGTACGAGCCGCTGCCCCCGCGGTCATGAGCTTCACGGGCGCCTCGGTCTTCGTGACGGGGGGTTCGCGGGGGATCGGCAAGGCGATTGCGCTCCGGTTCGCAGGCCTTGGCGCCACGCGGGTCGCGATCGGCTACATGCGCTCCGATGCGGCGGCCGAGAAGACCGCCGAGGAGCTCGAGGCGCTCGGAGCGAAGCCGATCCTGATCCGCGGGAACATCTCCTCGAACCGCGTGCTCGAGGAGGTCGCGCTGCTCGGGGCGCTCGACGTGCTCGTCCACAATGCGGCGACGGGAGTGATCCGGCCCGCGCTGGAGACGGAGGACAAGCACTGGGACTGGACGCTCACCGCGAACACGCGCGCCCTGCTCGCACTCACCCGGGTCGTCGCTCCGCAGATGCTCCCCGGAGCGTCGATCATCGGCATCTCGAGCCTCGGCGCGCAGCGGGTGCTCGAGAACTACACGCTCGTCGGCACGTCGAAGGCTGCGCTCGAGGCGCTCATCCGCTACCTCGCCGTGGAGCTCGGCCCGCTCGGCATTCGCGCGAACGCCGTATCGGGAGGCGTCGTCGACACGGGCGCGCTCGACCACTTCCCGAACCGCAAGGAGATGCTTCGGATGGGGAAGAAGAATCCGGCGGGACGGCTCGTCAAGCCCGAGGACATCGCCGAAGCCGTCACCTTCCTCTGCTCGGACGAGGCGGAGATGATCCGCGGCCAGACCCTGATTGTCGATGGCGGCTTCTCCCTCCGCGCGTAATGGAGCCTACGGACCACAACCGGCGTGCCTTCGACGACGCGCACCGCACGGCGGAGAACGTGCTCGCGACGCCCGGAATGCCCGACCGGATCCGGGAGCGGCTGCATGGTGCTAAGGGGAGCCGCGTTCTCCACCTCTTCTGCGGGAGTGGGCGCGAGTCGCTCGACTTGACCGAGCTGGGAGCCCTCGTCACGGGCGTCGACGACGACGAGAGCGCGATCGAGGCCGCACGGCGGCGGTTGCCGGAGCTGCCGTGGGTGCACGCCGACGTCCACGCCCTGCCGCCGGAGCTCTTGCTCGGCCGCTGGGATCTGGTCTACCTCGGCCACGGCTCGCTCGCACGGCTCCGGGATGTCAACGCTTGGGCCGCGGGCGTCGCCGCGGCGCTGCGGACCGGCGGCGTGCTGCTGCTCCACGACGAGCACCCGGCCGCGTCGTGCCTCGATGCGTTCGGGCGCTGGCGCGACGACTACTTCGCACGGCCCGTGCTCGGCGAGGTCGTCACCGCGGTGGCCGGCGCGGGGCTCTCGCTTCGTGGGCTCGAGGAGTGGCCGGGCAAGGATCCGAAGGTTCCGGGCCACCTCGTGCTCGCGGCCGAGAAACCCATCTAGCGCCTGCGGAACAGCGAACGTCCCAGATCGCCGGCGACGTAGCCGGCGATCTTCGGGTTCTCCTGCAGCCGCCTGAGGGAGTACTCGTACCACTGGCGGCCGTACGGCACGTAGATCCGGAGCCGGTGGCCGTCCGCGACGACTCGATCGCCCAGCTCCGGACGCACGCCCAGCAGCATCTGGAACTCGTAGCGATCCTGTGCGACGCCCCGCTCGCGCAGAAGACGGAGCGACTCGTCGACGAGCCACTCGTCATGCGTCGCGATCGCCGCGTAGCACTCGCCGTCGAGCAGCGTCTCCAGTGTGCGGACGAAGCTGGCCCTGACGTCCTGGTCGTCGCGGAACTGGATCGCCTCGGGCTCGACGTAGATCCCCTTGCAGAGCCGGACGCTCGCCCCGGCGAGTGACGCCGCGTCCGCGACCGTTCGCCTGAGCGACGCCTGGAGGACCGGCCCGACCCGCCCATGCCCCTCGGCACGCAGTTCGCGGAAGAGCCGCAGTGTCTCGTCGGTCGTCGAGGAGTCCTCCATGTCGATCCGCACGAAGCGGTTCGTCGGCTCCGCAGCGGCGATCACCGCCTCGACGTTTTCCTTGCAGAGCTCGTACCCGAGCTTCAGACCGAGCCCGGTCGGCTTGATGCTGACGTTCGCGTCGAGGTGGTCCCGCTCGAACGCGTCGAGCGCCGCAACGTACTCCGCTGCGATTGCTGCGGCCTCGCTCTCGTCCGAGACCTCCTCGCCCAGGACGTCGACGGTCGCGAGCTTGCCGTCCGCGTTCAGCTCCGCCACGACGCGACGCGCGTCCTCCAGCTCGGAACCGGCGATGTACCGCGACGAGACGCTGCGCACGATCCGTTTCGGAACAGCCGGAAGCAGGGTGACGACAGCGCGGTCGAGCAGGGACACGGCGGGAGAGCCTATTTGTTGCGCAGGATGAGCATCCGCCGAAGCGGATGCTCGTCGCGCGAAGACCCCTAAAGGGGCCGCTTCGCGGCCCACCAGCTCCCGCATCGAGCGTGGCTAGCGCGATTCGCGCATGAAGCCTTGCCGCGCTGCACTCACGAGCGCGACGGCCTCGGGGAAGAGCACGCGCATGGCGTCGCGCAGCGCGACCGCCTGCTCGTCGCTGCTGCCGCTCGGCTGCACCTGCTTCAGCGCGGCCGCGGTCAACTCGACGGCCGTGTTGAGCGTCAGCGTCGCGAACTGCTCCCGCTGCGCCTCCTGCACGGTCTCGGCCTGCTGGGCGGCGAACTCCTGAATGCCCCGCAGCAGATCCTCGGGGTCACCGCCGAACGGGAAGCCAAAGCTGCCGCCTTCCATGCCTCAAGGCTACCGGAGGCCGGTCCTGTAGGAGCGTTCCACCTCGCCGAAGAGGGCTTCGATCAGATCGCCCGCGCCCTTCATCGCCTCGGCGAACGGTGAGCCGTGCACGGCGCTCCCGAGGGCGACCTCGAGCTTCCGCGTCGCACTGCCGATCTCGTCGAGCCGGGCCGGCGTCGCGAGCATCGGCGGGGCGCCGAGCACGTGCTGGAGCTCGAGCGAGGCGTCCTCGGCCTCTTCGATCCCGGGAGGGTTCTCGGTGACACGCAGCGCCGCCAGCTGCGAGCGCAACTCGTCGAGGTCGCCGCCTGCAGCCGTCTCCGCGGCGAGCTCGCACAGCGCGATGATCGAGACCGCGTCCCGAATGCGCAGCCGGTCATCGACCGGCTCGCCGTTGCCGTCGTAGGCGAGCCACGTGCGCCCTCCGCCGGCTTCCTCGAAAGAGCACACGTAGATCCGGTCGCCGGGGTGAGCCTCGGCAGCGAGAACCGCGTCCGCGCCGGAGAGCGCCGCGATCCGCTCGAGCTCGTCGGCGAGCGCCATCGCGTCATCGTAGGGCCGGACTACGATGCGATCGTGGTCGAACGGGTCGCACTCGTGCTGGCTGCGCTCGCGTTCGCGCTCGCGTTGTTCGCGATCGTGCAGGCACGCGCGCGCCGCCGCGATCCCACCGACGAGGCGCTCGCACGCCTGCAGGCGCTAGTTGCCGAGGAGACCGCATCGGCGGCAGAAGAGCTGAAGTCGCGCCTGGCCAGGATGCGCGCGGACGCGCTCTCGTCGCTCGTCGAGGAGGAGCGAAAGATCGCCGACGAGCGGCGTCGCGAGTTCGCCGAGCGCGAACGCGCGGCCAGCGTGGAGCTCGCGGAGGCGCTCGCGGTCGCCGCGCACCGCGTCGACGAGCGGTTGCGCACGTGGGGGGACGATCTCGACCGCGCGCAACAGAGCCTCGAGACGGACTTGCGGCGGCTCGAGCAGCGCCAGAAGCAGCTGATCGCCGAC
>JAXIPI010000004.1:0-4276 GCA_045403015.1 Gaiellaceae bacterium | reverse complement strand
GGCAGGCCAAAACGGCTGCGAGATAACGATCGCAGCATCCGGCAGCTCTCGCTCGAAGACCGAGTCCGGCCCGTCCTTGTCCGAGGTGACAACAAACGCGTGGCCGCGCTCCTCGAGGAGCCGCCGCAGCCCAAGCTCCCCGGAAACGCTGCCCAGGAGCTCACCCGGCTCGAAGTCGATCCGCTCCGGGGACGGCGTCGTCTGACCGTCGTAGTAGCGCTCGATCCTGGGAACCGCCTCGCGCGCATACGAGCTCGGATACCCCACAACAGGATCCTCGTACAGGACACAGAGAACCTTCACCACCTCTGTCTCACCTTCCCCGCCTGCGCCCCGGCATGACCCTGCCGATTCTAGACCCCTCCGTGCGCGCCGTTCGCGAGGTTGAACGACGACCGCGGGAACGATCCGCGGCGCGACGGCCACCGCCCGGAGTCGAGCCGCACCGGTGCCAGTCAGGCTCCCCCGCGCTTGATCGGGATCCCGACCAGCTCGCTTCGGAAGAAGCCGGCAGGCATCGTTACCGTGAGCGGTACTCTAACCCTGAAGCCTGCTTACGAGCGAGCCGATTCAAGGGGAGACCGGGAGATGCAGACACTGACGCAGATGAAGTGCGTCGCCTGCCGCACGGACGAACCGACGGTGACGGATGCCGAGATCGCCGAATTTGATCCCCAAGTCCCTGACTGGGAAACCGTGGAGCTCGATGGAATCAAACGCCTGAGACGCGTCTTCTCACTCGACGATTTTGCGCAGGCGTTGGAGTTCACGAACAAGGTGGGCGAGCTTGCAGAGGAAGAGGGGCATCACCCCGCGCTGCTGACCGAATGGGGCAGGACGACGGTCACCTGGTGGACGCACAAGATCAAGGGCCTGCATCGCAACGACTTCGTCATGGCGGCGAAGACAGACGAGCTGCATCAGCCTTGAACTGGATCCGGTAGATGGAGATCGAGTCGCCCGCGGTCGCCGCCGCCTAGCGTGCAATGAAGCGCCACCCCGCCCTGATCCCGCTCTCGCGCGACCATCACACTGGACTCGTGCAGGCAGTGCGCCTGCGCCGTGCTGCCGCGGGCGGAGATGCTTCTGCTCGGCTTGCGGCGGCCAGGGAATTCGGGGAGTTCTTCAGGAGCGAAGAGCGTGTCCACCTTCGGGATGAGGAAGAAGAGCTCTTCCCGCTTCTCCTCAGGCACGTCCCGTCGCAGCCTGCTCCCCTGCGCGAGGCACGCGTCCAACACGTGCAGCTCCAAGGCTTGGCTCGAAAACTCGACATCGCCGTGGCGGCCGGCAGCGTCGATCGAGAGACACTGGATGCGGCGGGAGAGCTGCTTGATGCACACATCCGGCTTGAGGAGCGACAGCTCTTTCCGCTGATCGAGGAACTCGTGCCAGACGACGAGCTCCGGAGGCTCGGGCTCGCCGACAGGGACGCGACCTGCGCCGTTCGGCGCGCGCCCCTCACGAGCTAGTCGTAGCCGAGTTGTGGCGCAAATCGATGTCCCACAGCCTGTGAATGCGGGCAAAACCCGGGTGCTCCTGCTGGGCGAGGCCGAGGTGACGGCGCTGCTGTTCGACGAGCTTCCCCTCGTCTCCCGCCGTTTGGTCGGCGAGCAGCAGGAGCTCTTCCTCGAAGCGAGCCGCATGAAGGGCGAGGTCGAGTTCCGCCATGCGCTCGCGATCCCGCTCCCGATCGCCGCCAGTGTCCTCGCGTCCGGCCTAGGATTGGCGACGTGGGTCTGGATCGCGGCAACCGCTGCAGGCATCCTCGCGGGCTGGGCGCTCCTCGCAGACGGATGGCGCCGCGACGCGCTGAGAAACGACTATCTCGTTGAACTGCTCGCGATCGACAAAGCCAAGTCCCCGACGTTCGAGCGCCTGCTCGAGCGGGCACGACAAGCTGCGACCGGCATGTCAGAGGCGCCGCATGACGAAGTGGCGGTGAGCGAGGCCCTTGCAGCGACGGCCGAGGAAGAGTCGCCGGAGGCCACAGACAAGCTCGACCACCAGAGCGGCGCGCAGTAGAAGGCCGCCATGCGCTGGCTTGTACGGCTCGTGGTTGAATGGGCGGATCTTCGCCTCCGCGACCAGCTCGCAGCAACCTCCCGGCAGGCACTGCCGGGTCGCGGAGACGCAGCGTTGCGGTCGCTGGGCTCTCGCGCGCACGCGCGCGGGGCCCTTCGCTGCCGGATGCCCCACGCCTCTGCGGAGTCGCCTCTCGTGGAGCCTGTGGGCAGGCCTCCCCCCGCGCGCACCCAGCGTCGCAACGGCCGCCGGGAGACCACGCCCCTTCGACCGCAGCACGCTCAAGGGAACCTCAGACAGCGGCGCTACCTGCGTGCCTCGACCTCAAAGCAGCCTCGAGCGAATCGTATGAGGCGATCGCCGGTCGCTGGGCCAGGACGTCGCCTGGCGTCGCAATTCTCGCTGCCGTCAGGTCGAGCCCGCGAGGGCGAATCCGATGGCCGATCTGTCCGTCCCGGAGCGGAATCCAGCGCGGATGCCGATCGTTCTCTTATGTACCATCCGTTACGAGGAGGTACTCGATGATGACTGCTCTCTTGGTGATCGTGTCCATCGTCCTGATCGGGCCACTCGCGGTGCGCTACGGAGCGGACTCCCGCCTGGACGACAGGCGAGACGGCTGGCCGGGAACGCACAGCTAGAGGCTTGATGTGAAATCGAGCGGCGCTTCCGGCGTAATATCGCCGGGATGATTCGGATCGGCTCGATCGTCCTGCGCGTGGACGATCTGCAGCGCCAGACGGAGTTCTGGGAGGCTGCCCTCGGCTACGTGCGCCGGGGCAAGGGTGAAAGCGACGACTTCGTGCTTCTCGGCCCGCCCGATGGGGCCGGGCCGCACCTCTCTCTCGACCAGGTTCGTTCGACGCTGCAAATACCTCCGCGCCTCCACCTCGACTTGTATACGGATGATCAGGCGGGGGAGGTCAAGCGCTTGCTCGCGTTGGGTGCGACCGAGGTGCACTGGGACGCTCCGCGGGCTCGCCACAAATGCTGTCACGGCGACCCACAATGGCAGCAGCCAGAAAGCCGGTTGGCAAGCTGACGCCCTTCTCCAGGCGTACGATGAGCCGCATGCCTGTTATCCCTCGCGACCTTCCGCCGCTGGATGGGTCGGAGATGCTGGGCGAAACTGGGGCGAGTGTGCTCGACTACTGGCGCTGGGGTCACAGCGATCTGCGGGCAAACGCGGAGCGGGGTGTCCTTGCTGAGTTTCTTGTAGCTTCGGCGCTGGGGGACAACCGGCCACGCCGCGATCCGTGGGGCAACTTCGACGTTCTCACCCCGGAGGGCGTCAAGGTCGAGGTCAAGGCATCCGGGTACATGCAGTCCTGGGCGCAGCGCGCGCATTCCAAGATCGTGTTCAGTGGCTTGAAGTCTCGTCGCGCACCGAGCGCGAGCGATTGGGAAGCACTGATGCGGCGCGACGCTCCACCCAAGTGGGGGGAGCTTTGGACACGGGAAGCGACGTATCTAGCGGATGTGTACGTCTTTGGCGTGCACACCCAGCGAGATCCCGACGCCTATGACGTGCTGCACGTCGAGGAGTGGGACTTCTACGCGATCTCCGTAGCCCTCCTGCGCGAGTACGACTGCGTGTCTGTCAGTCTCAGTTGGGTGCGACGGCATGCTGAGCCGGTGAAGTTGGCCGGGATCAGAGAGGCCGTGCTCGCCGTCGCCTGAAGAAGCGGCGCGAGTGTGTTTCTAGCTGTCGATACGGTTGAGCGCGTGCCGGAGTTCGCCTTACAGTTCCCGATTGAGCAGACGCGGAGGTTTGCGGGAGGTTACGTCTACGCGGATGACGCGGAGGTCATCGCCGTCCGCAAGTTGGCCCGCAAGCGCGGCTATTACACGCGATGAGTTCGTCAACGTGTGCCATTGGAAGTCGCCGCGAACCCAGTCGTACGCCGCGAGGAACAGCCCGCAGGCGGTCGAGGAGGCAACCGGTGTAGCGCTGCGCAAGACGAGCACCGAGCGCGAGCGCGTCAACGCACTTCGGTCGCTGCACGGCGTGGAGTGGCCGACAGCATCTGTGTTCCTGCATCTGGCCTACCCCGAGCGCTACCCAATCCTCGACCAGCGGGCGCTGCAAGCGCTCGGAGTCGCGCAACCTCCCTGAAGGGCGCAATTATTCGTGTCGCGTCTCATGCGGCGGCTCGGTAGTACTCATGGATGAGGCCGCCGAGCCGGTCGTGACGACGGATCTCGCCCTCAGGCGATCTCTCACGTTGCTGGTCGAGTTCGGGCGGCCGGAGTT
>JAXIPI010000407.1:0-3821 GCA_045403015.1 Gaiellaceae bacterium | reverse complement strand
CCCGAGTGTGCGGGAATGTCGCTTGAGCGACGAAGCGCACAAGAACTCTGTTCTCTAAACCAGGGACAGCGTGACAGACTGTGCTCATGCGTGAGCTGCGGCCGGGTGTGTGGCACTGGCAATCGCCGCATCCCGGCTGGAACGAGGAGGAGTCGTGGCCCGAGATCGTTTCGTCGTACGGGATCGAGCTCGGCGACGACTTCGTGTTGTTCGACCCGCTCTCCGTTCCCGACGAGCTACGTGAGCGCGCAACCGCCGTCGTCCTGACGGCGCCATACCACGAGCGCGATGCACGTCGGCTTGGCCTCCCGGTGCATACGCCGCCAGCGGACACCTGGCAGGACTGGGTCGAGAAGTTCGGCATCGACCCCGATCGCGTGCGCGGCATGGAGAGCGATGACCTTGCCTGGTTGCGCGCCGGCGAACGCGAGGGGCACTTTCACGGTCCCGGAGCGTGGCCGTTCGGCATCACGGCGTACGCGGGCCGCGAGGACAACGACCTCGTCCTCTGGCTCCCGTCGACCGGCGCGATCGTCACCGGCGATTCGCTCTCCGACTTCGGCGACGGACTGGACATCTGGATCGGCGATCGCAAGCACGTGACGCGCGACGATGTCGTCCAACGGCTGCGTCCGCTGCTCGACCTGCCGGTCGAGCTCGTGCTGCCCGCACACGGCGAGCCGACGGATCGCGCGGCGCTCGAGCACGTGCTCTCGTGAGCGGTGCCGGAAAGACCAGAGGCTCAGGCGACGTGGCGCCTTCCTGGGCCAGCGTTCGGGAATGACGCCTGAGCGCGGGCGCGTAAAGACCCGATCTGGGGACGCAGTTCTTGCTCGGGTGAGGCATCGTGGATCAGTGAAGACTCCGGCGAGGAAGACGATCGCTCCGCGGCTGCTCATCGGGCTTGGCGCTGTCTTGCTGGTCGCGCCTGGCTCGCAGTCGTTCGCCCAGAAATCCGGGGCGGAAGCGACGCAGGCGGCCACTCCCTTGCAGGGGCTGGCGTTCGTGCGCGGCCGGTCGATCCAGAACCGGCACGTGATGACGACCCGTTTCGACGGCTCGGCGATGCGGCTTGTCCGAGGCTTCGATCCCGTCTGGTCACCGAACGGGCGCGAGTTGGCGTACCTCGCCCTTCGGCCCGTTGCACCGTCGGCGGGAATGGAGAGCGACATCTTCGTCGTCTCCGCCGACGGCCGTCACCGGCGACGAATCACCAACGATCCCTCGCAAGAGTGGGACATTCAATGGTCGCCAGATGGAGCACAGATTGCGTACTCCGACAGCAACCCGGAAGGCGGGGGACGCGACATCCTCGTCACCAACCGCAGCGGCCGTTCACACCGGCGTCTCACACGGACAGTCTCCTTGTGCGAATCCCCCACCGGCTGGTCGCGAGACGGCAAATGGGTGCAAGTGACGACCTGCGGCACGGGTGTTCGCTCGGAGAGACGCGCCAGCGACGGAGAGAAGAGACCTCCGTCAACCCCGCGCGGATCACTCTCTCCTGACGCGAAGTGGATTGCCTACGTCACCAGCGATGGGCTCACGACCCGCCTTTACGTCGCCGATGCGAGGGGAAGAAACGCGCGCCTGATCGCGATCCAAGCGGTGCGACCCACATGGTCGCCCGACAGTCGTCGCCTGGCTTACGAGGGTGACGCGCGCGACGGCTGCGGCGCAACCGAGTATCGCGCCCAAATCTTCGTCATCGCTGTCGAACCAAATTCCACGCCGGTGCCACGCGACTGCATTGACGCCTGGGAACGCACCCCAGCCTGGCAGCCCGTTCGTCGATAAGCGGCAAAGCGACGCTGGTCTGCGCGAGTGTGTGGGAATACACCCCGAGCACTCGGTAGGGTCGTCGTCGATGCCGGAGATGCTGAGGGCTCAGTACGAGCGACGGGGCCCCGTGCCGCAGGACGTGATTCACGCGGTCGAGTTCGAGACGCCGCAGCTCGAGGCCGGCCAGGCGCTGGTCGAGGTGACCGCGGCGCCCATCAACCCGTCGGATGTCCTGACCCTGACCGGCGAGTACGCCCACTTGCCGCCGTTGCCTGCGATCGGGGGCCGTGAGGGAGTCGGGCGGATTGCCGTCCTCGGTCCCGGCACCCAGGGTCCAGGAATCGGGGTCGGGCAGCTGGTGTTGCTGCCGCGCGGCTGCGGTAGCTGGTCGACGCACGTCGTGGCGGAGGCAGCCCAGCTCGTGCCGTTGCCCAACGAGGCCGACCCGCTACAGCTGGCCATGATGACGATCAACCCGCCGACGGCGGCACTGCTGTTGAGCGAGTTCGTGAGGCTGGATCCCGGCGAGTGGGTGATCCAGAACGCGGCCAACTCGGCCGTCGGCCTGTACCTGGTGCAGCTCGCCCGGCACCGCGGCTTCCGGACGGTCAACGTCGTGCGGCGGGAGGACGCCGCCGCGATCGTGCGGGAGGCGGGTGGAGATGTCGTCGTGATCGACGACGACGACCTGGCGAGGCGGGTCATTGGGGCAACCGGCGGAGCAGCGATACGCCTGGGCATCGATGCTGTCGGAGGCACCGCAACTGGACGCCTCGCGGACTGCCTGTGCGACGACGCGATCGTGGTCAACTACGGACGCATGAGCGATGCCTCCTGCACGGTGCAGCCTGACGCCTTCATCTTCCGCAACCTGACCATGCGCGGCTTCTGGCTCGTCAATTGGTACCGGCAAACGCCCGAGGGAGAGCGCGCGGTGCTCCTCGGCGAGATCGCCGACCTCATCGCCAAGGGCAAGCTGCACGCGCCGATTCACGCCACCTACGGCGTCAGCGAGATCAAGGAAGCAGTGGCGGTCGCCGCAAGCGGCGGACGATCCGGCAAGGTTCTCATTGTCCCACGCCACTGACCCCGCTCATCGCCGCTCGCCTGGGCCAGTGATCGGGAATGACCCCTGAGGTGATCTAGGACGAAAAGGCGGGTGCGTACTGAAACTGTCCTGCGACAGACTCTGTGTACGCAGTAAGCGGCCGGGCTTGGAAGCCCTCTCCCCATTCCGGCTCCGGAGGTATCACGCCCAACTCCTTGGCCGGACGGAACCCGAAGCGGCTGTAGTACTGCGGCGCGCCGAGCAGAACGATCAACGGCACGTCCGCGGCATCAGCAGCGGCGAGAAGCGCGTCCATCAGGGCGCTCCCGATGCCGGTTCCTTGATGTTCCGGAAGGACGCCGATCGGTCCTACGGCAACAACTGGGTCGGTGGCGACGGTCGCCTGGCTCGCCGTAACGTGGCCGACCACGCCGCCGTCGGTGAGTGCCGTGAACGAGAACTCGGGCATGGCGTCGCCCGCCTCCCACAGCGCCTCGAACAGACCGACCTCGGGTGGGCACGAACCAGGGTTCTGCGGCCGCCGAAAACGCGGCCGCCGGAAAGCCTCGGCGTAGACGTGCCGAATCGCCTCGTAATCGTCGGCCTGCTGCTCTCTAACGATCGCCGGCTCATCCTCGCATCACATGCAGTCCCTCGCCTGTGCGAGCGTCCTTTCGCCTGCTGAGCCGAGGGGGCTTTTCAGCCCCAGAAGCCTGCGTGTACCTCGCCCGCCTGCTTTTCGAGATGGGGACCGCTCACCCCGACCTCATGCTCTCCACGAGCAAATACCTCCCCGCACGACAGGGCGAGGCGCATCTTCTCGGGATTGCTGGCCGTAATGCGATCGAGTTCCGCTGCGCTCAAGGCGAAGACAACTCGGCGCACGTCCCCGAAGTAGATTGCAGCCGCACACATGGCGCAGGGCTCGGTGCTCGTATAGAGCGTGCACCGGCGCAGGAAGTCGTCGTCGAACCGCTGGCTCGCCATCCGC
>JAXIPI010000332.1:0-13727 GCA_045403015.1 Gaiellaceae bacterium | reverse complement strand
GCCGAGATCATCGAGCTGCACCACGAGACAAAGCGGGACGCCCCCTCCGGCACGGCCAAGGCGACGGCCGAGCTGTTGCCGGGTGAGACGCCGATCCATTCGGTGCGCCTTCCGGGCCTCGTTGCGCACCAGGAAGTGATCTTCGGCGGGGCGGGACAGACGCTGACGATCCGCCACGACACGACGTCGCGCGAAGCGTTCGTGCCGGGGGTCCTGCTCGCGCTGGAGAAGCTGCGTACGTTGCCGCCGACCCTGACGGTCGGCCTCGACGAGCTGCTCTGACGCGCGGCCCAGCTCATGCTCGACCGTCAGCCTGCTGACCGCCGCAGTGGTCGCTGGCGACTCCGCCCGAGTCGTGTGCATAGGCCGCGCTGCGTGACTCTGCTTCGCCCAGGCACTTTTGTCAAGATCGAATCGTGATCGAGTTCGTGGTCGGAGACCTGACCGAGCAGCGGGTGGACGCGGTCGTCAACGCCGCGAACACGTCTCTGCTCGGCGGCGGTGGCGTGGACGGGGCGATCCATCGCGCCGGTGGTCCTGAGATCCTGGCCGAGTGCCGCCTGCTCGGCGGTTGCGACACGGGTGACGCGAAGGCGACGACAGCCGGACTGCTGCCGGCTCGCTGGGTGATCCATGCCGTCGGCCCGGTGTGGCGGGGCGGAGACGCGGGCGAGCCCGAGCTGCTGGCATCCGCGCACAGGCGGTCGCTCGAGGTTGCGCGCGACCTCGGGGCCCGTACCGTCGCGTTCCCGGCCATCTCGTGCGGGATCTACGACTATCCGCCGGAGCTCGCAGCCCCCGTGGCGATCGATGCGGTTCGCCCGTTCGAGACCGCGCTCGAGGCGATCCGGTTCGTCTTCCTGCAGGACGAGTTGCGCGCGGTGTTCGAAGGCTCTAGCGGATGACGTACGGGTCGAGCTCCGAGAGCGAGCTCGTCCACGAGGCGGAGCTCCAGGAGGCGGAGGTCCACGAGGCGCTCGACCACGATGCGGCGTCCCAGGCAGGCTCGTTGCGTACCGCCGCCGTCCAGCCCGCGGCGTCAAAGCCGCCGTTGGCGACGAAGCGAAGAAGCGAGGCGTTCGGATTCGGCGGAGCCTGGATGCTCACGGCCGCGAAAGCGTCGAGCTCCCCGAGACCAAGCGCGAGACCGGCGTTCGTCCTTGCGGCGGAGACCATCAGCGCACCCTTGACCTGATCCGGCGTCCAGGCCGGATGGAGTGCGAGGAGCTGAGCGGCTGCGCCGGCGACGAGTGGGGCGGCGAAAGAGGTGCCCGAGAGCCGCATGTAACCCGGCTTGACGATGCTTCCGGGACGTTCGACTGCGAGCCTGGCGCCGGCCGAAACAGGCGCGACGAGGTAGCGGCCGGGAGCTCCGAGCTCGGGCTTCGCGAAGCCGTCGAGCGTGAAGCCGTGTGCCGACCAGGGGGCCGCGACGTCGTCGGCGGTCGCCACCGTGCTGCCGATGTCCGCGGCGCCGACGGTGATCACGAACGGGTCGTTCGCGGGTGCATAACGGATACCGCTTGCGGCTCCGTTCGAAGCGTAGTTGCCGGCGGCGGTCACCACAACGACGCCGGAGAGCCAGAGACGCTCGACCGCCATCGCCAGCGGGTCGTAAGCGAACGAGCTCGGGACCGAAGAGTGGAGGGAGAAGTTGGCGACCCGGATGCCGTTGGCGGCCTTGTTGGCGAGGATCCAGTCGACGGCCGCGATCACGTCGCTCGTCATCGACATGCCCTTGTCGTCGGCGACGTCGATCGAGACGATCGGCGCGGCCGGGGCAGCGCCCGCGTAGACCTGCGCGGAGCCCGCGGCGAGCCCGGCGACGAACGTGCCGTGGCCACTGCCGTCGCCGGCGGAGTTGCCCGTAAGTGAGGTAAGCGTTACCTGCGAGATGACGCGGCCGCCGAAGTCGGCCCGGCTGGCGTCGACACCCGTGTCGACGACGGCGATCGCCGGCGGCTTGGCACCGACCTTCTCGACGTCGGACCAGAGCTTCGCGAGCCCGGAAGCGGCTGGCCAGCGCTGCGGGTTGCTGTAGCCCGCCGAGGCCATCGGTGCGTCCTCGGTGATCGAGAGCAATCCGGGCTGCAAGGAGAGGCGCGTGATGTCAGCCGCCGTGAGCTGAACAGCGACGGCCGGGACCGCACCGAGCTTCTTCAGCTTCAGCGTCTTGGTCGAGCTCTTGGTGACGGCGTCACTCACGGAGAGCGACGAGCTGCCGGGCTCACCCAGCACGATCACGGCGAGCGGAGCGAATGGGTTCTGCGCCATGCGAACCTGCAGCGAGTCGGGGATCTTCGTGGCCGCGTTGGCCGGACCTGCCGCGAGCAGCGCAAGCGCTGCAACCGAGATGATGAGACGAGAGCCGAGCCGCATGAAACCCCTTCAGTTGTCCGCCGTAAGTGGGCGGGCCGCATGACCAACCACGGGTCAGCTTCGGGGTGTGTATGGGTTTTGCGCTCCCCCGTTCGAGGGGGTGTCCGCCGAAGATCCCCCGTCTGCGCAAAAGCGTCCCGAAAAGGGTGACGGCAGCCGGGTATGATCCGGACGTGCTGGGCGAGGTCCTGACCGCGATCGTGACGCCGTTCAAGCGTGACGGCGCCGCCGACCTGGAGAGCTTCCGTGGGCTGGCGCGGCACCTTGTCGACAACGGCTCCGACGGTCTCGTCGTCACCGGCACGACAGGGGAGGCTCCGACGCTCTCCGACGAGGAGCGTCTCGAGCTCTACGCCGCGGCGCTCGACGAGGTGGGCGACCGGGCGACCGTCGTCGCGGGCACCGGCACCTACGACACCCGTCACTCGATCCACCTGACCGAGCAGGCGCACGAACTCGGGGTCGATGCCTTCCTCGTCGTCACGCCCTACTACTCGAAGCCACCGCAGCGCGGCATCGTGGCCCACTTCGAGGCGGTCGCAGCGGCCACCGACAAACCGATCGTCGTCTACAACATCCCGAGCCGGGTCGTGATCAACATCGAGCCCAAGACGATCTCGCGGCTCGCCGAGATCGAGAACGTCAGCGCGGTCAAGCAGGCCTACGACGACCTCGCGGAGGCGAAGCATGTCGTGGAGACCGGTCTCGACCTCTACGCCGGCGACGACGATCTGATCCTGCCCTTCCTTGAGCTCGGCGGCGTCGGCGGTATCTGCGTGCACACGCATGTCGTCGGGCCGCAGGTGAAAGAGCTCGTCCGGCTTTGGAAGGCGGGGGAGCATGAGGCGGCCCGGGAGCTCAACCGCGAGCTGCTCCCCTCGATCGAGCTTCTGCGAGTCGTCGGCAACCCGATCGCGATCAAAGCCGCTCTGAATCTGCTCGGGCACGAGGTCGGCGGGCACCGGCTGCCGCTCGTCGAAGCCAACGACGACGAACGCGACCGCGTTCGCGACTGCCTGTTCCGGCTCGGCCTGCTCCAGCCCGCCGTCGCGTAACCCGCGCGTACACTCCCGCGCGTGACCCTGCGGATCATCCCTTTGGGCGGCCTCGGCGAGGTCGGCAAGAACATGACGGTCTACGAGCACGGCGACGAGATCGTCGTCGTCGACGCGGGCCTCGCTTTCCCCCGGGACGAGCATCTTGGCGTCGACCTCGTCCTGCCGGACATCGGCTACCTGCGCGACCGCCGCGTCAACGCGGTCGTCCTCACGCACGGGCACGAAGACCACGTCGGTGGGCTTCCCTATCTGCTGCGCGAGGTGGACTGCGACAAGGTGATCGCGACGAAGCTGACGCTCGGCCTGATCAAGTCGAAGCTCGACGAGCACGGCTTAACGGCCTCGACCCAGCTGGAGGAAGCCGAGACGGGGAAATCGATCCAAGTCGGCTCGTTCACGCTGGACTTCGTCCGCGTGGCGCACTCGATTCCGGACTGCGTCGCGGTCGTGCTGGAGACGGCCGCCGGCCGGGTCGTTCACACCGGCGACTGGAAGCTCGACCACACGCCCGTGGACGGCCTCAAGACCGACGTTGGGCGACTGGCGGAGCTCGGGAACATCGGTGTCGACCTGATGCTCGGCGATTCGACGAACGCCGAGCGGCCGGGGATGACCGGCTCTGAACGGCTCGTCGGCGAGGCGTTCCGCACGCTGATTCCGCTGCGGAAGGGCCGGATCCTCGTCGTCTCCTTCGCCTCGAACGTCCACCGGATGCAGCAGGCAATCGACGTTGCCATTCAGGTCGGCCGGAAGGTCGCCATCGTCGGCCGCTCGATGCGCAAGAACCTCAACATCGCGCGCCAGCTCGGCTACCTCGACGTGCCGGAGCACATTCTGATCAAGCAGCAAGAAGCGATGGAGCTGCCGCCGGGCCAGGTGATGATCCTCTGCACGGGGAGCCAGGGCGAGCCGATGTCCGCGCTGACGCGCATCGCCTATAACGACCACCCGTCCGTCTCGATCGAACGTGGTGACACCGTGATCCTCTCGGCGAAGCCGGTTCCGGGGAACGAGTTGCGAGTCCACGACTCGATCAACCGGCTCGCGAAGGCGGGTGCCGAGGTGCTGCACCAGGAGATCGCGCCGGTCCACGTCTCCGGTCACGCGTGCTCGGAGGAGATGCGGACGATGCTTTCGCTGCTGCGCCCGCGCGCGGTGATGCCGGTGCATGGCGAGTACCGGATGCTCGCGGCGCACGGCCAGCTGTCACTCGAGTCCGGCGTGCCGGCGGACGCGATCATCATCGCGGAGAACGGCTCGGTCGTCGAGCTCGAGCCCGGGAAGACGCCGCGAATCGTCGACCGGATCGAGGCCGGGGTCACGTTCGTGGACGGCCTTGGTGTGGGAGATGTCCGAGACGTCGCCCTGCGCGACCGGCGCCGGCTCTCCGAGGATGGCGTGCTGATCATCGTCACCACGCTCGCCAGCACGAACGGCGGCTCGACCGCGCCGCCCGAGCTGATCGCGCGCGGCTTCGGCGACTCCGAGGACCTGATCGACGAGCTCCGAGACGAGGCCGCCCGAGTGCTTGAGGACATGGCGGCCGACGACATCACTGAGATCAAACTTCTGCAGGAGCACCTGCACGACGCCGTCGGGCAATTGATCTACGACAGAACGCGCCGACGGCCGATGATTCTCCCTGTGGTGATCGAAGTCTGATGACTGATTGGCCGGACGTTCTCGTCGGGCACGCAGCGAGCGACCTCACCGCAAGGCGCCTGATCGGCCAGCTCCGCGCCTGCGAGGCCGCAGCGCTGGCGTTCTGCCGGCTGCTCGAGCGCTGGGGGAGGGGCGACGCCCAACCGCCGACGCCGGGCGGGCGCGAGGCTGCGCTTCGGCATGCCGCCGACCGGGTCGAGACTGCGCTCGCCGGCCTCGACGTCCCACTCGGCCGCTACCTCCTCGAGCTCGAGGCCGATCAGGCCGAAGGCCGCTCCTGGTACACCGGCCCCGGCGCAGGCGAGCTCGTCGAGTGGAAAGCAGTGCTCTCGCGCGCCGGGGTGCAGGCCAGCCCGACCCGCGTCGCCGCCGCCTACCTCGAGCTGGCCGTCCTCGTCCGTGCCCTCCAGGGTCTCTCCGACGCGGCGCGGCTCGACGCCCCGCCGGATGCGTCCTCGCTCTGGGCAGGCCTCTTCGACCTCCGCGACACCTTGCTCGGCTCGACCGTGGACGACCTGCGGGCCCTCGCTGCCTGAGCTTGTGTTACAGGAACACAAGCGCAACCCGCATCGTTCCGTGCTCCAAAGGCCGCTTGTGTTACAGGAACACAAAGTCGCATGAGTCCCTCGATCACAGTCGTCGGGTCGGTCAACCTCGACCTCGTCGCCCAGGTCGAGCGGCTGCCGCGGCCGGGCGAGACGGTCACGGACGCCGTGTTCCGGCGCGTCCCCGGCGGCAAGGGCGCCAACCAGGCGGTCGCGTGCGCGCGGCTGGGAGCCGACGTGACGCTCGTCTGCTCGGTCGGCGACGACCTCTTCGCGACCGAGGCGCTGCCGCAGGAGGAGCGGTTGACCGTTGACGCCGTCCGGGTCGACGCACCGACGGGAGTCGCGGTGATCCTCGTCGACGCCGAGGGCGAGAACCAGATCGCTGTTGCCCCGGGTGCAAACGCGGAGGTGCGCACCTTCGAGCTCGCCGCGGCCGACGCCGTGCTGACGCAGCTCGAGCTCCCGGACGCCGCGGTGATCGCAGCCTGGGAGCAGGCGTCTGGGCTCTTCTGCCTCAACGCGGCACCCGCACGTCCGATCGACGTCGATGCCGACCTCACCGTCGTCAACCGCTACGAGCTCGAAGTCCTCAAGCGGCGCGACGGCCTCGTTGCGCTCACGCTCGGCGCGGAGGGCGCGGTGCTGCTCCAGGAAGGTGAGGAGATCGCGCGGGCCGAGCCGCCGCGCGTCGAGGCGGTGGACGGCACCGCCGCCGGAGACGCGTTCACGGCCTGTCTGCTCGTCTCGCTGCTCGAGGGCCGGACGCACGAGGACGCCTTGCGCAGGGCATGCGCCGCCGGTGCGCTGGCCGCCTCACGATTCGGCGCGCAACCGTCGCTGCCAACCGCGGCCGAAGTAGACGAGATACTGACCGCGTGACTCCGGTCATCATCGACTGCGACCCGGGGCACGACGATGCGATCGCGCTTCTGCTCGCGTTGGCGAGCCCGGAGATCGAGCTCGTCGGCGTGACGACCGTGCACGGGAACCAGACGCTGGACAAGACGACGGACAACGCGCTCCGCGTGCTCGCGCTCGTGGGAAGGGAGGATGTGCCGGTCGCGATGGGAGCGGACCGCCCGCTCGTGCGCGAGCCGCATGTCGCCGCGCACGTCCACGGCGAGAGTGGGCTGGACGGGCCTGAGCTCCCGCAGCGCGCCTCGGAGCCCATCGCCCAGCATGCCGTCGACTTCCTCGTGGAGCACGTGACGCCGGAGACCGTGCTGGTGCCGATCGGCCCGCTGACGAACGTCGCGCTCGCGCTCGACCAGGGGATGCGGCCGGCCCGGATCGTGCTGATGGGCGGTGCCGTCGGAGAGGGGAACATGACCCCGGCGGCGGAGTTCAACATCTGGGCGGATCCCGAAGCTGCGCAGCGTGTCTTCCACTCCGGCATGGACGTGACCATGATCGGGCTCGATGTCACCCACGCCGCGCTTCTGACACCCGCGTGGTCCGAGCGTTTCCGGCGGGCCGGCCGCGCGGGCACCTTCGTCGCCGATCTCGTCGAGTTCTTCAAGCAGTACCACGCACGGACGTACGGCTGGGACGGCGCCCCGATCCACGATGCGGTGGCCATGGCGCACGTTCTTCGCCCAGGCATCGTCCACACCGAGCATCTCAACGTCGAGGTCGAGACGGAGTCAGATCTCTGCCGCGGCCGAACCGTTGTCGACCACTGGCACCGTACGGACCGCGAGCCGAACGCGCAGGTCGGCCTGGAGATCCAAGCGGCCGCCTTCTTCGAGCTCCTGCTCGAACGCATCGCAACTCTCGGCTGATGCCGCCCGGCCTTGGTCGCCTCGGTGTTGCCTCTCTCGGCGCCGCCGCGCTTGCCGTCGGCCTCGTCGCAGCGCTGAACGGCGTGACGGCCGGAATCGTGATCGCGGTGGGCGGCGTCGCCCTTCTCGCCTGGAGCGTCTTCGGCCGTTGAAGTCGACCGGCGTTTGATCTCCCAGCTGGACTCTTTTCTCGCTGACTGGAATCCATCGGGTTGTTCAAGCCCTTGCGGCGGCTCGAACGGAGTGCGATAGTCGAATCGCAACGTGTGCATCGTCAGTGAACTGAAGGAGGGTCAGTGAAACCGCGCCGCATGCCTGTGCTCATCGCCATCGTCGCCGTCGGCAGTCTCGCGATTGGTCTTCTCATCGCCTCGGCTGGGAACAAGGCAGCCCCTGTTCCGTCTCCGGCGTTCACCGCAAGCGATTTGATCGCCGCCTCGGGCGACGACTGGCTGGGGTGGAACGGAAACGTCTACAACCAGCGCTATTCATCGCTCGCGACGGTCAACACCTCGAACGTCAAGCAACTCAAGGTCGCGTGGACGAAGAATCTCGTCATCCCGGGCCTCAAGGTGAAGCCGGGTCCGCTCGGCGTCTTCGCCGAGCAGCAGCCCGTCATCTATCAGGGCACGATGTACATGCCCGACGCCAACGGGAACGTGTGGTCACTCGACGCCGGCACCGGCGAGCGGATCTGGACCCACCGCGCCAAGTTCCCCAAGGGCCTGACCCCGCTGCTCCCGAGCCGCGGCGTCGCGCAGGGCGAGGGCAAGGTGTACATCGGCCTCGGCGACGCGACCATCTCCGCCCTCGACCAGTCCACGGGACGCGTCGTCTGGAAGAAGACGATCGCGGACTACAAGGACGGCTACTACTTCACGAACGCGCCGACGTACTACAACGGGATGGTGATCACCGGCACCTCGGGCGGTGACTCCGGCTCCCGCGGTTTCGTGGTTGCGCTGAACGCGAAGACCGGCAAGGAGATCTGGCGCTTCTACGTGATTCCGAAGACGAACGCCGATCTGGGCGGCTTTACGTGGCCGAAGAAGAAGGCCTTCCTCGGCGGCGGCGCGATGTGGAACACGCCGACGATCGATCCTCAGCTCGGCCTGATGTACCTCGTGGTCGGAAACCCGATCCCGTACTCCGGCATCATCCGGGGCCCCGGGAAGGAGCTCTTCACGGACTCCGTGCTGGCGCTCAACGTAAGGACCGGGAAGCTGCGCTGGTACTTCCAGCTGACGCATCACGACATCTGGGACTACGACGCCACCAACCCGACCATCCTCTTCGACCTGAACGGGAAGAAGGGCATCGCCGAGGCCGGCAAGACGGGGTGGGTCTACATCCTGGACCGCAGGAACGGCAAGCCGCTGATCGGCATTAACGAGAAGAAGGTGCCGCAGCTCGCCACCGCCCACACCTACCCGACACAGCCGTATCCGGTCGGGGACGCGTTCTCGAAGCAGTGCGCGACGGCCTCGGCCTACAAGGGCAAGCTCGCGCCGGACAAGAAGCCGTACAAGGTCGGGTGCATCTACACGCCGTACGACCACAAGCAGTTCACCGCGTTCGCGCCGGGCGCGCTCGGCGGGGCGAACTGGCCGCCGTCCGCATATAGCCCGGACACGGGCTACATGTACATCTGCTCCAAGGACACCGAGGGACCGTGGCGCGCCATCCCGGCCGCCAAGCAGAAGCTGCAGGCGCTCGGTGACTTCTCCCAGATCGAGGGCCTCACCCCGGGTGGCGGGGCCGTCAGCGTGCCGTCGATTGGTCGCGTCGTGGCGATGAACATGCGCAACAACCGCATCGCCTGGCAGGTGAAGTGGCCGTCGATTTGCTACAGCGGCGTGACGACCACAGCGGGCGGACTCGTCTTCGTCGGCACGAACGAGGGCTTCCTCAAAGCGTACGACGCGAAGAACGGGAAGCTCCTCTGGACGTCGCCGAAGCTGAAGGCCGGCGTCAACGCGCCGCCGGTGACGTACACGGCGAACGGCAAGCAGTATGTCGCCGTCTTCGCCGGGGGTAACGGCATCGCCTCGATCTTCGGCGGTACCAAGCCCTTCTATGGCTCGACGTTCTACGCGTTCGCAATTCCCGGCTAGGCACGATCAGGCAAAAGCGGAAGGCGGCCTCCCGGGCCGCCTTCCGCTGTTCTGCCAAACTGTTCTGAGAAATCCATGACGAGGAGGGTCACATGAGACGAATTGCGATCACGCTCGCGGTCGTAGCGATATCGGCAGCCGGCCTCGCCGCGAGCGGTGTCTTCGCGGCGCCAAAAGCGACAAGCGCGACAAACGCGGCGATCACGGTCAACGTGACGGCGCTGGACTTCAAGTTCAAGCTGTCCAGGCTGAGCGTTCCGAAGGGCAGCGTGGTCACGTTCAAGGTGACCAACAAGGGCAACACGGCTCACGACTTCGACTTCGCCAGTGGCGTCAAGGGCGGCACGCCGTACCTGGCAAAGGGGAAGACGGCGAAGTTCAAGGTCACCTTCAAGAAGAAGGGGTCGTTCCGGTTCGTGTGCACCGTGCCGCGCCATGTCCAGCTGGGCATGTCCGGCTTCTTCAAGTCCAAGTAGCACACCGCTGGGGACGGGGGGTCCGCCACCCGCGGCCGGCCCTCCGTCGCCTTCGGTGCTGATATTCTTGTTGTCCACGCAAGTGTCCGAAGGGTCACGATGAGAACCAAGCTCCTGCTGGGCCTGGCTACTGTCGCAGCGCTGACGGCGATCGTTGTGCCGACGAGCACCGCCACGACCGAGCCGGCGGTCCAGATCACGATCAAGGTGACGTTGACCGACTCCACGATCACCATGTCGCGGCTCACCGCGAGGCGCGGCTGGGGTGGCCACTTCGTGATTCGAAACACCGGCAAGAAGCCTCACAGCGTGGACATCGGCGGGCTTCGGACGGGCAAGATCCGGCCCGGCGGGAGGGCCGTCATCAAGGCGTCCTTCGAGACCCGCGGCAAGTACCCCTTCCGCGTAGTCCTGAACTCTTCGGGCGCGAAGCACACCGGCTTCTTCCGGGTCGTCTGAGCCCTGCGGGGCGCGTTCGTCCTCCTCGCACTCGTTCTGCTCGGAGCCGGATGCGGCGCCTCCGACGACGGCGACTGGCACTCGGCGAACGCCGACCTCGCGAGCACGCGTGCCGCGGCGGGCGCCCAGATCGACGCGGAGAACGCGGGCCGTCTCGCCGTGCGCTGGCGCTTCCGCTTCCCTGGGAGAGGCACCGACTTCGGCCTGCTCACCGCAACACCCGTCGTCGTCGGAGACACGGTCTACATCCAGGACTCGAAGTCGAGCGTGTTCGCGATCGACCGCGGGAGCGGCGCCATGCGGTGGTCGCGGAGGTATGCGGCGCCGAACGACGGCCCGAACGGGGTCGCCGTCGCAAACGGACGCGTGTTCGCCGCCACGGACACGACGGCAATCGCTCTCCGGGCGGACACGGGCGAGCGTCTGTGGAGCCGGCGGCTCGCCGACGCGAACGAGCAGTTCGTCGGCATCGCACCGGTCGTCGATGACGGCCGCGTCTACCTGAGCACCGTCGGCTTTGCGCCCGGCGGCCGCGGTGCCCTCTACGCCCTCGACGCGGAGACGGGCCGGCGCGTGTGGAAGTTCGACACGATCAAGGAGCCGTGGCCCCACCCGTTCGCCGGTGGAGGTGGGTCGTGGAATCCCCTCTCGATCGACGACGAGGGCAACGTGTACGCGGGCATCTCGAACCCCGGGCCGTGGGGCGGCTCCGCGAGGTTCCCGAACGGCGGCTGGTTCCGGGGCAGCACGCTCTACACCGACTCGCTCGTCGTGCTCGAGGGAACGACCGGGAAGCTTCTCTGGTACGACCAGGTTCTACGCCACGACGTGCGCGACTACGACTTCCAGCTCTCTCCGATCCTCGCGCGGTTGGACGACTCGGGGCGCGAGGTGGTCTTCGGAGCGGGGAAGGCGGCCCGTGTGATCGCGTGGGACCGAAGCTCGCGCAAGCGGCTGTGGGAGCAGCCGGTCGGGACACACCGCAACGACACGGGCCCGCTTCCTGCGCGGCCGGTCACCGTCTGTCCGGGACTCTTCGGCGGCGTCCTGACGCCGATGGCGTATGCCGATGGGGCGTTGTTCGTGCCGGTCGTCGACCTGTGCATGCGCGAGAGCGCCGTGAAGTCGTTCAGCGTCCTCCAGCGCGCGCCCGAGTCGGGCAACGGTGTGCTGTACGCGCTCGAAGCCGCGACGGGGAAGACACGCTGGTCGCGACGGTTCGACTCGCCTCTGTTCGGTTGCGCGACCGTCTCGCAGGACGTTGTCTTCGCACCCACGTTCGACGGGCGCGTATGGGCGCTGTCGGCAGAGTCAGGGCGCGTCGTCTGGTCGGCGCGGGCGCGGGCCGGGATCAACGCCTGTCCCGCCGTGACCGGCGACATGCTGCTCGTCGCGGCCGGGGCACGGCACCGTGACTTCGCCCGGCCCGTCGCCGAGCTGATCGCCTACGGCCTTGGCGAAGGCTGACTGAGATACCCTCACGTGAACCCCCGCCGCCAGGAGAAACAGGAGGTCATGTTGGAGGCAGAGAGGAAGGACGCGCCGCAACAGCCGAGCGAGCGCTTCCAGCGGGCGATGTCGACGACAGAGCGCCTGCTTGCCAACATCGAGACCGTGGTACACGGGAAGAAGGAGCGGATCAAGCTCGTGTTGGCAGCACTCGCATGCCGCGGCCACGTGCTCTTCGAGGACGTTCCCGGGACCGCGAAGACGGTGCTTGCCCGTTCACTCGCGGGCTCGATCGAGGGCGCTACCGCATCGCGGGTGCAGTGCACGCCTGACCTCCAGCCGACCGACGTCACCGGTCTCTCCGTGTTCAACCAGCAGACGCGTGAGTTCGAGTTCCATCCGGGCCCGGTGTTCGGTCACATGCTGCTCGTCGACGAGATCAACCGGGCGATGCCGAAGACGCAGTCCGCACTCCTCGAGGCGATGGCGGAGCACCAGGTCACGGTCGACGGCGTCACCCATGAGCTCCCGGATCCCTTCCTGCTGATGGCGACGGAGAACCCGATCGAGCAGGAGGGCACGTTCCGGCTGCCCGAGGCCCAGCTCGACCGCTTCTTCCTCAAGACCGAGCTCGGCTACCCGACCGTCGACGAGGAGATGCAGATCGTCCAGGGCCAGCGCGAGGAACATCCTCTTGCCCGGCTGCGGCCGGTGGTCTCGATCGACGAGGTGCGGGAGCTTCAGCACGCGATCGAGGACGTCTACCTGGATCCCGTGATCCTGCGTTGGATCGTCGAGCTCGTGCAGGCGAGCCGCGACCTCGAGGAGACGGCACTGGGCGCGTCGGTGCGCGCGAGCCTCGCGCTCGAGCGCGTCTCGCGGGCCTGGGCGCTGATGCACGGACGGGACTTCGTCTGGCCGGCTGATGTCGAGACGCTCTTCATTCCCGTGCTCGGGCACCGCATCCTCTTCACTCCGGCCTTCCTTGCGGAAGCACGCAGCACGGGCGAAACGCAAGCGCTCGAGCGGTTCCGCGACGCGTGCTTCGAGCGCGCTCCGCGCCCGGAGACCGACGCGGAGTACGAGCTCCAGGTTCTCGGCGCGCCAGCGTAGTCGATGACGGGGGTCGCCGGTTCAATCGGCACGGTCCCGCTGCCCCCGCGCCTGCGCCTGCTCGGGTCGTCGTTCGGGGGCCACACGAGCATTCGCCGCGGCAGCGGTTTCGACGTCGCCGGATCCCGCCCGTACGAGCCCGGCGACCACATCCACGCGATCGACTGGAAGGCGTCGGCCCGGCTTTCCGCGGTGCGCGCGAGCGACGAGTTCATCGTCCGGGACAAGTACGCCGAGGAGATGCCCCGGGTCGTCATCGTCTGCGACCGGCGGCCGGAGATGGGGCTCTTCCCCTCCGAGCTCCCCTGGTTGCACAAGCCCGACGCTGTCGCCTGGTGCACGAGGCTGATCGCGGCGAGTGCCGTGAACCAGCGCGCCCTTGTGGGTTACCTCGACTACGGCGGTCACGACGGTTCGAACGCCGGACAGCCCTTCTGGCGCCCGCCCAGTGCCCAGTCGAGCGGCTGGCGCTCGGATCTCGTGGAGACGACCGTCGCGTATCTCGACGACCGCTTCGACGCTCCGGCCGACAATGTCGAGGTCGCCCTGCGTTTTCTCGGGCTCGTGCGCGGGTCCGGCCTCACGACCGGCAGCTTCGTCTTCGTCGTCTCCGACTTCCTCGAGCTGCCGGCAACGGAGGCGTTGGGCCGCGCGATCGGCCGCGGCTGGGACGTCGTGCCCGTGATCG
>JAXIPI010000283.1:0-4327 GCA_045403015.1 Gaiellaceae bacterium | reverse complement strand
GCTGCGCGGAGCGCGGCGCGCTCATCGAGCCACGGAGCATCGCTGCCAGACCGGTGCGACCGAGCGGCCAGCGCAGGTCGAGCGCGGCACGATGGATTGCTCCTGCGACGTCCTCCGGCAGCGGCGCGACGGCTGTCGGCTCGTCGACGGGGCCAGTCAGCGGCGAGCAGACGTCGCACATCCCGCAGCCCTCGTCGAGCGTTTCTCCGAAGTGCTCGGCCACCTGTCGGTGCCGGCAGGTGCTCGCTTCGGCGAAGTGCACGAGCCGGTCGGTGCGGGCGAGCGCCTCCCGCTCGTAGCGAGCAAGGAGCGCGTCGATTCGCGCAGCCGAGTCGGCGGGCGGGTCCGGCACCTCGATCTGCATCGCCCGGCCCGCGTCGAAGCCACGGCGCACCAGCCCGACCTGCTCGAGCATTCCTACAAGGACGCGCGGATCGGGCTCGTCGCCGAGCTCCTCCGGCGACACTTCCGAGCGGCCGCGCAGCCGCGCGTAGACCGAGCGGAGGTCGTCGACCGTTGGGATGTCCGAGCGCGCGAACCGGCGCAGCTGCTGCGCGTCGGCCCGGCTCGCGAGCAGGAGCGTGTCCGAAGCGCGGCCGTCGCGGCCCGCGCGACCGACCATCTGCACGTAGCTCTCGAGCGACTCGGGGTAGTTGTAGAGCGCCACGAGTCGGATGTCCGGCTTGTCGATCCCCATCCCGAACGCGGTCGTCGCGACAACCGTCTGGATCCGGCCTTCGATGAACGCCTCCTGCGCCGCGGCGCGCTCGGCCGGCTCGAGCCCGGCGTGGTAGTGGACGGCAGCCAGGTCGTGGGCGCGCAGCGTACGTGCGAGGCTCTCGCAGCTGCGGCGGGAGCGCGCGTAGACGATCGCCGACGCGTCGTGCAGCTCTCGCAGCCGGCGGACGAGCGTCCGCAGGCGCGCCTCCTCGCCGTCGACGATCTCGACGTCGTAGCGGAGATTCGGCCGGACGACGCTCGTGCGGACGATCTCCGGTTCGCGGCCGAGAGCGACCGCGATCTCCCGCTCCGTCGCCGGCGTCGCAGTCGCCGTCATGCCGAGGATCGCTGGCGTGCCCGGTTTTCCACGGCTCAGCGCGTCGAGCGCGCGGCGGATGAAGAGGTAATCGGGCCGGAAGTCGTGCCCCCACATGCTGACGCAGTGCACCTCGTCGATCACGACGAGGCCGATGTCGATGTGGGAGATCGCGTCGAGGAAGCTTCGCGAGCGGAGCCGCTCGGGTGCGACGTAGAGCATCCGGTAGCGGCCTTCCGAGACGCCGCGCAGCCGCGCCGCGGCCTCCTCGGGGTCGAGCGAGGAGTTGATCAGCGTCGACTGGGCCGCGACCTCGGGCGGCAGCTTGTCGACCTGATCCTTCATCAGCGCGATCAGCGGGCTCAAGACGAGCGTCGGAGTCGGCCGCAGCATCGCCGCGAGCTGGTAGGTGAGCGACTTGCCCGAACCGGTGGGCATCAGCGCGAGCGTGTCGCGACCCTCGACTGCGGCGCGAACGACGGCCTCCTGGCCAGGCCGGAAGTCGTCAAATCCGAACATGCGCCGAAGCGCGGGCCTGAGCAAGCTCATCCGAACGAGTGTACGGACGCAATCGGAACGCATCCGTCACGGCTTCCTCACGAGTCAGTGCCGACGTGTCAGGCGGAGGAGGCGGTGAAGAGCGGCGCGCCCGACGGGGCATCGAGGCCGCCGTTCGGCTCCAGCGTGACCGCAACCATCTGGCCGGGCTCGACCGGCCGGGTCAGGGTCGCGACACCAGGCCCCTCGAAGAGGCCCGCGCGCTGCGGCACGCCGTCCTCGAAGACCCAGATCTCGTAGTCCTTGCCCTCAGGGGCGAGCGGGAGTTCCCGCACGACGAGCGCTGCCTCTCCATCCTGGCCCACGACGAGCTCCGCCTCGCCCTTCGCGCTCTTGAAGCTTTGTGCCTTCGGATCGCCGAGTATCGCGAGCTGATCGTTCGCGTCGTTCAGGTCGCGGGAGAGCCCGACACCCCAGACTCCGGCGGCGATCGCCGCCACGGCCGCAACAGCGGCCGCCGACGCCAGCACGGGCAGCGTGAACCGGCGGCGCAGCGGGACGACGTTCGGCCGTTCGCTGCGGGCCTGTTCGAGAATCCTCGCTCGGAGAGAAGCGGGTGGCTGAGGGCCGCCGGCCGCCCGGCCGAGCGCCGCGGAGACCTGCCAGAACCCTTGCAGCTCTTCGCGGCAGCGGTCGCACGACGCGAGGTGCGCCTCGTAGCGCTCGCACTCGTCGGCGTCGAGCGCGTCGAGCGCGTAGCCGGCAGTCAGTTCGTGTAGGTCCACGACGTCTCCACTTCCTCGTCCAGAAGCTCACGCAGGCGCGCGAGCCCGGAAAACATTCTGCTCTTGATCGTGCCGATTGGTTGCCCGAGACGCTCTGCCAGCTCCGATTGCGTGTAGCCGCCGTAGTAGGCGAGCTCGATCGCCTCGCGCTGCTGATCGGGCAGCGACCGGAGCGCGGTCTGCACCCGTTCCCGATCGAGCCGCAGCCACGCCGCCTCCTCCGCCGAGCCCTCACTGGGCTCGGGCGCTCCTTCGAGCGGTTCCGCGCGCCGCCTCTGCTCCCGCCGCACAAGATCGACCGCACGTCGATGTACGAGCGTCAGGATCCAGGTCGAAGCCTTTGCCCGCTCGGGGATGAACGAGCCGGCGCTCCGCCAGAGCCCGAGGAACGCTTCCTGCACGGCGTCTTCGGCGAGCGCCTCGTCGCGGAGCACGCGGTACGCGAGCCCGTACGCGGTGCCGCCGATCCGGTCGTAGAGCTCGGCCAGCGCAGACTCGTCCGACCTGGCGATAAGCGCTACCAGCGCTTCGTCGGAGAGGTGGGCGAGGTCGCGGCGGAGGCGCATCGGCTCGGGGGTCGAGCCTATCGCGGCCACAGGTAGGACGCAGGTCAGCACGACCCACATTCGTCCGAAAACGCCGATCGGTTCGGTCCAGAAGCACGTCGAAAAATCGATCGAACCGTCGATTGAACCGGTCTGGGGTGGCGGCCGAACCAGCGCCGTAACCCGACCACGGAGGAGCGTGGGAAGATGAAGAAAGCAGCACTGGCGACCGCCGCCCTGGCCACCGTCGTATTTGCCGCACTCGCTGCGGCAGTCGTCGGCTCGAGCCCGAGCGCCGGTACCGCATCGAGTCACCGTGAGGCGCCGCTGATCTCGGAAGATCCGAGCGCGGACAACACGGACCTGTACGCGTTTCGGAGCCCGGACAAGCCGGACACCGTGACGATCGTCTCCAACTGGATCCCGGCAGAGGATCCCGCGGCCGGCCCGAACTACTACACGTTCTCGCCGAACGCGAAGTACAAGATCAACATCGACCGGAACGGCGACGCACGGCCGGACCTCGTCTACGAGTTCCGCTTCGGCCGCACGGCCGGGCCGGCGTTCCTCGGCAACACCGTCCAGAACTGGTCGATGTGGCGGAACAAGAAGCTGTTCGCTCGTGGGAAGACGCCGCCGAACAACATCGGCCCGCGCTCGACTCCGAACTACAACAGCCTCGTGGACAAGACGATCGTCAAGAAGGACGGCCTGTCGATCTTCGCCGGCCAGCGCGACGACGCGTTCTACGGCGACATCGGCGCGATCTTCGATCTCGTCGGCTTCCGCAAGGGCATCGGGAACATGGGCGGCGGCAAGGACTTCTTCGCCGGCTACGGCGTGCATGCCATCGCTCTGCAGATCCCGATCTCCGAGCTGAAGGCCTCGAACAGCACGATCGGCATCTACGCCTCGACCGAGCGCCCGAATGTCACCGTGGACGGCAAGCTGCACCGCGGCTGGACGCAGGTGTCCCGGCTCGGCAACCCGCTCGTCAACGAGGTCGTCGTCCCGACGCCCTTCAAGGACCGGTGGAACCGCTCCGCGCCCGTGAACGACAAGCAGTACGCGGGGCCGGTGCTGACGCCGATCCTCGCGAAGCTGATGAACCAGCTCTACAAGCTGAACGCGCCCGAGACGAACCGCGACGACCTTGTCGCCGTCTTCGGCACGGGCGTCAAGGGCCTCAACTTCACCGGCAACACGGTCGCGGACCTGCTGCGGCTGAACTACTCGATCCCGGTCACCCCCGCGGGCAAGGTCAGCCGCATGGGCGTCATCGGAGGCGACAACGGTGGCTTCCCGAACGGCCGCCGGCTCAACGACGACGTGATCGACATCGCGGAGCAGGTCATGGCCGGCTTCCTCAAGGGGAACAAGGTCCCGCTCGGCGACGGAGTCAACTCCGGCGACGTCGCGGCGTCCGACTCGTTCCCGTACGAGGCCGACCCGCCGCAGGGGTT
>JAXIPI010000037.1:0-6531 GCA_045403015.1 Gaiellaceae bacterium | reverse complement strand
CCTCGCCTGGGGTGCGGCGGCATCCGAGCACGGCAACCCCAAAGATCTGGCAGCCATTCGCGCGCGCGGCTACGCGACCGCCGTCGACGAGCTCGAGGTCGGCCTGACCGCTCTTGCCGCACCCGTCTTCGGCGGCGACGGAAACGCGATCGCGGCGCTCTCGATCTCCGGCCCGACGATCCGCCTCACACGCGGTCGCCTGGAGGAGCTCGCGCCTGGGCTTGTCCAGCACGCAGACGCCCTCTCCCGCAAGCTCGGCCATCAAGACGACAAGCGAGGTGCAGCATGACGCACGACGAGATCCTCCAAGGGCTCTACGACCACACGCTCGTCGGCGATGCGCCCGAAGTGAGAGAGCTCGTCGAGCGCGGGCTCGAAGACGGCATGGACCCCGAGTCGATGCTCTACGACGCGCTTATCCCCTCGCTCGAGGAGGTCGGTGCGCGCTTCGAGCGGGGCGACTACTTCGTTCCCGAGATGCTGATCGCCGCGCGGGCGATGCAGGGCGCGCTCGACATCCTCCGCCCGCTCCTCGCCGAGACAGGCGCCCGCCAGGTGGGCACGTTCGTGATGGGCACGGTCAAGGGCGACGTGCACGACATCGGCAAGAACCTCGTCAACATCATGCTCGAGGGCGCGGGCTTCACGGTCATCGACCTCGGCGTCAACGTCGCGCCCGAGAGGTTCGTCGAGCAGATCGTGGAGCACAAGCCCGACATCGTCGGCTTCTCCGCCTTCCTCACGACGACGATGCCGATGTTCAAGGCGAACATCAACGCACTCCAGAAGTCCGGCCTGCGCGACGAGGTGATCGTGATGGTCGGCGGCGCGCCGGTGACGCAGGAGTACGCGGACGCCGTGGGCGCGGACGGCTACGCGGCGGACGCCTCGACCGCGGTCCGGCTCGCAAAGACCCTGATCGAGCAGCGGCGCCAGGCGTCGGTTCCGGCCTAAGTGGAGACCGTCATCCAGTCGCGGTCGAGGACCGTCGTCATCGGGCCGGAGCAGCCGTTCTGCATCATCGGCGAGCGGATCAACCCGACCGGGCGCAAGGCCTTCCAGGCGCTGCTGCAGGCAGGCGATCTCTCGCAGCTCGAGCTCGACGTGCCCGAGCAGGTGGCCGGCGGCGCGGACATGCTCGACGTCAACGTCGGCGATCCGCTGGCCGACGAGGTCGCGCTGATGGGTGAGGCGGTTCGGATCGTGCAGGGCCTGACGGACCTGCCGCTCTGCCTCGACTCCTCGGTGATCGAGGCGCTCGAGGCCGGCCTCGAGGCCTACGAGGGCAAGGCGCTCGTGAACTCCGTGACCGGCGAGGACGAACGGCTGGAAGCGATCCTGCCGCTCGTCGCCAAGCACGGCGCCGCGGTCATCGGGCTCGCGAACGACGAGGACATCCCGATGGAGCCGGAGGTACGGCTGGCGGTGGCGAAGAAGATCGTCTCCGCTGCCGGCGACTACGGGATCCCGCCCGAGGACGTCGTCATCGACGCGCTCGCGATGCCCGTCGGCGCGCTGCCGAACGCGGTCACCCTCTTCGTCGAGACGCTCGCCCTGATCCGCGAGCACCTCGGCGTCAACACGACCTGCGGCGCTTCGAACACGGCGTTCGGCCTGCCGCGGCGGAGCACGCTCGGCGGCGCATTCCTCTCGATCGCGCAGAGCCACGGGCTGACGAGCGCGATCATGGACTCCCGCTCGCCGGAGTGCGTCGACGCCGTGCGGGCGGGTGACCTCCTGCTCGGCCGCGACGAGTGGGGCGCACGCTGGATCGCATCGTTCCGCGAGAAGCAGGCGGCCGCCGCGTCATGAGCGCCGCCGAGATCCTGCCCGTGCTGCCTCAGAAGGATCGCGTCCTCCTGCGCTTCGAGCCGACCGGCAATGGCGGCGCGGTCGCCAAGGAGGCGCGGGTCCCGGCCGGGACGACGCTCTTCGACGCGGCGAGCTGGAACGGGATCGCGATCGACTCGACGTGCGGCGGGCACGGCACGTGCAAGAAGTGCAAGGTGCGGGTCATCGACGGCAAGGTGCCGCTCTCGTCCGTCGATCCGCGCGCGTTCTCGATCGAGGAGCTGAAGGCGGGCTGGCGGCTCGCCTGCCGCGCGCCGGCGGAGGCAGACCTCGTCGTCGAAGTGCCGCCGCTCTCCTCGCGGCCGAAGGCGGCGCTCGTCGGCGTCGGCCGCCACGTGATCCTGCGGCCCGCTGTCCAGAAGCGCTACCTCGAGCTCGAGGCGCCGACGCTCGAGGACCAGGCTTCCGATCTCGACCGCGTGCTGGCGGCGATGGACGACGTCGAGCTACGGGTGCCGCTCGAGGTCGTGCGCGCACTCGGCGGCACGCTGCGCGCCGCGGACTTCAAGGTGACCGCCGTCCTCTGCGACGACCTGCTGCTCGACGTCGAGCCCGGCGACACGACCGGCCGGACCTTCGCGATCGCGTTCGACCTCGGGACGACCACCGTCGTCGCGAACTTGCTCGACCTCGAGACCGGCTCGCCGCTCGCAGTGCAATCGCAGCTGAACAAGCAGCAGCCGTTCGGCGCGGATGTGATCTCGCGGGTCTCCGCGACGATGCTCGACCCAGATGCGCTCGCGCTGCTGCAGAGCCGTGCCCACGAAACGCTCGACGAGCTCGCGCAGGAGGTATGCGAGGAAGCCGGTGTATCGCCGGGCGAGATCTACGAGGTCTCGGTCACGGGCAACCAGACGATGATCCAGATCGCGCTCGGGATCGACCCCGAGCCGCTTTCGATGGCGCCGTTCACGATGGCGGCGGCCACGCTGCCGCCCGCCACCGCGGCCGACTTCGGCGTCCGCGTGCACGAGCGCGCACCGGCCGTGCTGTTCCCTGCGATGGGCGCCTATGTCGGCGGCGACATCGTCGCGGGGCTGCTCGCGACCGGTCTCACGCTCGACCGCCGGATCCGGCTCTTCATCGACGTTGGCACGAACAGCGAGATCGCACTTGGCTCCTCGGCGCGGGCGCTCGCCACTGCCGCCCCTGCTGGACCGGCCTTCGAGGCGGCGCAGATCAAGTGCGGCATGCGCGCCGCGGACGGTGCGATCGAGGGCGTGAAGATCCGCGACGGCGAGGTCGAGCTGACGGTGATCGGCGACGTCGAGCCGCAGGGAATGTGCGGCTCGGGCCTCGTGGACGCCGTCGCCGAGCTCGTCGGCGCCGGGCTCCTCGACCGCTCGGGCCGCTTCGTCCTCGGGGAGTCGGATCGGTTCGGGAAGATCGGCGAGGAGAACGTCTTCCACCTCAGCGACGAGGTCTATCTCTCCCAGCGCGACGTGCGCGAGCTGCAGGTCGCCAAGGCGTCGATTGCGACCGGGTGGAACCTCCTCTGCCGCGACCTCGGGATCGCGCCCGAGGAGATTGCCCAGGTGCTGCTCGCGGGCTCGTTCGGCTCCTATCTCTCGGCGGCGAGCGCGGTGAAGATCGGGCTCGTGCCGAAGCTGCCGCTGACGCGCATTGTCTCGGCGGGCAACGTCGCGGGCGAGGGAGCGAAGATCGTCTCGCTCTCGATGCAGGAGCGCGCGGCAGCAGCGGCGATCGTCGAGGAGGTCGAGTACGTCGAGCTCTCCGGCCGCGCGGACTTCAACGACCTGTTCGTCGACCAGCTGGCATTTCCCGTATGAGAACAGGTGTGGTCGCTTGCGGGGCGCTTGCGCTCCACGTTCGCCGGATCGCGCTCGACCGCGGCTGGGACGTCGAGATCCGCGCGCTGCCGCCGCAGCTGCACAACCGGCCTGAGCAGATCGCCGCGGCCGTGGACTCGGAGCTCCGCTTGCTCGACTGCGACCGGCTCGCGGTCGCCTACGCGGACTGCGGCACCTACGGCGCGCTCGACGAGGTGCTGCGCGACCACGGCGCGGAGCGGCTTCAGGGAGATCACTGCTACGACGTGCTCGCCCGCGACGAGGTGCGCGAGGCGCTGGCCGAGGAGCCCGGCACCTACTTCTTGACCGACTTCCTCGTCAAGACCTTCGATGCGAGCGTTGCCCGGCCGCTCCGCCTCCCCGAGCTGCGCGACGCGTACTTCGCCAACTACACGCGGGTGCTCTGGCTCGCCCAGGAGCCGACGCCGGAGCTGCTCGTTCAGGCCCAGCACGCGGCCGAGATCATGGGCCTGCGGCTCGAGGTGCGTGAGGTCGGAACCGGTGGCCTGGAGCGGCAGCTCGAGCAACTCGTAGGATCGCTCGACGATGACTGACTTCCCCTCGAGCGCGAAGGCGGTCGTCGTCGGCGCCGGCATCGTCGGCAACAGCATGGTTCACCACCTGGCGCGGCTCGGCTGGCGCGATCTCGTGCTGCTCGACAAAGGGGCGCTCCCGAACCCGGGCGGCTCGACCGGCCATGCCTCCAACTTCATCTTCCCGGTCGACCACTCGAAGGAGATGACCGCGCTCACACGCGACTCGACCGACCAGTACATCGAGCTGGGCGTGCATACCACGAGCGGCGGGATCGAGGTCGCGCGCACGCAGGAGCGGCTGGAGGAGTTCAACCGGCGCATCACCTCCTCGATCTCGTGGGGCGAGCCGTCGGAGCTGCTGACGCCGGCGCAGGTGAAAGAGCTCGTTCCGTTCATCAACGAGGAGATCATCCTCGGCGGCTTCTACACGCCGGGGGTCGGCTGCGTCGACTCGCTCCGCGCCGGCACGCTGATGCGCGAGTCCGCACAGGCGCTCGGCGCTTTGACGATCTCGGCGGGCACCGAGGTGACGGGGATCGACGTCGAGAACGGGCGTGTTCGTCGGGTGCACACCGACAAAGGCCCGATCGAAACCGAGTACGTCTTCGTCTGCTGCGGCGTCTGGAGCCCGCGGATTGCGCGCATGGCCGGCGCCGCGATCCCCCTCACGCCCGCCGTCCACCAGATGATCAGCGTCGGCCCGATCCCGCTCTTCGAGGAGACGCCGGGCGAGATCTTCTTCCCGATCGTCCGCGACGTCGACACGAACATGTACGAGCGGCAGAACGGCAGCGATATGGAGGTCGGTTCCTACGCGCACCGCTCGATCCTCATGGACCCGGACGAGATCCCCTCGATCGAGGAGTCCGCACTCTCCCCCACCGAGCTTCCCTTCACCTCGGAGGACTTCGACCTGCAGCTGGAGCAGGCGCTCGAGCTGATGCCCGAGATCCTCACCGTCGAGGGCGCCGGCATCCGCCACGCGATCAACGGCCTGCTCTCGCTGACCCCGGACGGAATGCCAATCCTCGGCGAGACGCCCGAGGTGAAGAACCTCTGGTCGGTCGCCGCGGTCTGGATCAAGGAGGGGCCGGGGATCGCACGCGCGGTCGCCGAGTGGGCGGTCGAGGGCGCCTCGGAGACCGACGTGCACGGCGCCGACATCGCCCGCTTCCACCCACACCAGCGCTTGCAGCGTCACGTCGACGGCCGAGCGTCGGAGGGCTTCAACAAGACCTACGGAATCGTCCACCCATCCGAGCAGTGGGAGAGCAACCGGAACGCTCGCGTGAGCCCGTTCCACGCGCGCGAGCAGGGGCTCGGCGCAGTCTTCTTCGAGACGGCCGGCTGGGAGCGCCCCTGGTGGTACGAGTCGAACGCCGGGTTGCTCGACGAGTACGGCGACCGGGTGATGCCGCGCGAGGCCGAGTGGGAGTCGCGCTGGTGGTCGCCGATCGTGAACGCCGAGCACCTGGCGATGCGGGACCGCGTGGCGATGATCGACCTCACCGCGTTCCACATCTTCGACGTCACCGGCCCCGGCGCGCTCGAGGCCCTCCAGCACATCGTGCTCGCCGAGCTCGACGTCGAGCCAGGACGCGTTGTCTACACCCCCGTCCTCGACCACAACGGCGGCTTCAAGGCCGATCTGACGATCATGCGGCTGGCGGCCGACCGCTTCCGCGTCGTCACCGGCGCAGCGCACGGGATGGCCGACCGGAAGTGGTTCTCCGACCGGCTGCCGCAGGACGGGTCAGCCCAGCTGACCGACGTGACCGAGGACTGGTGCACGGTCGGCGTCTGGGGGCCGCGCGCACGCGACCTCATCTCCTCGGTGACGAGCGACGACGTCTCGCACGCGGGCTTCCCGTTTGCACGCTGGCGCGAGGTCGAGCTGGGCGGCGTGCGGGTCCTGGCGTCCCGGATCTCCTATGTCGGCGAGCTCGGCTGGGAGCTCTACGCGCCGATGGCGGACGGCGCCGCGCTCTGGGATGTCCTCTGGGAAGCGGGTCAGCCGCTCGGGGTCGTGCCGGCGGGGATCGGCGTCTACGGGACGACCGGGCGGATCGAAAAGGGCTACCGCGCCTACGGCGCCGAGCTCGAGTCCGAGTACAACGTCGCCGAGGCCGGAATGACGCGGCCGAAGGTCAAGGAGCACGACTTCGTCGGCAAGGACGCGTACCTTCGCCACCGGGAGGACGAGCCCGCGGCGATCATGTCCACGCTGACAGTCGACGATCCGACCTCCTCGTCCGGCGTCAAGCGGTACATGCTCGGGCGCGAGCCGATCCTGACGGAGGACGGCGACCGGATCGTCGATCGCAGGGGGCGCC
>JAXIPI010000225.1:0-9992 GCA_045403015.1 Gaiellaceae bacterium | reverse complement strand
CGCCCCGGAACAGCGGCGCCTCATACGCGCCGCCGATGTCGTCCTCGCGCGCGGTGACCGGGAGTCCGAGCAGTTTGTCGCCGAGGTCGGGGTCGCGGCCGTGGTTGAACGTGATCTTGGGCGTGCGTTCGGCGAACGAATCGAGGAACGCGCCGCGGGCGACCTGTTCCATGAACCGACCCTCGAACCATGAGTCGATCTCGGTCCACTCGTTGAACCGCGCGAAGTGGCCGACGAGCGTGGTCGGCTTGCCGTCGCCCTCGTCGCGGAGCTCGAAGTGCGACAGCGACGGTGCCATCGCCCGATACAGGTCGGCCCGTGGAAGCGCGGACGCCTCCTGGGCTTGGATCGTTGTCATGTGCGCCTCCAAGTGTCGACGGGCTTCCGCGCTGTTCGTCAGCCCCTGCGTCGCGCCGAACCGCGCCAGCGCCGCGCGGACGCCCGCCGCGTTGGGAACGGGCGCCTTCGCGAGGTAGTGGTGGGGCAGCTTGTGGCTCGAGCGCAGCGCGGGATCCCCGGCGGTCTTGCCCGCGCAGATCTTGTTGTAGTCGGCGGCCGAGGAACACACGTTCATCGCTGCGTTTCCGTCCCACGCGCCGTTGTCGACCGCGGCCCTCGTGGTCATGGCCTAGCCTCCTTCGGTCACCGGGGCCGGAGCCTGGCCGTTACCGTTGCTCGGCGCGGCGAGCTCGGTCCCCGGCGGTTGGAGCTGCACCGAGAACAGGTTCGTGTGGCTGCCACTGAGCAGCGAGATGTCCTCGGCGTCGACGGCCTTGACGACCGCCTCGGGTTCGTACCCGGCGCGGATCAGAGCCTCGATCGTGTTCGCGCGCACCTGCAGGATCTCGGCCGCGTCCTTCTGATCCTCTTGCAGGAATGGGATGTCGCGGTCGTCGTACCACAGCCGGGAGTCCGAGGGTGTCGGGATGATCGACTGCAGCGACCCGGCGAAGTTTCGCCACGTCGGCCGCGCCCACTCGTCGGCGAACGCGCGCCGCGCCTGGCCGTAGTTGGAATACGTCGCTGCCTGCAGACCCTCGGACAGTCCGACGAGCACCGGGGGAACACCGGCAGCCGCGGCGATGCGGGTCTCGCCCGCGCCCTGGGTCTGCTTGAAATCCATCTGCCGCATGTTCGCGCCGATGACCTCCGCGTCGGCACCGCCACCGAGGAACAGCGTCTTGTAGGCGTTGGCCGTGCCCTCGCTGCCCGCGCGGAACAGCGCGACCCATTCCTTGAACTTCTCGGGAGTCAGCGTCGGGTCGGCCTTCACCTTGAGGTTCGGCGTAGCCGCCTGCTCGAAAAAGCGGAGCTTGTGCGCCGTCGCCGCCGTATCGGCCTTGATCTCGCGCAGCACCGGCGTGATCCACGACTGTCCGCGCCACGGTGCGGTCGGATCGGGCACCGGCGCGAAGTGCGCGACCACCTCGGGCAGCAGCACCCGCGGCTCCTTGCCCGAGCCGGGGCCGCCCGGCTGGTAGATGTAGCCGAGCACCTTGGCGCCGAGATCCCAGCCGTTCGTCTCCGCGTCATCCGGCAACCCCGAGACGATCGTGACCCAATCCGGCCGGAGCACCTGCAGCCGGTTCGGTGTCACGCGATAGGTGAAGCTGTTCCCGAACAGGTCGGAGTAGAGCAGGTTCCGCGCGAGGAGGTCTCCCGTCGTTCCGTTCGGCCACGGCTCCTCGAGGACGCGGAGCACCTCGGCCGAATACAGGTCACCCGGCCGACCCTGGCGCATCCGCTGGAAGGCGAGCCGCGCCTCGGTGAACACGCGCATCCGAACGGCGATGCACGCGAACACGACCGGGTTACCCGCGAAGACGTAGCTCGCGAACCCGGCCGACCCACCGCCGATCGTCTCGCGGTTCTCGACCATCGTCGTCGAGAGCCCGAGCGCGTACTGCTGCCCGAGGTAGGTGAACCACTCGTCGAACGACAGCGGGTCGTTCGAGCGTTCGTCCGCGCCGACGAACCGGCGCCAGCGTTCGATCAGACCCACGCGATCATCGCCTCTCGTTCGACACCGAGCTCGGCCGCCGCGGCGTTGTGGACCATCGCGGCGGCGATCAGCGCGTCGATCACCCTCATGTCCTGGTTCCCGCCCTCACGGGTCTGCGACGGCCGATCGAACCGCGTCCCCTCGGTCTTCACCTTCGCGACCGCGTTCAGGACGTGCCGGGTGAGCTTCGGGTCGCCGGTGTGATGGAGCCACCCCTCGCGCAGTGCCTCCATGAAGCGTTCGTAGTCGAGCGCCGCCATCTTCGGCGAGTGCGGCCACCCGACGACCCGCTCGACCTTGAGCTCGGTCTCGGCCCACACCTTGAGCTGCTCCGCTCGGGTCTCGTCCATCACGAGCGTGTGGATCGGGTTCCGTTCGTGGACCCGGCGCAGCGCGTCCTCGACGGCATCGGGGTCGAGCGAGGTTCCGTCCCTCGGCGGCACGAGCACCTCGGCCGCCCCGAACAGCCGGAACTCCGCGTCGCGGATCCACAGCGGCACGAGCGCCGTCGTGTCCCACTTCCACCCGACGTCGAGTCCGGCCCATACCGGCTCGCCCTCGGGGATCTCGCCCGCGACCGCGGCGCCGAACCACTCCGACTCCATGATCGCGGCGAACTCGGAACGCGTCGGCAGGTTGCAGTTGAACCGGCGCCAGTGCTGCACGGTCATCGTCGGCGAGCGGCGCTTACGCTCGAGCTTGGCGACGGTCACCGCCCGGAGCGGGTTCGCCCGCTTGACCAGCTCGATGTCCTCCACGTCGCCGTCCTGGGGGACCGCGTACTCGTGGAGCACCATCTCCTCGGTCACCGACCGGGTGAAGGTCTCCGTGCGGGTCGCGTGCGGGTCGGCCTGGCGGATCTGCTCGCGCGCGACCTCGAACTCCGAGCCCGGCTCCCCCGAGGTGGAGATGGCGACCATCTGCGCGTCACGCTTGTCGAGCTTGCCGGTCCACGTCCGATACAGCCCGAGCGTCCGGTGCCGGTGGAGCTCGTCGACGACGGTGAACGTCGGGATGATGCCGTCCCCGGTTCGCTCGTCGGCGGCCATGATCTGTATGCGCGCCTCCTGCGGGTCGAACCGGATGCGCCGCGATCCCTCGAGCGGCAGGAACACCGAGCGGAACTTCGGCGAGCGGCTCACGAACCCGGCGGCCTGCTGGTACAGGATCCCCGCCTGCTCCCGCGAGGCCGCGGCAACCATCACCCGAGCGCCGAAGGTGTGCTCGATGTGATACAGCGCGAGGCCCGCGACCAGCGTCGTCTTCCCGTTCCCCTCCGGGATCACGAGCCAGCACTGGAAGTGCCCGGCGAACACGTCGGCCACGAACGCCGACTGGAAGTCCTCGACCTCCCACGGCTTGCCACTGTCCAAGACGAGGTCGGTGGCCCAGCGCGTGAAGTGCTCGATGGTGAATGGCTTAGGCACGGTCCCCCGGTTTCCGCAGGTCGAGCGCCGATTTTCGCCGCGAGGGTGCGGGTGTCCGCGCAGGCACGCGCGGTCTCGCGGTCCCCCCTCCCCCCTACCCCTGACCTCTCGACGAGTTGCATCGCATGCACAGAACGTCGAGCGGTCCCTGCTCACCACCGAGGGAGCGTGGGGTGCGGTGGTCGGCGCTCAGTCGGTTCGGTGGCACGACCATGTGGGGCGGTACACCGTAGCCGGGGCACCAGTCGCCGTAGGTCTGGCGGTGGGCGGTGACCCGTGCGGCGCGGTGCCGGGCGGTGGTACCGGAGCGGCCACGAGGAGCGGGGAAGTGGATCGCGCAGTCGATGCGACCGTCAATCGCGCAGGCTCGGTGCCGTACCCGGTCGCCCATCCCGTCACCCCTTCGGCGGATCCCGGTCGGTCGGTGGCGGGGGAACCCCTGACATATCACTCGTTGTCAAGCGCGCACGGACTCGGCGCTGGCGATGGTCAACGATGTTGATGAACCACGTTGACGGTTCAGCCCTCGAGCCCCGGTGCCCCGACCAATACGCCGCCCTCGATGCTGCCAGGCTTGGCGCCCTGTCCCTCGAGGGACGTGAGCGTGGCGTCGGCGTCGCCCTCGGTGATGAAGACCGGATCGACGAAGCCGGGGAACGTCGGTGCCGGTAGTTGCGCGAACGCTGCCACCGTTGCCGGTGTCGCGACCCCTGCACCTCGAACGGTAGGGGCCGGGAGCGTGGCGGTCGCCGCCACCTGAGCCGGGGTAGCACGACCTCCACCTTGGACGGTGACCACGGGCACCGCGCCGACGCCTACCACCTGGGCAGGCGTTGCTCGCGCTGCGCCTTGCGCTGTCACTGCTGGTACGGCGCCGACCGCTGCCACCGTGGCGGGGGCGGTGACCGCCGCACCTCTGACCGTCGGTGCTGGCACCGCTCCGATCGCGGCAACGGTGGCCGGGTTCGCTACTGCCTCCCCACCAGCGGTACCCGTCGCGGTGACCACGGGGACGTCGCCGATGCCTGCGACGGTGGCCGGGCTCACTACCGCTGCACCGCGCACCGTGGGAGCGGGGACCGCTCCGGTGCCGACCACCGTGGCCGGTGCGGTCACCGCGGCTCCGCGAGCCGTTGGAGTGGGGACGGACCCTATGCCTGCGACCGTTGCCGGTGATGCCGTGTTGTCCGATCGTGCCGTAGGCGCTGGGACCGCTCCGACCGCTGCGACAGCGGCGGGAGCCGTCTGAGCTGCGCCCTGAACCGTGGGTGCCGGGACGCTTGCTACCGCTGCAACGGTCGCCGGTGTTGCAACGGCATCGCCGCCGCCACCGGCCTGCTGCTGTGCCGCTGGGAGATGCGGGCCGTACCACGGCGCCCACATCTACGCCACCTTGCGGACCGATGCTGTGATCGCCCTTGAGGTCGCCGTGACCATCTGCGCCGTGAAGTCCCAACCGTGGAGCAGGATGAAGCTCGGGCTTACCCAGTTGTCCTCGGCACCTTGCGCGTTCGAGATGTCCTGCACGAAGAACGCTCGCTGCGTGTCACCGGACTGCACCTTCTCGTAGGCGCGGAAGCGGAGCACGTCGCCGTCGACGAGCGCGTTGAGGTCGAGGAACACCTGAAACACGCCGTCGTCGGTGTTCAGGTCCGGCCCCGCGCTGTCGGTCGTGAGCGACCACTCGGTCGCCTGGGTGACGGTCTCGGACACTGCGAAGGCTTCGGAGATCGCCATCCTAGAACACCCCGTATGCAACGAACGCCATCGCCTCGGCTGTCGCCGAAGTCTGAGCACGAAGGTGGAGCGTGGTTCCGTCAGGAACGTAGCAGTAGCGTCCCAGCGCGTTGTTCGTCGATGCCTCGGCGGTGTTTGACAGGAAGATAAACTCCTCCAGACCAGGGATCGCCGTCGATGCACCCGAACCGAGATCACAGGTCAGGATGCCCGAGTTCATCGTGGTATCGGTATTCCCACCGAGCATCGGCTGGACGAATCCCCATTCGTTCGTCGTCGTTCCGAGCGAGGTCAGCGTCCCTTCGGATGCACCACCCGGAGTAACGTACGTCCCGCTCGAGGTCGCCGTGTCGGCGCCGACCGCCTCGACCGCCGTGCCGACCCAATGCACCCCTTGACCACCACCGAGGAGCTCGACCATGCAGCGCACCGTCACGCTCAGACGGACCGAGCGATGTGTCGCCGAGATGCGTGAGCCAGCGGGGATGTGCAGTGGGAAGCCGTAGTGCCTGGGGACGAGACCAGAGTCGTTCGCCAATGCCCATCCCGCGAGCAGGTTCGGGATTACGGACACTTCACTGCCAGCCGCGCCTACCTTGATGTTGATGAGCGAATCCGTGTCGGTGTTCGCCAGTGAGTTCGCATGAACCCAGATGTTCACCCAGTCGGTGTCGAACGCGGTCGACGCGAAGATCTCGGTCTCGGTCGCCGGTTCGACATGAGCGGTTCCATCCGAGGTCAGGGACGTGCCCCAGGTGTTAGCCGGTCGCCCGCTGAAGTTCGCCTCGCGCCGGACGCCCTTCTGCTTCGGCAGTAGCAGCGGCATCAGACGATCCGTCGCAGGAGGATGGAGCCCTGCTCGACGAGCCAACGGTGACCGTTGGAACAGACGCCATTGGCGACGACGTCCAGGTGCAGGTGCTCCCCCACGTTCAGCTCGGCGGTACTCGGGTTCACGCGGACGAAGTTCGGCAGCGTGAGGGGAAGGTTGTCGTTGGGACACAGGATGTCGCCGCGAGCCATTACGGCGTGATGTCCCAGGTCGCGGCGCCGAGCGCGTTCCACGCGATCGTGAAGGTGCCCGCCGTCGACACGATGTCGGCACCACCGAACGTCCACGCGATCATCAGGTTGTTACCGGCCAGCGCGTCGGCGTACTCGATCCCGCCTCGCGCGGTGACCGTCGTCGGCGCCGCCCAGATCTGATCGCCGAGGTCGTACATGATCGTCCCCGTCGGCGACTCGGTGACCGTCGGCGACACGATGACCTGACCTCCGGCGGTGTAGCCGGTGCCGGTGACCTCGTTCGTCGCCGAGTAGGCCGAGTCGGACGAGAAGTTAGGCGTCAGCGTGTTCGTATACATCGCGATCTTGTGGGACGTCAGCGACAGGTCGATGGCGAGCTGCGTCGCGTCCAGCTTGTCGATCCACGTCAGCAGGTACATCCCCGACGTGCCGAAGGCGCCGTCCTCGTTGCGGTGGAGCGACCGGGCGAGCTCGCGCGCCCCGCGCCACGGTCGCCGCTCACGTCGGACGATGGTGCCGATCCCCGGGCAGAGCAGGCCCGGCGTGATGATGCCGTCGCCGACGAGCACGCGCGGACGCGGGAAGCCCACGGCGTCCTGGTGGTCGTCCCAGTGCTCGCGTTCGAGCCCGGCGAGCGTGCCGTCGTCCTCGGCGCGGACGGGCTTGATCTGTGAGCGTGGTCGAAGCAGCGTCGTCATCGCGGTCCCTCGGCCTTCCCGGTCGCCTTCACCGTGTCGGGGGTCGCCACGCCGTCTACGCCGGACTGCTGCTGGCGCGGGTACTTCGTGCGGAACGCCTGCCGCAGCTCGACGACCTTCGCACTCTCGTCGCGGTACGCGGCGACGGTCTCCGGCGTGTTGGCGGCGTGCATCTTCTCGCGCGCGCTCTCGAGCGCGTCTGTCGCCTCGGCGAGGGCGAGCTCGTCGCGCAGTCGTTCGGTATCGGACACCGCAGACCTCCTCGGGAATGGACGAGCTCGAGCGCCTACGCAGGGCGTGGGGACGCACGCGGAGACGCCCGAGGCGGGGCTAGATCAGTCAGAGATGGTGCCGGAGGGGACACGACACCAGTCGTAGTGTTGTCCTAGGAATCGACCGATGTCAAGCAACGCGCGGGATGCTTGCGGTGCAACCCTATCCGAGCATGGCGCGGATGTTCGCAGTTTCGAGCTCGCGCACGAGTCGATGCAGTCTGCGCTCCATCAGGCGGCTCGGCAGGCGTGGATCGCGTCGTTGACCCGTTCGCCGATTGAACCGATAGCACGGCTCGCAGAGATCGTGGGCGTATGCGTCGCCACCACAGTTTCGACACGTCGTCTGCTCGCGGTGCCTACCCATTCCGTCGCGCTTGTCGCTCGCGCAGTGCTGCCAGCTCGTCCTGCGAAACCGTCGCGTATGGGTCGCCCTCGAAGCTCTGTGGCGGGTCGTCCTCGAACCCCGGCCGCACGATGTTGTAGAGGGGCGTCTCCGTTCGAATAGCTTCGGCCTCGCGCTGGAGAGCCGCATCCCGGGTGGGCAAGTGCTCGAACGTCGCCGACGCAACGTCCTGCCACCACGCCTTCGCCCTCGCGTGCGCGTGCAGGCGATGGTGCCCTTGCCTCGTGACACCGACATATAGCAGCAGCAGACCATCCGCATCGAACAGGCGATAGACGGTCGTTGGGACGTCCACGTGGGGCTCTGGAATCCCGGGTACTCTCATGGCCGGAGTCAGAGCATCCGCGAGAGCATCCAACGGGGACGGGTCCGGGTCGGCTGTCTCCATCGCCCGAGCCCGCTCGCGATCCCCACGTCGCATAGGCATGATTCTACCGCGCGCGCAACTCCCGCTCACGCTGTTCATGCAGCGCCCGGTTGAACGACGACCGGTCGACGACAGCATATGGGCTCGGCTCGGTTGGCTGCTCGGCGAGGGGACCGAAGGCGCGGAGCGCCTCCTCGACGTTGTTCGCAGCCCGTCGCAGCAGCTTCACGGCCTCCCGGCAACGGTCCCGCGCGGCCTCGTTCTCCCGATCCATCAGCGACGAGACCGTCGTGTCGCTGGGACCGGTCTGAACGTGGACGTCGGAGCTGGCGAGGGAGGCGAGCGCATCGTGCTCGAGGGCGTAGACGCTGGCGAAGACGTGCACTCGGAGCGCGAGCTCGTGTACCTCGCGCCGGACGGCTCGCGGCTGGGGGAGCGCGTCGGCGGTGCGGGACCGGGACCGCTTCTCCCCCCTTCCGCGGCCCCGGTCCACGCTCGGCGCCAACGTCACTCGTCCTCGCCGTCGTCGCCCTCGAACAGCGGCTCGGGCGCGTCCTCGACCTTGAGGATCTGCGCCCCATCGAGGAGCGTGGTCTTCCGGGTCAGCACGAGCTCGGACGTCTCACCCCGGCGCTTCTGCTTGTCCTCGTGCTTGCCGGTGATCTGAACCTTGACCTCCGAGACCGTGACGATCTGATCGAGCTCGGGGAGCTCGGCGCCCTCCGGTATCTCGATGAAGCCGTGCAGCTCGACTCGCTTGAGCATCGTTCCTCCCTGTCGTCGCGTTACGCGCACCCGGCCCATCCGGCCGAGCTGTTCCACGTCCCGAGGGACCGCGCCATCCGCACCGAGACGACGGCCTGCGAGAGCACGTTCGTCGGTGAGCTGTCGACGCCGAGCCGCTGTCCCCACGTTCGCCATCGGCCGTACCAGCTCGAGGTGACGTGCTGGAACGTCCCGACGTGACCGTCACCGCCGTAGGCGTCCTGCAGGTCGGCGCCCGACTCGCAGTGGCCGACGGCAATCGCCAGCCGCGGTGTCCCCGGGCTATCGAAGGCGTGCGCGATGCACCACACGAGCCCCTCGCGCTGGCCTGTTCGGGTCCACGGGTGTCGCTCGGCGCACCGTGCCACTCTCGGTCTATCCTCCAATCGCCGGGCTTCTGCTGATGCCTCGGTGGCCGCTGTCGCCCCTCCGCTCAAGAGCAAGGCGATGGCGGCCGCATACACGACTGCTCGTCTCATTCGATGTCCTCCCGGTGTCGTTGCCGCGCTCCCAGGCGCGGGCGCTATCGGGGCGAGTTGTCCTCGGCGAACACCTCCTCAGCGAATGCCACCATCCGCTCGTAGTACCGTCGCGCTGCCTGCTCGTCATCGGCAACGGCGTCCGGCTCAACGTGGAGCCCGCAGAACGCCACTCCCCGGACCCCATCGGCGTAGGCATTGAGTGTCCGCTCGGCCTTCTTCCGGGACAGCCCTCTCGCGAAGACGTCCCAGTAGTGCCCACCACCGTGACGCTCCCCGGCGTAGCCGAGCACGGCGAACTTCGGCTGTCGTTGGAACATCATTCGATCTCCTCCCTCACGCGCTGCGCTTCCGCGCGCTCGGCGTCGGTGACGCGGGGCACGTCGGAGTTCCCCAGGAGGGAGCGGGCGATGTGTCGGTACGGTTCATCGAAACTCGCGCTAGGCAGAGCCGCTATCCGCCGCAGCCCTTCCTCCAACTCGGCGATGCGGGCGTTTAGGTTGGCGTGTTCAGCAGCCCAGCGGTCAAGGTTCTGCGTCAGCCGTTCGTTGGCGGCAAGGATGCGGTCGAGGGCGGCTCTGCGGATGGCCCAGTCAGGCTCTCCCATCACCGTCTCGGCGTCTTGGTCGATGGTCACCCGACACGCTCCACGATGTCGAGCTTCTCCTCGGAGACTGCGATGTAGGCGCGCGGCTCGTCCGAGTAGCGCTTCCGCACCGAGAGGTCGGTCACCTGCGAGTCATCGAGAAACACGCCCGCCGTCGCGAGGGCATCGATCAGTCCTCGGGCGAGCTTGTCGACATCCGGTCGCAC
>JAXIPI010000422.1:0-3950 GCA_045403015.1 Gaiellaceae bacterium | reverse complement strand
CGAAGAGCTCGACCGCGACCAGCGCCGAGACGGGGTTGCCCGGCAGTCCGAAGACGAGCGTCGCTCCACGCGTTGCGAAGGCAAGCGGCTTCCCGGGCCGGACTGCGACGCCCCAGAAGTCCTCCTCCGCCCCGAGCTCGCCCAGGATTCGACGAACGAGATCGTGCGGTCCTACCGACACACCGCCTGAGCTCACAAGGACGTCGGCCTCGAGCCCCCACTCGAGCGCACGGCGATGGTCCTCCTCGTCGTCCGCGACCGGCCCGATCCGGTCGACCAGCGCGCCGGCTGCCTCGAATGCGGCAGCGAGCATCGGGCCGTTGGACTCGTAGATTTGACCCGGCCCGAGCGAGTCGCCGGGCGCACGGAGCTCCGTGCCGGTGCTGAGAACGACCACCCTGGGCCGGCGGCTGCACGAGACCTCGGCGATCCCGGCCGCGGCGAGCGCTCCGATCTGAGCGGCGCCGAGCGCCGTCCCGCCGGCAAGCAGAGCGTCCCCGGCACGGACGTCGCCGCCGATCGGCCGGACGTGCGCTCCCGGAGTAACCGGATCCGGCACCCGCACGTTGTTGTCTCTTTCGACAACGTCCTCGACCGGCACAACGGTGTCCGCTCCAGCGGGCACGGTGCCGCCCGTCGAGATCTCCATCGCCTCGCCAGCTTCGAGCGCTCGTTCGACGGGCCGGCCGGCAGCGATCCGGAAGACGATCGGCAGCTCTCCCGGGACGTCCGCGGCCCGGATCGCGAACCCGTCCATCGCGGAGCTCGGAAACGGCGGCAGGTCGATCAGCGCCGCGACGTCCTCCGCGAGCACCCGGCCCGCGGCCTCAACCACCGGAACCGGCTCGGACTCGAGCGGGCGGACCCGCGCGAGCACCCGCGCGAGAGCTTCGTCGATCGAAAGCAACGGGGACATCGGGCACATACGCTAACGCCCGTGATCTCGGTCATCGTCCCGGTACACGACGAGGAGCGCAGTGTCGCCCTCCTGCATGACGAGCTTGCCCCGGCGCTCGAGCCGCTCGGCGAGCCGTGGGAGGTCGTCTTCGTCGACGACGGGTCGACCGACGGCACGTTCTCCGCACTGACGCGCCTGCACGCTGCACACGAGAACGTTCGCGTCGTTCGGCTCCGGCGCAACTTCGGCAAGGCGACCGCGCTGCAGGCGGGTTTTGCGGAAGCGCAGGGAGATGTCGTCGTCACCATCGACGGCGATCTCCAGGACGATCCGGCGGAGATCCCGCGGCTGCTCGCGAAGCTCGAGGAGGGGTTCGATCTCGTTTCCGGCTGGAAGATGAAGCGCCGCGATCCCCTGACTCGGCGCATCCCCTCGCGGATCTTCAACGTCGTGACCGGGCGACTCTCGGGCCTGCGGCTGCACGACCTCAACTGCGGGCTAAAGGCCTACCGCGCGGAAGTCGTGAAGGGCATGCCCATCTACGGCGAGCTCCATCGGTTCATCCCGGTGCTCGCCCACTACCGCGGCTTTCGCGTCGCAGAACTGCCGGTGAACCACCGTCCGCGAGAGCACGGCCGCTCACGCTACGGCATGGAGCGGTACATGCGCGGCTTCCTCGACCTGCTGACCGTGACGTTCATGGGCCGGTACCGGCATCGGCCGCTGCATCTCTTCGGCGGGGTCGGGCTGTTGCTCGGCGCGCTCGGCACGATCGTGCTCGTCTACCTGACGGTGCTCAAGCTGACGGGCGAAGCGATCGGTCACCGGCCGCTGCTGACACTCGGCGTCCTTCTCGTCGTCGTCGGCGTGCAACTCCTCTCGCTCGGCCTCGTGAGTGAGCTCATCGCCAGCCACCACGAGGAGCGCACCGGCGGCGGCCGGACGACCGAGCTGCATGTGGACGAGATCCTGCGCTGACACTGGTTCTCTACTTCGGGACGTACGAGCGCGAGTACCCGCGAAACGCGCAGGTGATCTCCTGCCTTCGCCGCGCCGGCGTCGATGTCGTCGAGCGGCACGAGAGCGTGTGGGACGGGCGACGGCACAAGTGGTCGCTCGGGACCGGCGCCGCTGCGAGGCTCGCCCTCGCCCAGGCACGGCTCCTCTTCGGCAGCCGGCGGTTCGCCTTCGACGCCTTGATCGTGGGCTATCCCGGCCAATTCGACATGCCCGCCGCAAGGCGGATCGCGCGCGGCAGGCCGGTGATCTTCAACCCGCTCGTGTCGCTTCACGAGACGCTCGTCGAGGATCGCGGGCGCTTCTCGACCGGCTCCGCCCAGGCCCGCTTCCTGCGCCGCGTCGATCGCATGGCGCTCCGGCGCGCAGACCTCGTCGTCGCCGACACCGAGCAGAACGCACGCCACCTGGCCGAGCTCGGAGCGTTGCCCGCCGAACAGGTGTCGGTCTGCTTCGTCGGCGCCGAGGAGCGGCTCTTCAGGCCGGGCTGGCGGCCGCCGGAGAGCTTCCATGCGCTCTTCGTCGGCAAGTTGATCCCGCTGCACGGGCTCGAGACGATCCTCGCGGCGGCGCGACTCGCTCCGGAGATCCCGTTCCGGGTCGTCGGCAGCGGCCAGCTCGACGCGCTGCTGCGAGAACGGCCGCCGAACGTGGAGTGGGTCGAATGGGTGGCGTACGAACGGCTGCCGGAGGAGATTCAGCGCGCGGGGTGCGCGCTCGGCGTCTTCGGGACATCCCCAAAAGCGGGTCGCGTGATCCCGAACAAGGCGTTTCAGGCACTCGCGTGCGGAACGCCTCTGATCACCGCCGACACGCCGGCAGCCCACGAGCTGCTACGGGACGGCGAAAGCGCGCTGCTCGTCCCGCCCGGCGACCCTGACGCGCTCGCCGCTGCTGTGCGCCGACTCGCAGGCGAACCGGAACTGGCGCGGAGCATCGGCGCGGGCGGCCTTGCCGCCTATCAGGCCCGGGCGAGCGAGGAGGTGCTCGGCGAGCGGTGGCGTGGCCTCGTCGAGCAGCTCGTCGGCAGTTGAGGCCCTCCGCGGTCGTCTGGCTCGCAGCCGCCGCCTTTGCGAGCGTCTTCGGCACGGCATCCGTGCTCCGGCACCGCACCTTCGGCAGCGGCCGCTTCGACCTCGGGAACATGACCCAGGCCGTCTGGTCTACCGCGCACGACGACTTCCTCTCGGTCACCGATGTCCGCGGCGAGCAGATCTCCCGTCTCGGCTCGCACTTCGACCCGATCCTGGCCGCACTCGCGCCGCTCTGGTGGGTGTGGCCCTCTCCGGAGCTCCTGCTCGTCGTGCAGGCGGTCGCCGTTGCTTCCGGTGCGATCCCGGTCTACTGGCTCGCGCGCAAGCACTTCGACCTGGAGTGGCCGGCTGCTGCGCTCGCCGTTGCCTATCTCGCCTACCCGCCGGTGCAATGGCTGACGCTGAGCGACTTCCATCCGGTCGCGCTCGCGTGCCCCCTCCTCCTGTACGCGTGGTGGCACCTCGACGAGAGACGTCTGTGGGCCTTCGCACTTCTGGCTGCGGCGGCAATCGCAACGAAGGAGCACGTCGGCCTGGCGGTTGCTGCGATGGGCTTCTGGTACGCCGTTCGCTACCGCTCCCCGCGGACGGGAGCGGCGATCGTTGTCCTGGCGGGCGGCGCCGCTCTCGCCGCGACACTCGTCGTCATTCCTCACTTCGCGCCGGCTGGATCCTCGGCCTTCGAGAGCCGCTACGACTCGCCCTCCCTCGACGGACGCGATCTCACGTACCTCGCCTACCTGCTCTTCCCACTCGCGTTCCTACCGCTCCTCGCACCCCTCGCGTTGCTGGCCGCTGTGCCGGAGCTCGCGCTCAACCTGCTCTCGTCGACGCTCACGCAGACCTCCGTGAAGACGCACTATGCCGCCGTGGCTGTGCCGGCACTCCTCGCCGCCGCAGTCTTCGGTGCCGCGCGGGTGGGCTCTCGGCTCGCGTACGTCGCCGCGCTGACGGCAGTTGCCGGGATGGTGCTGCTCGGCCCGCTCGGCCGCGTCCATCTC
>JAXIPI010000074.1:0-3890 GCA_045403015.1 Gaiellaceae bacterium | reverse complement strand
TCGACGTCCGGGTCGGGTCCTCGACCAACGCCGTGCGGCCGATCCTCGTCGGGGAGCGGCACCTCGGCGCAGGCCTGCAGCAATGGGTCGGGCTCGGGTCGATCGCCGTCGCCGCCATCATCGCCGACCAGCTGACGAAGCAGGTCGTCGCCCGCACGCTCGCGCTCGGCGAGGAAGTGGAGATCGCCGGTCCGTTCTCGATCCACCACGTGCACAACTCGGGGATCGCCTTCGGGCTCTTCTCGAGCGCCACCTCTGTCGTGATCGCTCTGACCGCGCTGGCCGTGCTCTGGATGCTCGTCTTCTTCGCCCGCTCCGGCGCGCGCCACCCGGTGCTTCCGGTCGCCCTCGGGCTGGTGCTGGGAGGCAGCATCGCGAACCTGCTCGACCGCGTCCGGCTGGGGCACGTGACCGACTTCCTCGACTTCCGGTTCTGGCCAGCGTTCAACCTCGCCGACCTGTTTATCGTCGTGGGGGTGGCGACCCTGTTCGGGGCGCTCGCCGGTGCCGATCGCTCAAAGCGCCGCCCAGGCCCACTTGGCAACTCTCCGCTTTCGCGCCCCTGAGGCCGAGCGCCTCGATCGAGCGCTTGCGGGACGCCCGGAGGTCGGGTCGCGTGGCCTCGCCGAACGGCTGATCGCCGACGGGGCCGTCCTCGTCGACGGTGAGCCCCGCGCCAAGAGCCATCGGCTGACCGGTGGCGAGGACGTCCTCGTCGAACTCCCGGCGGACGCTGGCCCGCTCGTGGCCGAGGAGATGAACCTCAGGGTCGCGTGGGAGGACGAGCACCTCCTCGTCGTCGACAAGCCCGCCGGCGTGGTGGTTCATCCGGGCGCGGGTCACGACACCGGCACGCTCGTCCATGGATTGCTCGCGCTCGACGCTGCCGGCGGTGACGAGGAACGGCCGGGGATCGTCCACCGCCTCGACCGCGACACATCCGGACTGCTCGTCGTCGCGCGCTCCGACACGGCGCACGAGCGACTCCAGGAGTCGATTCGCCGACGTGAGGTCGAGCGGCGGTACCTGGCACTCGTGAAAGGGTCGCCGCGATCGCGCTCAGGCCGCATCGAGGCCCCGATCGGCCGAGACCGGATCGACCGGACGCGCCACTCGCTCGACACGCCGACGCCGCGGGATGCGGTGACGCTGTTCGAGGTCGTGGAGCTGCTCGGCCCACGCGCGTTGCTGGAAGTGACGCTCGAGACCGGGCGCACGCACCAGATCCGCGTGCACCTGGAGGCGATCGAGCTTCCGATCTCGGGCGATCCGGTCTACGGCGTGTCGGGCGACCTCGAGCTCGAGCGTCAGTTTCTCCATGCCGGACGGCTCGCGTTCGACCACCCGATCACCTCCGAGCGGATCGATGTCGAGTCGCCCCTTCCGGAGGATCTCGCCGCCGCGCTCGAGCGCGCCCGCGCGCTCGACTGACCGTCGCTACACTTCCCGGGTCGTTTTTCCCTTCGTCCCGGCGACTCGGACGGGTGGGGGTGCCGGACACAGCACTTTCTGAACTACGTGTCTGGTTCCATCCGCGCCCCGCCGGCTGTAGCGCAAATCAAACCAGGAAAGGGGCCAATCCCTTGGCAGTCGTCTCCATGCGTGACCTCTTGGAAGCCGGAGTTCACTTCGGCCACCAGACCCGTCGCTGGAATCCGAAGATGAAGCGCTTCATCTTCACCGAGCGCGGTGGCATCTACATCATCGATCTGACCCAGACCTCCGAGCTGCTCGAGGAGGCGTACGACTTCGTCCGCAACCTCGCGGAGCGCGGCGGCACGATCCTCTTCGTCGGCACGAAGAAGCAGGCGCAGGACTCCGTCGCGCAGGAGGCAGCGCGCGTCGGCATGCCGTACGTCGCGAACCGCTGGCTCGGCGGTCTGCTGACGAACTGGCGGACGATTACCGACCGGATCGCGCACCTGCACGAGCTGCGCCGGCTCAAGAGCGAAGGGCAGCTCGAGCTGCTGCCGGCGAAGGAGCGGATCACCCTGCTCGCCGAGCTCGAGAAGCTCGAGTCGAACCTCGGTGGCGTCGCCGACCTTCGCCGCCAGCCGGACGCGGTCTTCATCGTCGATCTCCGGAAGGAGCAGCTCGCCGTCCGCGAGGCGCGCCGGCTCGGCGTCCCGATCATCGCGCTCGTCGACACGAACTGCGACCCGGACGAGGCCGACTTCATCATCCCCGGCAACGACGATGCGATCCGCTCGTGCAGCCTGATCGTGAGAGCGATCGCCGACGGCATCGCCGCAGGCAAGGGGAAGGTGACCGAGAAGGAGCTCGCCGCCGCGACCGCGAACGGCAACGGTGCTCCACCCGACGAGGCGGTGGAGGGCGAGGCGGAACCACCCGCAGCCGAGCAGCCGGCCGAGCAGCCGACCGCCGAAGCAGTCGTCGAGGAGCCGGCGTCGGAAGCGCCCCCGCAGGCTGAACCTGAGCTGACGGTTCCCGACACGATCGAGGTCCCGGCCGCCGAGAAGGAGGAGGAGACCGCGTGAGCACCACGATCAACGCATCGCTCGTCAAGGAGCTCCGCGACGCAACCGGCGCGGGGATGATGGACTGCAAGCGTGCGCTCGAGGAGACCGGTGGTGACCTCGAGGCGGCCCGGACCCTGCTTCGCGAGCGGGGGATGGCGCAGGCGGCGAAGCGCGCCGGCCGCGCGACGACCGAGGGGATGGTCGGCTACCGAATCGAGGGCAGCCTTGGCACGATGGTCGCCGTCGGCTGCGAGACCGAGCCGGTCTCGAAGAACGACGAGTTCGCAAGCTGGGCGAAGAGCGTCCTCGACGCCGTCCACGCCGACGGGCCCGAGGCAGCCGAGTCGCTCGAGGAGGAGCGCGTCGCGCTCTCCGCGAAGCTCGGCGAGAACGTCGTGGTCGTCGGCGCCGAGCGCTACGAGGCGGCGGACGGCGAGATCATCAACGCCTACACGCACCCGCCGGCGAACAAGATCGGCGTGCTCGTCAAGCTCGCTGGAGGCGACGAGGAGCTCGCCCGCCAGCTCGCGATGCACATCTCCTTCGCCGCCCCGGAATGGACGACCCGCGAGGACGTCCCGGCCGACCTGGTCGCCGCCGAGAAGCAGGTCTACCTCAACTCCGACGAACTGGAGGGTAAGCCGGAGCAGGCGAAGGAGAAGATCGTCGAGGGCATGCTCGCAAAGCGGTTTTTCGCTGCGCAGCCGGGCGGCGCGCTCACCGAGCAGCCGTGGATCCACGACTCGTCGAAGACGGTGGGCCAGGCGCTCTCCGAGGCCGGCGCGCGTGTGGTGGCTTTCCGGCGCCTGTCTGTCGCAGAATAGGGCCGTGACCACGCAGGCAGAGACGGAGCGGGAGCTTCCGGGCACCGTTTCCGCGTTCCGACGCGTCGTGCTGAAGCTCTCAGGCGAGGCGTTGATGGGAAGCCACGAGTACGGCATCGACCCGACGACGGTCGATCTGCTCGCGCGGGAGATCGTCTCGGTGCAGACCGAGGGCCTCGAGCTGGCGATTGTCGTCGGCGGCGGCAACATCTACCGCGGCATGGCCGCAGCGGCCGAAGGCATGGACCGCGCCACGGCTGACTACGCCGGCATGCTCGCCACAGTTCTGAACGCGCTTGCGCTCCAGGACGCACTCGAGCGCGCCGGCGCGGACACGCGGGTCCTCTCGGCACTCGAGGTGTCGGAGGTGGCAGAGCCGTACATCCGGCGCCGCGCGATGCGACACCTCGAGAAGGGTCGAGTCGTGATCTTCGCGGCAGGCACGGGAAACCCGTTCTTCACGACCGACACCGCCGCTGCCCTGCGAGCGCTCGAGATCGGCGCCGAGGCGATCCTGATGGGCAAGAACGGCACGAAGGGTGTCTACGACGGCGACCCGCGCACCGACCCGGACGCCACGTTCCTG
>JAXIPI010000146.1:0-4431 GCA_045403015.1 Gaiellaceae bacterium | reverse complement strand
CGGCCAGATGATGGGGATGCCGTCGATCAAGTGCGGCGGCAAGCTCATCGCCGGCTTCTGGAACGGCTCGATGGCGTTCAAGCTGCCCGACGAGGCCGAGCGGGAGCAGGCGCTCGAGACGCTTGAGCGGATCGGGTACGTGGACGACGAGCGCTTCGCCCGCAGCAGGGCGGAGCGGCTCGCCGACCGCGGTTCGGGCGACGCGCTGATCCGCGACGACCTCGAGCGGCGTGGGGTGTCGGCAGAGATCGTCGAAGCAGCACTTGCCGAGCTCGAGCCCGAACGTACGCGGGCCGCGCGGATCGCAGAGCGGCGGGGTCCGGGCGACAAGACCACGCGCTATCTCGCCGCGCGAGGGTTCGGGGAGGATGCTCTCGAGGGGATCGTTGCGCAGGGGGACTGAGAAGCTATAGGATTGGAAGTGCTTTCATTCGACGTTTTACCTGCAAGCGCGTGCTTTTCCGAAATCACTGAAACCTTGACTCAGCCCATTTCGACCACGTATCCACCCGGCGACCAGGAGGAACCGCCGGCGCCAGCCTGATGTGACGCGCCTAGACCGGAGCACGGCCGCGCAGGCCGAGCGCCGGATGTGAGCACCGAGGCGACGTTGCCTCGGTCAACCGACCTTCTCCCCTGGAGGCAGGACGCCATGCTCACGACGCTTGCGGCGCTCATCGGACTTGCTCTCGGTGCCGGCATCGCGTCGGCGCTCTTGATCCTCCGGAGCGGTTCGCGGGTGCACGTCGCCGAGCGCGAGGCTGAGACGATCCGTCGCGAGGCGCAGATCGAGGCCCGGGAGGTCGCCGTCAAGCTTCGGGGTGAGGTCGAGAGCGAGGTTCAGCAGCGGCGTGCCGACGCTGCGAGAGCGGAGGAGCTGGTCGCAGCGGCCGAGCACGAGCTCGCGCGCCGGTCAACGGAGGTCGAGCGCCGCGACCAAGGCCTTGCCGACCGGGAGACGCATGTCAAGCAGCTCCAGGAAGAGCTGAAGGCGGCAAAGGACGAAGCGCTGGCGCAGCTCGAGAAGGTCGCGGGGCTGACTGTCGCGGAGGCGAAGAGCCACCTGCTCGAGCGGTCGGAAGACCTGATCCGGCACGAGCTCGCGCGCAGCGTCCGTCAGCAGGAGGAAGAGGCGCGAACGGAGTCGAGGCGACGCGCCCGGGCCCTGATCGCCGACGCGCTTCAGCGGGTTGCCGCAAGCCACACGGCCGAAACGACCGTCACCGTCGTCGAGCTGCCCTCGGACGACATGAAGGGCCGAATTATCGGACGAGAGGGCCGCAACATCCGGGCGCTCGAGCACCTGACGGGGGTCGACTTCATCATCGACGACACGCCTCAAGCCGTCGTCCTCTCCTCCTTCGACGGGCTCCGGCGCGAGGTGGCGCGGACGACGCTCGAAAAGCTGATCGAGGATGGGCGCATCCATCCGGCGCGGATCGAGGAGATGTACTACCTCTCGAAGGCCGAGCTCGAGGATCACGTTCGTCAGGCGGGTGAGCAGGCAGTCTTCGAGGCTCGTTGTGGCGAGTTTCACGAGGAGCTCGTGAAGGTCATCGGCAAGCTCCGGTACCGGACGAGCTACGGGCAGCACGTCCTCAAGCACACGCTCGAAGTCGTGCACCTGGCCGGAATCATGGCGAGCGAGCTCGGTGCGAGCGTGAAGACGGCCAAGCGGGCGGCACTGCTGCACGACATCGGAAAGGCGATGACCCACGAGGTCGAGGGTTCGCACGCGATCATCTCGGCTCAGCTCGCGAAGCGCTACGGCGAGAGCCAGGGCGTCGTCCACGCGATCGAGGCCCATCACTACGAAGTGCAGCCGCAGACCGTGGAGGCCGTCCTCCTGATCGCGGCCGATGCGATCTCCGCGTCGCGGCCCGGTGCCCGCGGCGAGAGCCTCGAGCACTACATCAAGCGGCTCGGCGCACTCGAAGAGATCGCGACGGCGAAACCGGGTGTGGCGAAGGCGTACGCCCTCCAGGCCGGGCGCGAGATCCGCGTAATGGTCGAGCCGACCGAGGTGGATGACGACGCCGCCGTCCTCCTGTCGCACGAGATCGCCCGCGAGATCGAAGACCAGCTCGAGTACCCGGGCCAGGTGAAGGTGATCGTGATCCGCGAGAGCCGGGCGGTCGAGGTCGCCAAGTAGCAGGGCGGAGGATCCGGACACCTTCAACCGCCTGCTGGGCGAAACGATCGACGACCTCCCGCGGTGAGGCCGGACACAGTTTGCAGTCCTCAGGAGACGTGGATCATGGCCTTCATCACCTCTGAGGGATGCTCGATCGCGAAGGCGATGGCCTGCGGTGCCTCCTCGAGCGAGAACTCGTGCGTGAGCAGCGGCGCGACCGCATCGCGGTGCCGTGCGACCAGCTCCGCGGCCTCAGCGAACTCGTGACTCTGGCAGCAGCTGACGCCGAGAACGTCCAGCTCTCGAAACGGGAGCGCACCGACGCGGAGCGGCACCTCGTGCGCCGAGAGGCCGACGACGACGATTCGGCCAGCGGCGGCGACGAGGTCGAGCGCCAGGCGCATCGGCTCCTTGGCGCCGGTGGCCTCGACCACCACGTCCGGCAGTTCGCCGTCCGTCCACTCCCGGACGCGCGCCGCCAGGTCGCCCGCCTCGCCGGCGACCGCGAGATCAGCTCCGGACGCGCTCAGCTCGAGCCGTTCGACCACCCGGTCGACGAGCAGCACCTTCGCGCCCCGGTCGAGCGCCGCGATCGCGACCGCGTGGCCGATGGGGCCCGCGCCGAGAACGAGGACCTGGTCGCCGGCCTCGACCCGGCCGCGGACGACGGTCCGAACCGCGATCGACATCGGCTCGACGAACGCAGCCAGGCGCGCATCCTCGAGAGCGACGGGGAACGCCTGGTGAGCGGGGACGCGGAGGAGCTCCTGCAATGCGCCGTCGGCGTGGATCCCGATCAGGCTGATGTTCTCGCACGCATTCTCGCGCCCGATCCGGCAGCAGCGGCAACGCCCGCACGCCGAGAGTGGCCAGACTGCGACGCGTTGCCCGGTGGCGATGCCGGGCGGAGAGCCTGGCCCGACATCCGCGACGATCGCCGAGAACTCGTGCCCTTGGATGCGCGGATACAGCTCGTCCGGGTCCTCGGTCAGCCCAATGTCGCCGTGGAAGTAGTGGAAGTCCGAGCCGCAGAGCCCGACCGACTCGGGCTTGACGATCAGTTCGCCGTGTCCCGCCGCGTCCGGTTCGGGCACGTCGACCAACTCCATCGTGCTCCTCGCTCGCGTCAACGCAGCCCGCACGGAGCGAGCTTAGCGGGGCGGGTAGACCGAAATCGCCGTTACGCTAGAGCGGTGCGCAGGTACCACGTCACCACGTTCGGCTGTCAGATGAACGCTCACGACTCCGAGCGGATCAAGGGCATGCTCGAATCGATCGGGCTCGGCGAGGCGCCCTCGCAGGCTGACGCAGACGTCCTGGTCTTCAACACGTGCACGATCCGCGAGAAGCCCGACACCAAGCTCGCCGCCTACCTCGGCGACGCGGGAGCGCGGAAGCGCGAGAACCCTGAGCTCGTCGTCGCCGTCGGCGGCTGCTATGCCGAGGCGCAGCGCGAACGGATCTTCGAGCTCTACCCGCAGGTCGACGTTGCGTTCGGCCCCGGTTCGATCCCCCACCTCGGCGAGTGGCTCGGGGCCGGAGGAGAAGCGCCACGCGGCCGCTTCGGCACCCATGAGCACTTCGCCGGCGACCTCCCGATGCACCGCGAGCGCGCCTTCAGCGCCTGGGTGCAGGTCTCGATGGGCTGCAACTCCAAGTGCGCGTACTGCATCGTCCCTGCGGTGCGCGGGCGCGAGCAGTCCCGCCGCCCGGGTGACATCGTCGCCGAGGTAATTGCACAGGCCGCGGACGGCGTGCGCGAGATCACGCTGCTCGGCCAGAACGTCAACTCGTACGGCCGCGACCTGCTCCCGGACGTTCGTACCGGCTTCGCCGAGCTCCTGCGCGCCTGTGACGAGGTCGAGGGGATCGAGCGGATCCGTTTCACGAGCCCGCACCCGAAGGACTTTCGGCCCGACGTGATCGCGGCAATGGTGGAGTGCGCGGCTGTCTGCGAGCACGCGCACCTGCCGCTGCAATCGGGCTCGACGCGGGTGCTCAAACGGATGCGGCGCACCTACTCGCGCGAGCGCTACCTCAAGCTGGCAGGAGAGATGCGCGCGGCGATCCCCGACCTCGCACTGACCACCGATCTGATCGTGGGCTTTCCCGGCGAGACCGAGGACGACTTCCGCGAGACGATCGAAGTGGTCGAAGAGGTCGGCTTCGACGGGGCGTTCACGTTCGTCTTCTCGCCGAGGAGCGGGACCGAAGCGGCCACGATGCGGGATCAGGTCCCCGAGGAGACGAAGCGCGAGCGAATCGAGCGGCTGATCGACGTCGTGCAGGGCTCGGCG
>JAXIPI010000127.1:0-5324 GCA_045403015.1 Gaiellaceae bacterium | reverse complement strand
ACGCAGGGCCAGGCGCGCGTGCCGCAGCTTCCCGCCGCCGCGGTGGTCGAGGACCACGCGCTCGATCTCGTGCCCGCGCGCGGCGAGCTCCCGCTCGAGGCTCTGCACGAAGACGCCGAAGCCCGGCGCGGCGGCGGACGGATACATCTGTGAGACGAGCAGGATGCGCACGGGCGAATCATCTAGGTTCACGGAGGTGCCCGACCACGCCGTCCGCGTCGCCGAGCTGCACAAGGCCTTCTTCGTCCCCGAGCGGGAGGCGGGGCTGCGCGCTGCCGTCAAGAGCCTCGTCCGGCGCAAGACGCGTGAGGTGCGTGCGGTCGACGTGATCTCGTTCGAGATCGAGCCGGCTGAGGTCGTTGGCTTCCTCGGCCCGAACGGCGCCGGCAAGACGACGACGCTGAAGATGCTCTCCGGCCTGCTCTACCCGACCTCGGGCGAGGCCCGCGTCCTCGGCCACGTGCCCTCCAGGCGCGAGCGCGACTTCCTCAGCCGGATCACGCTCGTGATGGGGAACCGCAACCAGCTCCAGTGGGACCTGCCCGCGCTCGATTCGTTCGAGCTGAACCGGGCGATCTACCGGATCGGGCGGCCCGAGTTCCTGCAGCTGCGCGACGAACTGATCGACCTGCTCGACGTCGGCGATCTGGTCCGCAAGCCCGTGCGCCAGCTCTCGCTCGGCGAGCGGATGAAGGTGGAGATCGTCGGCTCGCTCCTGCACCGGCCGCAGGTGCTCTTCCTGGACGAGCCGACGATCGGGCTCGACGTGACGATGCAGAAGCGGATCCGGTCGTTCGTCGCCGAGTACAACCAGCGCTACGAGGCGACCGTCCTCCTGACGAGCCACTACATGGCCGACGTCCAGGCGCTCTGCAAGCGTGTGATCGTCATCCACCACGGACAGATCCTGTTCGACGGGCAGCTGGCCCGGCTCGGCGATCAGTTCGCGGCCTGGAAGACGCTGACCGTCGAGCTCGAGGATCACTCGGCCGACCTCTCCGGCTACGGCGACGTGCTCGAGCGCGACGGCGGGCGGGTCAAGCTGCGCGTGCCGAAGGCCGACACCGCGCGGGTGACCGCGCGGCTGCTCGCGGACCGCGAGGTCGCGGACCTGACCGTCGAAGATCCGCCGATCGAGGACGTGATCGAGCTCGTCTTCGCGCAGGAGCGTCGATGAGCACTCGAGTCGGCGCCGCCCGCTCGCTCGTCGACTACTACGTCGTCCGCGGCCGCACGCAGATCCAGAGCCAGTTCCAGTACCGCGTTGCGACCTACTTCTGGTTGATCGGGATGCTCGCCGAGCCGATCGTCTACCTCGTCGTCTGGACGACGATCGCCGACCAGCAGGGCGGCTCCGTGCAGGGGATCTCGGCCGGGGAGTTCGCCGCCTACTACATCGTCTGGACGCTCGTCCGGAACATGAACATCGTCTTCACCCCGTACGGCTGGGAGTGGCGGATCCGCGAGGGCGAGTTCTCCGCATCGCTGCTGCGGCCGCTCCACCCCCTTCACGACGACCTTGCCGCCTTCGCAGGCTGGAAGTTCGTCACGATCCTGCTCTGGCTCCCGATCGCCGCGGTGCTCTGGATCGCGTTCGACCCGGTGCTCGCGCCCACGCTGCTCGAGGTGGGCGTGTTCTCGCTTGCGATCTGGGGCGCCTACCTGATCCGGACGATGTTCATGGCGACGCTCGGGATGATCACCTTCTGGACGACCCGCGTGAGCGCGATCTTCGAGCTCGCGATCGCGCTCGAGCTGCTGCTGTCGGGCCGGCTCGTGCCGCTGCCGCTGATGCCCGACTGGGCACAGGACGTCGCGGCCTTCCTGCCCTTCCAGTGGTCGTTCTACTTTCCGATCCAGGCGCTGGTCGGCGACTACTCGACGCGGGAGCTCCTCGGAGGGCTCGCGATGCAGGCGTTCTGGATCGCGGTGCTGACCGGGCTGACCCTGTTCGTCTGGCGGTTCGCGGTTCGCCGCTACTCAGCGGTGGGGAACTGATGCGCGCGTTCCGGTTGGGTTGGCTCTTCTTCAAGGTCGGCTCGATGAACGAGCTGCAGTACCGCGCGAACTTCTTCATCCAGGTGCTCCAGTCGGCGGTGTCGGTCGGAACGGCGATCGTCGTGCTCGCCCTCGTCTACTCGCACACGGCCGAGCTGAATGGGTGGAGCGAGTCGGAGCTGCTCGTCGTGATGGGGATCCAGATCCTGCTCGGCGGCGTGATCCAGACCTCGATCCAGCCGAACATGCAACGGCTGATGGAGGAGGTGCGCGACGGCAAGCTCGACTTCGCGCTGACCAAGCCGGAGGACTCGCAGGTGCTCGTCAGCGTTCGCGACGTGCGGATCTGGCGCGCCGTCGACGTGATCTCGGGCGGAGCGGTGCTGGCGTACGGGATCGCCGGGCTCGAGCACTCCGTCACCGCCGGCGACATGCTGCTCTTCGTCGCGATGCTCGCGGTGGGCACGATCACCATCTACTGCTTCTGGCTCGTGATCGCGACGCTCGCGTTCTGGATCGTGAACGTCTGGGAGATCGCGGAGCTCTTCGACGGCCTCTACCAGACAGGCCGCTGGCCGGTGTCGATCTATCCGGTGTGGCTGCGGATCGGCGTCACCTTCATCGTCCCGATCGCGTTCGCGATCACCGTGCCCGCCGAGGCGGTGACGTCGCGCCTGGGGTGGGGGACCGTTGCAGTCGCGATCGGCTTCTCGGCCGCCCTCTTCGCCGCGACGCGCTGGTGGTGGGGCTTCGGCCTGCGCCGTTACTCCGGCGCGTCAGCGTAGAGCCCGGCGCGGACAGGCCGCGCCGGGCTCCACTGGCGGCGTGGGTCAGTCGCCGTTCTTGTCGTCGTCGTGCTTGCCCTTGTGGTCGTCGTCGTCGTGGTCGTGACCCTTGCTCGGGACGAAGAGCGCCATGTACTGGCCCATCTCGACCAGCTCCGGGTCGGGGTTCGTCTTGTGGACCTGCGCGTCGAGCAGGTACCAGCCCCGGCCGAGGATGCTCTCGGCATCGATGATCCCGGACGACTCCTCGTCGTTCGTGATGAAGCCCGGCTTGCCCGGAGTGAACCTCTCCGGGTCGAACGTCGCGACCAGGGTCAGCGAGTCGTCCTTGATGCCGTACTGCCAGACCCGGGCCAGGTAGTCCTGTCCGCCGGGATCCTCCTCCAGCATCACGTGCCCGCGCCGGTCGACCGCGATGTTGTCGAGCATGTGGAACCGCTCGGACGTGCCCCCGGTCTCCAGACCCGTGAGCAGCTGGTCGACCTTGCCGCCTGCCACCGGGTTCGTAGGATCGGCGAAGCGGAGCCGGTACAGCTTGCTCTGGCTCGCGAAGTTCGCTGTGATGGCGAAGTAGAGGTCATTGGGGTGCTTCGGATCCCAGGCTGCGTCCTCCGGCCGGAACCATTCCGTCACGCCCGCCGCGACGCTCGCCGCCTGGATCTGCGCGCCCGTCTGGTTGGAGACGTTGCCGAGATCGGCTGCCGTGAAGGCCGTCCCGGACGCGACACCGGTGTTGGTCGGCTCGACCGGGACGCCGGGCACCTTGATCCCGTAGAGCTTGCCGCCCGTCAGGCCGGCGCGCTCGGCAGGATTTCCCGTCGCCTTCTTCTCGCCGACGTACACATAGACCTGGCCAGGCGTCGTGTCGTCGGTACCGACGACGATCGTCTTGCGGCCGGTGGCCGGGTTCGCGACGGCGTTCTCCCACGAGAACTTGCCGAGTGCGGGCAGCTCCCAGCTGATGCCGCCTTCGGCGTGCGCGAACGCCCGGCCCTCATTGCCGACTTCCTCGCCGTCGAGGAAGAGGGGCCCGTTGTAGCCGAGCCCCGAGCGCCAGTCGTAGACCGCTGAGCGGGACGGGAGGTCGGCCGAACAGAGCCGGCCGAGCGAGACGCCCTTCGCAGGCGCGTTGTACGAGCTCGTGGCGGCATTCCAGGTCGCGACCCTGCTGATGAGGTCGCGTCCCGCCGCAACACGCAGGCTGTGCCGTGCGATCACCCACTTCGACACGAACGCGCCGATTGCGCCGTGGTCGCGCGGGGTGCCCAGCGTGCTGGCGATCTCGTGATTGGACAGCAATGTGAACGTGCCGGGCCGGCTCTCGTAGGCGCCGAGGCCGTCCGGGATCCCGACCATTCGATACCCGTCGACGGAATCGCCGACCGTGAGGATCGACTTCGTGACCACGCCGTCCTTCGCCGGGATCACGTACGGCGGCTGCGAGCTGCTCGGCCCCGTCACGGTCGTCGTCCATGTCGCGAGTGCAGTCCCCACAACGACCCCCGACGCGAGTAGAGCGGCAAGGATTGTCTTCTTCCGCATTCCGATTCCTCTCCCTAGTTGACGGCTGCATCGTCTGCGAGCCGCGCGCCCAGGTGGGCTGCGGATAGGGGAATTTCCTGTGTCCGAGTGGTGAAACCAGGTAGTAGGAGTTCAGGCGCCGACGTAGGCCGCGAGGTGCTCGCCGGTGACGGTGGAGCGGGCGGCGACGAGGTCGGCGGGTGTGCCCTCGAAGACGATCCGGCCGCCGTCGTGGCCGGCGCCGGGGCCGAGGTCGATGATCCAGTCGGCGTTCGCCATGACCGCCTGGTGGTGCGCGATGACGATGACCGACTTGCCGGAGTCGACGAGGCGGTCGAGCAGGCCGAGCAGCTGCTCGACGTCGGCGAGGTGCAGGCCGGTGGTCGGCTCGTCGAGGACGTAGACCTCGCCCTTCTCGCCCATCTGCGTGGCCAGCTTGAGCCGCTGCCGCTCGCCCCCGGACAGCGTCGTGAGCGGCTGGCCGAGGCTGAGGTAGCCGAGACCGACGTCGGCCAGCCGGTCGAGGATCTTGTGGGCGGCAGGCGTCTGCGCTTCGCCGTTGCCGAAGAACTCCTCGGCCTCGTTCACCGACATCGCGAGCACGTCGGCGATGTTCCGGCCGCCAAGCGTGTACTCCAGCACGGACGCCTGGAACCGCTTCCCCTCGCACTCCTCGCAGATGGACTCGACGGTGGCCATGACGCCCAGCTCGGTGTAGATGACGCCCGCGCCGTTGCAGCTGGGGCAGGCGCCCTCCGAGTTGGAGCTGAACAGCGCCGGCTTCACGCCGTTAGCCTTTGCAAACGCCTTGCGGATCGGGTCGAGCGCTCCGGTGTACGTCGCCGGGTTGCTCCGCCGCGACCCGCGGATCGCGCCCTGGTCGATCACCACCACGCCGTCTCGGCCGGCGACCGAGCCGTTGATCAGCGAGCTCTTGCCGGAGCCGGCGACGCCCGTGAGCACGCAGAGCACCCCGAGCGGGATGTCCACGTCCACGTCCTGGAGGTTGTGCATCGACGC
>JAXIPI010000183.1:0-10573 GCA_045403015.1 Gaiellaceae bacterium | reverse complement strand
AGCCTGCGCGGTTTGTGGCGGCAACGCCGAGCCGGGTCATCAGCGGCTGACAGCCGTGGTCGCCGGCGCGGATCGCGACCTGACGACGACCTTCGCGCGTGGAGGCCGCGTTGATGAAGGCCCGCACCTTCTCGCGCGAGCCCTCGAAGCGCTCGGTTGCCCGCTCGGCGAGACTGCGGTCTTGCCTCCGAGGTAGGCGCCGAGCAGCGTAATCAGCGCACCGCGCAGCCCGACGAGCGCGCCTCGCAGTCCGACGAGCAATAGAACGGTTACGCCGCGAGCGGTACGGCGCGCGGTCAGCAGGCGGGCTCAACGCGGCTAGCTCTGAGCCGAGAGCTTCTGAACTTCGAGTGCGATCTCCCGCACGGCACTCTCGAGCGCCTGGGTCCGCACGGCGAGTTCTCGGATAGCCAAAGACGTCGGCGTCGTGGACAGAAGCGGGTTTCCCCATTCAGGCGACGCGTCGCGGGCGTGGACCAGGTTGTTCACCCGCTCCATCAGGGTGTCTGTCAAGGTTTCCATCGGGCCTGGTTCCCTTCTCTCTATTGCAAAGGGTGAGAGAGCTGGCCCTGGACTAGAACTCTGTTCGCCGAGACTCCGTCGTCTCGCGCGCCGATGCGCGTTGACGGCCTCTGGGTGTCGGCCGGGGTTCTGGCCACAGGGCCAGCTAAGACCATCTTATGCCGTTTAAGGCGTGGGGGTCGTTAAGGCTTCTGTCCGAGCCGCAACCACCCGTGACTCGCTAGGCCGCGTCGAGCTGGCCTTCCTGCTTCGCCTTGAGCACGTCAAGCACGTAGGCGAGCGCGAGCAGACTGTCGCCGTCGCACGCCTCCCACGCGACCAACGGCAGCGACTTGTTCCTCGAGCCCGAAGTCTGCATGCCGGCCACCCCGGTCTCGTCGAACTCGGCGCCGGTCAGTCGGCGCGCAGTCGCGAGCCGGCGTCACCCCTCGTACGTACCGGGCTGCGAGATGATCCCGTCGCGAGTGAGCGGGATGTCGCCCTCGCCTCTATGCGGGCGCGGCCAGCACAGCTGCGAGCAGCTCGTCGAGCTGGGCGGTCGCGAGACAGATCGAGGTGTCGGCGGCTCCGTAGTAGAGGCGCAGCTCGCCCGATTGCTGATCGTGGACGAGTCCGCACGGAAAGATCGCGTTCGCCACGTCGCCGCTGCGTTCGTACGGCTCGAGCGGCCCGAACACCCAGTTCGGCGCGCGACGGAGGACTCGGCTGGGCTCCTCGAGGTCGAACAGCGCGAGGCCGAGCCGGTAGATCGCGCCCGACACTGTCTCTTTCACCCCGTGGTAGATCAGCAGCCAGCCGTGCTCCGTCTTGAGGAGCGGCGGCCCGATACCGATCCGGAGCGAATCCCACCAGGCGCCGTTCCTGGGCTGCAGCACCACCTCAGGCGGGCTCCAGCTTCGGAGGTCAGAGGAGCGGGAGAGCGAGATGCCCGCGTGCGAGCCCCCGAAGCCGCTCGTCGGCCGGTGGAAGAGGATCCACTTTCCGCGCACCCGTTCCGGCAGGAGTGCGGCGTTCTTGTCCTCGGGAGTGATCACGATTCCGTATCGCTCGACCGAGACGAAGTCCTTCGTCGTTCCGAGATAGACCGCCGGCCCGGCCGGACCGTACGCCGTGCACGTGATCACGAAGCAGTCGAGCTCCTCGACCCAGACGGTCCGCGCGTCCTCGAACCCCCACTGCTCACTCTCGATGCCTTCCTGCGGCGCGAGCAGGGGCGACGAAGAAACGCGCCAACCGTCGACGCCGTTGGCTGAACGGGCCGCAGTGAGGTGCGAGATCCCGGTCAACGTCTCGACCCTCGCGAGCAGGACGGTCTCGCCGCCGACGACCGCGGCGCCGGGGTTGAAGACCACGTTGACCGGTTCCGGCCAGTCGGCCGCTGTCAGGATTGGATTTCCCGGATGGCGACGGAAAAGCTCGCGGCTGCGGCCCGTCACGCCGTGGCTCGGGGCCGGATCGAGCCGCGGCGGAGGACGCGCGGCAGTCCCGCCGCGTCGAGCACGAGCTGTGCGCGGTGGAAGGCCAAGGTCGACTCCGCGCCTTCGTTCTCGCTGACCGCCTCCTCGCCGAGCCCGTCGCCGCAGCCGCCGGTCGCGAAGTCGTAGAGCGGCAGGCCTAGCCGGTTTCGGCCGAGGAACCACTCGAATGAGGCCTGAGCTCGCGCGCCGTGCTCGGGATCGCCGGTGCAGCCGAAGGCGGCGAGCTCGGCCTCGACGAACGCTGATGCGTCGAGCGGCTGCTCGTCGCCCCCTCCGGACGCCGGCTCCCCCTTGGTGCGCCCGAGGTGTCCCGTCAGCCGCAGGCGGCCCTCGGCCAGACCGCTCTCGTCCCCGAGCCAGGCAAGCGAGTCCAGGCCGGCCTTGACTGCGTCATCGCGGTCGAGCGCGACGCCGCCGACGATCAGCGCGTGCGGCAGCCGGGCGTTGTCGTACGTCAGCCGCTCCTCGAACCAGCGCCAGCCCTCGACGGCGTGCGCCTCGAGCGCGTCCTCGAGTTGCGTTACGCAGCGCTCGAGCAACGATCGCGCCGAGGCGTCGAGCCGGTCCGGGTCGAGCCGCGCGAGTCCGAGGATGGCGTACGCCGCCGTGCGGTGCGACAGCTCGCCCTTCAACGAGTCGACGAGCGTGGCAAGCAGACGTCGTGCCGGCCCGACTGCGGCGGGCACCCAGGCCGTCGAGAGCACGTCACCGAGCGCCCAGACCGAGCGGCCGACATGATCGCCGACGTGTGGCTCGTCGAGCCAGCGCCGGTCGTAGCTCATGAAGTTCCGCATGCCGGCGCCGTCGGTTGCGTCGTGGAGAAATGCCAGCGCGCGGTACAGCACCGAGATCCAGGTTCGGTCGCGTGTGCGCTGTTCGAGCTCGAGCGCGACGACTGTGAGCCGCGCAACGTCGTCGACGCAATAGCCGCTTTGCCGATTCGGTATGCCGCCGTGGGCGTGCTGGACGATGCCGCAGTCGTCGACGAGCGTCAGCAGATGGTTGGTCCGCGGGTCGGCGAGTTCTAGCTCGACCTCGGAGATGGGTGTCCGACGAGGCGCGGCGATGGTGGCCTCGCGCAAGACCGCAGCTGTCTTCTCGGCAACGGAAGGCCACGCCAAAGTCGAGCCGATGCGGCCGGCCTCGTTGCGGGCCGCGGCGAGCGCGTCCGGATGCTCGATGAAGTCGTTGACCGCAGCTGCCAGAGCGACTGGATCGTCGAAGGGGACGATCTTGCCGGCGCCCGAGCGGAGCATGTCCTCGGCGTACCAGTACGGCGTGGAGATCGCGGCACAGCCTGCCGCGATGGCGAAGGTGAGTGCGCCGGAGGCGATCTGTTCGCGGCTCCGATACGGCGTGACGAAGACGTCAGTGGCACCGAGCAGGTCGGCCAGCTCCTCGACCGACAGGAAGCGGTCGTCAAATTCGACGTGGTCACCGAGGTCGAGGTCGACGACCTGCCGCTCGAGCATCAGGCGGTATTCCTCGCCGGTCCGCCGCGCGACCTCGGGATGCGTGCGACCCGCGATCAGGTACAGAACCTCCGGATGGCGCGCGACGATCGTCGGCAACGCGGCGATCATTGTCTCCAATCCCTTGCCGGGCGAAATCAGGCCGAACGTGGAGAGCAGGAAGCGCGACTGGATCCCTTCGTAGCCGCCGGGCACCGGCGCGACGTAGTGCGTGTGCTGCCCCGTCCACTGCTCCTGACGGCGGTCTGCGAGCTCGACCGGCGCGCCGTGCGGGACGACGCGGATCTTGTCGACCTGGCACGCGTCCAGCCTGGTCAGCAGGCGCTGCGCCGTGTCGGTCATCACGATCACCCGCTCCGCCTCGTCGCAGAGGGCGGTGAGTACCTGGAGCTGGTGCGCCGACGGCTCCGAGAGGACGGTGTGCAGCGTCACGACGAGCGGCTGCGCAAGCTCGCGGACGAAGGAGAGCACGTACTCGCCGTCACGGCCACCGAAGATGCCGTACTCGTGCTGAAGGAGCACGACGTCGATGTCCGTCCGGCCGAGCATCCTCGCCGCCCGGACATAATCGCCGCGCGCACCTTGGGAAACGGTTCGAACGATCTCCGGGCGCTGTGGGCTCGACGGCTCGTCGACGACGACGATCGCGTTTACGTCCTCCACATCGTCGACGCGGAGCAGCGCCGACTGCACGTCGTAGGCGAAGGTGCCAATCCCGCACGCGCGCGGCGGGTACGTTGAAAAGGTCGCGGTCCGCATCGCCTCCCGCGCTCTCCTTTCACAAGCTTTCCGATGGGCCGGTGCCACAAGCGCCGACGATCGGCTCGACGAGGCAGCCTATCGGCAGGGGGGTCACGCTGTCGCCGCCATCGCCTGGAGCCGAGCTTATACTCGAGCCAGTATGGGGATGGAGTCCGGCTCCGAGACGCTCGAGGCAACGCTCTACAAGCGCGTCGACGAACTGATCCGATCTCACAAGGGGCGGCAGCTTCTCTCGACAACCGGCTCGCGCGGCTCGATCGAGGAACTCGCGGCTCGAGTCGAAGGGCTCGAGCAGGCGATCCGCGAGATCGCGCGAGACGTGCAGAAGGTCGCAGCGGCACAGCGGCCCTAAGGAATCACCGGCGGCTCACCGAGCCGGAATCGCAGCGGCTCAGACCCCGTCTCGGGCCACTTCTTCGTAGACAGCGATATAGGCCTCGACCATCCGCCCGATCCCGAACCGCGCGACCGCCTCTGCGCGGATCACTGCCCGGTCGAGATCCTGCGACCGGCCGACGGCGGCCACGGCGCCTTCGATCTCGTCGACCAGGAAGCCCGTCGTGCCGTCGGCGATCAGCTCCGGCATCGATCCGCGTCGGAAAGCGATCGCCGGCGTGCCGCAGGCCATCGCCTCGACGACGCTATAGCCGAACGGCTCCTCGAACCCAATGAGGTGCAGCAACGCGTGCGCGCCGCCAAGGAGGGCCGAGCGCTCCGTCGGACCGACCGCCCCGATGAAGCGCACACTTTCGCCGTCGATCCGCGGCGCCACGAGCTCGTCGAAGTACGCCTGGTCCTGCACAATGCCAGCCAGGACCAGGGGCAGACCGCACCGCTCGGCCACATCGATCGCCTCGACCGCCCCCTTATCGGGATGGATCCGGCCGAAGAAGAGCAGGTACCCACCGGGCGACGGATGCAGGAAGAACGCATCCGTGTCGATCCCGTGATGGATCGTCGCGACATAGTCGAGCGTCGGGTGCCGGTCGGCGTCGCTGATCGCGACGTAGGCAGTGATCGCGTTGTAACGCTGATACACGGGGAGGATCCGCGGCGACGAGAAGCCGTGAATCGTCGTCAGGAGGGGCGTCTCGACGAGGCCGCTGTAGGTGAGCGGCAGGAAGTCGAAGCTGTTGTGGATGACGTCGAACTCGGCGGCTCGCTCGAACGCGTGCGCGATGTGGAGGCATTCGGTCACCTTGGGCTCGACGTTCGGATCTTCGGAGTACCCCCGCGGAACGACCGACGCGAGCCGCGCGGCGGTCCCGGAATCGGCCGTCGCGAAAAGCGTCACGTCGATTCCCCGGTCGACCAGGCCTTCCGTGAGCAGCGAGGCGAACTGCTCCCACGGCCCGTAGTGACGAGGCGGGACGCGCCACGAGACCGGCGCCAGCACAGCCACCCTCAGCGGTGTCACCGAACCGGTCCGCGCGACTTGCTGGTGTCGGTCATCCGTGACTCCCTCCCATGGGCCTGCACTCTAGGAGCGTCTGTAGGCGCCTGCTTCGACGACCGCCTGCAGCCGGTCGGAAAGATCAGCTTGGAGAGTGCGCAAACTCGGCTCTGCCTGCGAAATCTAAATTGCGCAGACCGGGATCGAGTTTTACGCACCCCACAGGGCGTGGCGACCGCCATCTGTTGTTGCTTACTTGGTAGACGATGATCCGCGCGCTTCGACAGCGCTTCTATCGCCACGATTGGGGCCGTGGCGAGTAGGGATGCTGCAGAGTATGTCGGAGAGCGCGGGTGATACCTCGGACGAGGCTTGGGAGTTCGACCGCCGGACGAGAGAGCGTCTCGGCGTGAAGGGACTTCCCGGATTGGGCGTCTCGGAGAAAGTCGATGAATTCCTCGAGCACCGCCTGTGTCCGAAGTGCGGCAACGTCGACGTTCGGGAACGGGTGATTTGAGACTCGCGGTTGGCGGCTTCGCGCGCCTCGTTGTCCTGGCGGCTTTTCGCACGAATCGTTGGTGACGCCGTCGCTCTGTGACAGCGCGGCGACGCTTTCAGGCGCCGATACTTCGATGTTGGCGCAGGGACGCGACCGGAGTAACGGCACCCTTCAGGCGACCCGCGCTAGTCTTGGGTTGACGAGATCGTCGCAGGAGGATTGGACGGATGGACGCGGGTGTGGGAGACCGGATCGTCGTTGAGTCGGAGCAGGCCGCTCAGTCGGGTCGGGCGGGTGTCATCGAGGAGGTTCTGGCCGACGATCCGCCGCGCTTCCGCGTCCGCTGGGACGACGGGCGCACGAGCATCTTCGCTCCCTCGGCAGGTGTCGCGAGGATCGAGCCGAGCAAGAAGAAGCGCGTGCAGGCCTGACCGGCGGGAGGCGCCCACCTCACCTGGCTCGCCGTGCCGCTCGCGGCCGAGCCTGCTCGGCACAACGAAGTGCTGGCCCTGCAAGTCGAATCCTGTTCGCCTAGGAGGATCTGGCGAAACGACTAGCGAGACGAAACTACGCGGCGCGTGCGGCTACCCAGAACGTCTCCGGCGAAAGTAGCCAAGGGCAGCTAGCACAACAATGATGATGATGACAATCCACAGCCAAGTCGGCACGTGATCCTTTCGTTAGGTGCCGACTCTAGGCGATTCGCGGCTCATCGTCTACGGCCTCGGTACCCACTTCGCGGCCTGCCACGCGAGCCGCTCTCTGAGCGTCAGCGGCCGTGTCCCGCCCTGCTGCCGGGCGTCGCTACGGCCACGTCTCCGTTCTCCTGTCGGTGGACCACCTGAGCCGGTGGACCAGCTGAGCATCCACCTGCCGGGCGACTCGTGTCAGGCGGGAACGACTCGGCTGCGCCGGCTCGCGCCGAACAACGGCAGCCAGATCGGACCGACGACGCCAGACAGCGCCAGCAGCCGCTGCCAGAACGTGGGGAGAGCGTCAGCTGACCGGTCTGAGGGCGTCGGCGTCGACAATGGACGGCCGTTCGTCTACGCGGCGTCGGTCTGCGGAGTCATCGTGCTGCGCGCCGAAAGGATCGGAGCATCTTTCCGGAATCCCCAGACCGCCGCGTAGATCCCGAGGAACAACTCCCACAGGAACTCGGGGGCAACCAGGAACGCCACGCTGGATGGTTCCCACCAGTCGAAGAGCACGCCTATGTTCCCGATCAGAAGGAGCGGCCCTCCGATCAGTCCGAGCCAGGCCATGCGCCGCGGGACGAGACCGGAGCTGTACATCAGGTAACCGAGGATCAGCCCGTTCCCAAAGGGGACGATGAGCCCAGGGCCGAACAGGAACGTCCAATCCTTGAGCGCGGCGAGCGAGACGGCGAGGTCGGCCGCGTCCGGAGAGTCCTGGCGCAGGCTGACGACCCCGAGCACAAGGATGATCCCGCCCGCAATGAAGACGCACTCAATGATTCGAGCAGCGACGTAGCCGACGGCGAGGAGTTCGTTCTGTCTCCTCACGATCGGGTAGAGCACAACGGCGGTTCCGACGTTGGCGATGATCAGCAGCAGCTCCAAGAAGGCGCCCAGGTAGATCTGGTTGTCCTTCCCGCCACCGGCGATGTATCCGGCTGGGTCGTCGAGAACGGGCTGGAAGAGAGCCAGTGCGCCGATCGACGTCACGAACGTGATCAGGAAGAGCACTCCGAATATCCGCGCATTCCTCTGGTCGGCCGCCATCCACCCTCCTCTGTCGTCTTAGCTCGGCAGTAACCGGGGTGACGCGATCCTAAAACACGAGACTCAGGGCGAGTACGCAGGCAGCAGCGCGAAGGCGCCCTGCTTGCCTGGCTGGTAGATGCGCGTACCGACGAGGTCCGAGGGCACGAGGTCGGCGTGAACTGCACCCGCTGGAACGTGCCGCCGAGCACCTCGGCGACGGTCTTGATCGTCAGTGTCTTCGCCAAGCCGGGGACGCCTTCGATCAGCAGGTGCCCACCGGCAAGCAGGCAGACGAAGACGCGTTCGAGCATCTCGTCCTGGCCCGCGATGACGCGCTTGATCTCGAAGTGGGCGCTCCCGACCTGGTCGCGGCCGGCGCCTCCCTCCACTGCTCTCAGTCCTTGCTCGGTCATGCTCTCTCCTTAGGTCCGGGGTTGGTAACCCAGAGCAGGCACGCGAAGGCCGGCGACCGGGATCACCCGGTCGCCGGCTGTTGCGTCTCGGGGAGGGGTAGCTACCGTCCGCGTCCGTGGTGGCCGTCGTAACCGAAGCCAGCGCCGAACCCGAACCTGCTCTGCTTGTAGCCGCGGAGATCGGCGTCCTCGAGGTCGGCCTTCAACTCCGCCGCCTCGTCTGCGTCGATGTCACCGTCATCCAGCGCGTCGTCGATCTGCGCGACGGCCAGTGCCTTGCGTGCCTCACGGAACGCAGTGTTCAGCTGCGCGGTCGTGATCCCGAGCTCCTTCGCGACCGTGCTCGCCCGGCTGAGGGAGTAGGCCGTCTTCAGGTTGTCCTGGGCCTGAAGGGCGCCATTATTCGTGTCACGTCTCAGGCGGCAGCTCGGTAGTACTCGTGGATGAGGCCGCCGAGCCGGTCGCGACGGCGGATCTCGCTCGCGAGCGGTCTGTCTCGTCGCTCGTCGGGCTCTGGCGGCCGGAGCTCGAGCGCACGATGCGGCATCTCGCGGTTGTAGTGGTCAACGTAGACGCGGAGCACGCGTTCGAGGTGGCGCCGGTTGAGGATCACCAGCCAGTCGAGACACTCGGCACGCACCGTCCGGACGAAGCGTTCCGCGATTGCGTTCGCCTTCGGCGCTCGCATCGGCGTCTTCACGACCCGGATGCCTTCGCTACGGACCAGCTGATCGAAGGGCCGCTGTACTTGCTGTCACGGTCGCGAATCAGGAAGCGGACGCCCTGCTCGGCGAAGTCCAGGCCGAGGTTGCGTGCCTGCTGGGTCACCCAGGCGCCGGTTGGATTGGTCGTGCAGCCGGCTAGCCAGACGTGCCGGCTCGCATGCGCGATGAAGAACAACACGTAGTAACGACGCAAACACCGTCTCGACGGTGAAGAAATCACAGGCGACGACGCTCGCCGCCTGGGCGCGGAGAAACTCGCGCCAACTCGGCCCTGCGCGCCGCGGCGCCGGCTCCAGCCGCGCTCGGACGAGAAGACGGCGGATGCTCGACGGCGATACCCGGGAGCCGAGCTTGGCCACCTCGCCGCAGATCCGCCGATGGCCCCAGCGCGGATTCTCGCGCGCGAGCCGCAACACCAACTCCCGAACCTCAGCCGAGAGCGGCGGCCGGCCGCGCCGTCGGACGGCTGCCGCCACTTCCGGCGCACGAGCGCCCGATGCCAACGAAACAACGTCCGCGGCGTCACCAGAAGAACGCCCAACGACGACCGCGGCAGGTGACACGCGACGGCCGTCAGCAGGGCTCGATCAGCTGCGCCAAGCTTCGGCCGCGCCACCTGGCGGCGGAGAATCTCGAGCTCGTGACCCAACACGAGCAGCTCGATGTCTTTCACATGAAGGCCGCGGCTGCTCCGAACGAGCGCACCAAGCAGAGCCCGAACAGCAAGGTAGACGAAAGAGAGGACCATGCCCCGATCCTCCCAGCCCTCACGCAACCGAGAGGCGACACCAATGGCGGCACCCTTCAGGCCGCCGCTGGAGCGGAGCTCGTCCCACGCGCCGAGCGCTTCGCGGATTGCGCGGCTCATGCGACGAGTGTCGGCCACGTCGGCCGACGTGAGCGGGGCGGCGAAGTTCGTATCGATGGCCTTCTTGTATGCCTGGCGGCTTTTCGCGAATTTCGTCTCACCGCCGCCGGTCATCTCAACCCAGGTGGTGCACCGATTGTGCTCGTAGTGGCGCCGCTCGACCAAGCCCGCGGCCTCGAGGCGGTCGACGATTCGTGTGACTCCGCTCTTGGTGATCTGCAGAAGGTCGGCGATGTCGCCCATCAGGAGGCGCCGTTGCGCGGCCTCGGCGAGGCCCCTGCGACGGCGGCGATCGCGAGCGCGGCGGCGGGATCGGCCCACCACCAGCACCACCCTGACGCTCGGCGGGCTAGCGATCTTTGAAGCGTGCTGCTTCGTCGGAGCCGCGGGTAGTGTCGCCGGCGCTGTAGGAGTGAGCGCCGGCGCCCGCTAGCGTGCCGCGATCGACGATCAGGTATTCCTCGCGTATCGGGCGACCATCGAACCAGCACTCCAGGATCTCGCGTACTCCGGCCGCATAGCGGGCTTGCGCGGAGAGAGACGACCCCGACATGTGTGGTGTCATCCCGTGGTGGGGCATCGAGCGCCAGGGATGATCCCTGGGAGCCGGTTGCGGGAACCAGACGTCTCCGGCATACCCGGCGAGCTGGCCGCTTTCCAGGGCCCTCGCGATCGCATCGCGGTCGCAGATCTTGCCGCGGGCGGTGTTGACGA
>JAXIPI010000171.1:0-10206 GCA_045403015.1 Gaiellaceae bacterium | reverse complement strand
GGCCTCGTCGCCGCCTACGGCTTCGACACCGGCAGCGGCACCACCACCCCCGACCAATCCGGCACCGGCAACAACGGCACCCTCACCAACGCCACCTGGACAACCACCAGCAAATACGGACAAGCACTCGCCTTCAACGGCACCAACGCCTCCGTCACCATCCCCGACACCACCAGCCTCGACCTCACCACCGGCATGACCCTCGAAGCCTGGGTCCACCCCACCGCCCTCGGCACCGAATGGCGGACGGCGTTGATGAAGGAAGCCACCGGCAGCATGAGCTACGGCCTCTATGCGAACGGCGGCGACACCGGGACGAAGGTGCCGACGGGTGAGATCGTCAACGGCGGGTTCCGCCTGGCGCCGGGTACTACGCCACTGGCCCTCAACACGTGGACGCACCTGGCGACCACGTACGACGGCACCACTTTGAGGTTGTTCGTCAACGGCGTCCAGGCCGGCCAGCTGGCGGTCGCCGGTGCGATCACGACTTCCACCGGTGCGCTCAAGATCGGCGGCAACTCCATCTGGGGCGAATGGTTCCAAGGCGAAATCGACGAAGTCCGCATCTACAACCGCGCCCTCACCGCCAGCGAAATCACGGGCGACATGAACACTTCGATCAGCGCACCGGACACGCAGGCGCCCGGTGCTCCCGGAACCCTGACCGCGTCCGGCGGGCTCGGGCAGATCGGCCTCAGCTGGGGCGCCGCGACGGACAACGTGGGCGTCGCCCGCTACAACCTCCACCGCGGCACGAGCGCCGGTTTCACCCCCTCGGCGGGCAACCGGATCGCACAGCCGACCGGCACGAGCTACACCGACTCGGGCCTCGCAGCCGGCACCTACTTCTACAAGGTCACCGCCGAGGACTTCGCAGGCAACGTCGGGCCAGCCGGGAACGAAGCGACTGCGGCCTCCACTGCCGACACGACGCCGCCGACGGTGTCGATCACGGCGCCGGCGGGCGGCGCAACGGTCAGCGGAACGATCGCGATCAACGCGAGCGCGTCCGACAACGGCACGGTCGCAGGCGTGCAGTTCAAGCTCGACGGCGCGAACCTCGGCGCCGAGGACACCACCGCTCCTTACTCCTTCTCCTGGGACACGTTCTCGGTCGCCAACGGCTCCCACACCCTCGGCGCGGTTGCGCGCGACGCTGCCGGGAACACGGCACCTGCGACGAACGTCGTCGTCACGGCCTCGAACACCGGCTCGCCCGGTCTCGTTGCCGCGTGGGCGTTCGACGAGACGAGTGGAACGACGGCCGCAGACCAGTCCGGCAAGGGCAATGTCGGCACGCTCGCGAACGCGACGCGGGTCACGAACGGCAAGTTCAACAACGCGCTCTCCTTCAACGGCACGAACGCGTGGGTCAGCGTGCCGGACTCCGCCACGCTCGATCTGACCACCGGGATGACGCTCGAGGCCTGGGTGCGGCCGGCGGTCGCGGGCGGCTGGCGCACGGCGATCGCCAAGGATCAGCCCGGCAACCTCGCCTACGGGATGTACACCAACACCAACGGCACCTTCCCGGGCGGCGAGATCTCCGTCGGCGGCACGCAGCGGTCCCTGAACGGCACCTCGACGCTGCCGGTGGGCAGCTGGAGCCACGTCGCGACCACCTACGACGGCGCGACGCTGCGGATCTTCGTGAACGGAACGCAGTCGGCGCAGCTCGCCGTCGCTGGCTCGATCGCCACCTCCAGCTCGGCGCTCCACATCGGCGGCAACGGTGTCTGGGGCGAGTGGTTCAACGGCTCGATCGACGAGGTTCGCGTCTACAACCGCGCGCTGAGTGCCGCCGAGCTCCAGAACGACATGGTCCGCAGCATCACGCCGGACACGGTGGCGCCGACGATCACCGCCCGCACACCGGCGCCGGGCGCGGCCGGCGTCAATGCGGGCACCTCGGCGACGGCGACGTTCAACGAATTGATGGGCGCAAGCTCCTTCACCGCCTCGAGCTTCCAGCTCAAGGATGCACTCAACGCCGTTGTCCCGACCAACGTCACGTACGACCCGGTGGCGAGCGTCGCGACGCTGACGCCGCAGAACGCTCTTCAGTACGGGGCGACCTACACCGTCACGGTCAAGGGAGGCGCCGGCGGCGTGACTGACCTCGCCGGAAACCCACTCGCCGCGGACTCGACCTGGTCGTTTTCGGTCGAGGCGTCGCCGCCGCCGATCCTCGTCGTCGGCTCGACCGGGAACCCGTTCGGCTCCTATGTCGGCGAGATCCTCCGAAATGAAGGCCTGCAGGCGTTCACGACGATCGACGTGGCGTTCGTCTCGCCGGCGTTGCTCGCCCAGTTCGACGTCGTCATTCTCGGGAACACGGCGCTCAGCCCGGCGCAGGTGACGACGCTCACCGGCTGGGTGAACGGTGGCGGCAACCTCGTCACGATGCGGCCGGACAAGCAGCTTGCGGGCCTGCTCGGACTGACGGACGCGGGTACGACTCTCACGAACGCCTATCTCCAGGTTGCCACCGGCACGGAGCCGGGCGCCGGGATCGTCGGCAGCACGATCCAGTTCCACGGCACCGCCGACCGCTACACCCTGAATGGAGCCACGTCGGTCGGGACGCTCTACTCGAATGCGACGACCGCGACGACGAGCCCCGCGGTGACGTTGCGCTCGGTCGGCGCGAGTGGCGGCCAGGCGGCGGCATTCACCTACGACCTCGCGCGCTCCGTCGTCTATACGCGGCAGGGCAATCCCGCCTGGGCGGGGCAGGAGCGCGACGGCTCGTCCGGGATCCGTCCCGACGATCTGTTCTACGGCGCCAAGGCCGGCGACGTGCAGCCGGACTGGATCGACACGAACAAGATCGCGATCCCGCAGGCGGACGAGCAGCAGCGCCTGCTCGTGAACCTGATCACGGTGATGGAGCGCGACAAGCTGCCGCTGCCGCACTTCTGGTATCTGCCGCGCGGCGAGAAGGCGGTCGTGGTCATGAGCGGCGACGACCACTCCCCCAGCCAGGCGCCGGGCGGCACCGCAGCCCGGTTCGACCGCTATAAGGCACTGAGCCCGGGGGGCTGCTCGGTCGTCAACTGGGACTGCGTGCGCGCGAGCGGCTACATCTATCCCAACGCGACACTCACGAACGCCCAGGCGACCTCGTACAACTCGGAGGGCTTCGAGGTCGGGCTCCATCCGCTCGTGTCGTCCTGCCCGACCGGCGCGATCACCGAGGCAGAGCTCGCCGCGTACTACGACACACAGCTGGCCTCGTTCCAGGCGAAGTACACCGGCATCCCGGCTCAGGTCTCGAGCCGCACCCACTGCGTCTACTGGCCGGACTGGGCCTCGAACGCCAAGGTCGAGCTCGCCCGCGGCATCCGGATGGACACCAACTACTACCACTACCCGGGCGCCTGGATCGGTACGAAGCCCGGCTTCATGAACGGCGGCGGCTTCCCGATGCGCTTCGCCGACACCGACGGGACGCAGATCGACGTCTACCAGGCGAACACGAACATGACCGACGAGTCGACGACGTCCTACTCGACCACGATCAACTCGTTGCTCGACAACGCGATCGGATCGCTGGGGTACTACGGCGCCTTCGGCGCGAACATGCACAACGACGATCCGGCCAACCACCCGGGCGCGGAGACGATCGTCGCCGCCGCGCAGGCCCGCAGCGTGCCGGTGGTCTCATACAAGCAGTTGCTCGACTGGGTGGACGGCCGGAACAGCTCGACGATCCGCGGCCTCAGCTGGAGCAGCGGCACGTTCACGTTTGTCACGACGGTCGGCGCTGGTGCGAACGGCCTGCAGACGATGCTTCCGATCCAGGGCCGTACCGGCACGCTCACCGGGATCACGCGCGCCGGCTCGCCGGTCACCTACACGGTGCAGACGATCAAGGGAATCCAGTACGCAGTCTTCACCGCGGCGACAGCGACGTTCGTGGCGACGTATTCATAGAAGGGAGACCTCATCGGTCGGCTAGGCACAGCCTGAACCGACGCCCGTTGTCCCGGAAGGCAAAGCCACGGAAAATGAGCACTACTCCGGGAGTCGGTGTTGGCGATTGGCCGGGCTCGGACCAACTGCGGGGAGCGGACTGAACTGATGCGTTTCGGATTGGCGATGGTGTTCTGCCTGGCCGGCCTTGTGCTGGCCGCTCCTGCGTGGGGCGCACCGTCGCCGGGCCTCGTCGCGGCCTATGCGTTCGACGAAGGCTCCGGGACGACCGCCGTGGACGTATCCGGCAACGGACGCACCGGATCGGTGACCGGAGCGACGTGGGCCACGGGCCGCTACGGAGGCGCACTCTCGTTCGACGGCACGAATGACCACGTGGGCCTGCCCGCCCTCGGCACCTTCTACAACACGGCTTTCACGCTCGAGGCGTGGGTCCAGAAGGCGACCACCAAGAACGATGTCGGGATCGTGGGTACGTGGGCCGGCAGCGGGCCGATGCTCTGAATCGACCACCTGGCAACCCGCTACCAACTCACGCTCGGCAGCAGCCTGTCGTCCTACCTCGACTCGGGGGTGAGTCCCCTCACCGGCCAGTGGCAGCATCTCGCCGCGAGCTTCGACGGCACGACGGCCCGCTTCTACATCAACGGGGTCGAGGTTGCCTCGAGGACGGTCTCCGGTGCCGTCGGCACGTCGAACACCTGGCGGATCGGCGCCTACGGCAGCGTTCCCGGTGGCTTCTTCGACGGCGTCATCGACGAAATTCGCGTCTACGACCGCGCGCTGAGCGCGGCCGAGGTGCAGGCGGACCTGAGCACGCCGCTTGGCATCACCGACCCCGGCGCACCCACGACACCCGGAAATCTCGCCGTGACCGGGAACACGGGGACCTCGATCTCGCTCGGGTGGACGGCTTCGACGGACGACACGGGCGTCTCCGGCTACAACGTCTACGCCGACGGCGCTGCCGCGGGGACGACGGCCGCCACCTCGTTCACTGTCACCGGCCTGACCTGCTCCACCGGCCATCAGCTCGAGGTGGAAGCCTTCGACGCAGGCGGTAACACCTCCCCGCGCGCGTCCGTCAGCGGCTCGACGACGTCGTGTGGAACCTCGCCGGGCCTCGTCGCGGCGTACGCGTTCGACGAGGGATCCGGAACCGCCGCGAGCGACGCCTCGGGCAACGGCAAGAACGGGACGATCAGCGGCGCGTCGTGGGTGACCGGCCGAAACGGCGGCGGGCTCTCGTTCGACGGCACCGATGACCACGTCTCGCTCGGCAGTCTCGGCACCTTCTACAACACGGCGTTCACGCTCGAGGCGTGGGTGCAGAAGACCACCGCCAAGAAGGACGTGGCGATCGTCGGCACCTGGACCGGCAGCGGCCCCATGCTCTGGGTCGACCACCTCGCCGGCCATCACTATGCGACGCTCGGCAGCAGCCTCTCGGGTTATCTCGACTCGGGACAGACCCCGCTCGTCGGGCAGTGGCAGCATCTGGCAGCCACCTTCGACGGGACGACCGCCCACTACTACGTGAACGGGGCCTTGGTGGCCTCGCGCGCAGTCTCCGGCAGTGTCGGCAGCTCGGACACCTGGCGGATCGGCGCCTACGGCGCCAGCCAGGGTGGCTTCTTCGACGGCGTGGTCGACGACGTCCGTGTTTACAGCCGCGCCCTCAGCGCCGGCGAAGTCCAGTTCGACCGCGACCACGGCGTGATCCCGCCCGCCCCACCGTCGGACACGACCCCGCCGAGCCAGCCCGGCACGCTGAACGCGACCGGAAGCCTCGGCCAGGTAGCGCTGAGCTGGGGTGCCGCGACCGACAACGTCGGCGTGACCAAGTACAACCTGCACCGCTCGACGACGAGCGGCTTCACCCCCGCGGCGGGCAACCGGATTGCGCAGCCGACGGGCCTGAGCTACACGGACACCGGGCTCGCCGCCGGCACCTACTACTACAAGGTCACGGCTGAAGATGCCGCCGGCAACGTCGGCGCCGCCTCGAATCAGGCCAGCGCGGTCGTTACCGCCGCCGACACGACCCTCCCCACCGTGTCGATCACTGCTCCGACCGCAGGCTCGACCGTCTCGGGTATCACGGCCGTCAACGCCACTGCCAGCGACAACGTCGCGGTGGCCGGCGTGCAGTTCCGGGTCGACGGCGTCAACGTCGGGACCGAGGACCTGACCGCGCCCTACTCGCTCTCCTGGGACACGCGCGGGCACGTGAACGGCTCGCACGCACTGAGCGCCGTCGCGCGCGACACGAGCGGCAACACCAAGACGTCGTCCTCGGTGACGGTCACCGTCGCCAACACGGGCGCCTCCACCGCGGGCCTGCGCGTCGCGTACGCCCTCAACGAAACCTCGGGGACGCTCGCCACAGACTCGTCCGGCAACAACCTGACGGCGACGACGGTCGGCAGCACGTGGACGAGCGGCCAGTTCGGCGGCGCTGCGTCGTTCGACGGCGTCAACGACCGCATCGACGTCCCCGCCCTCGGCACCTTCTACACGACCGGCTTCACCTACGAGGCGTGGGTGCGAAAGCAGACGTCGAAGAAGGACGTCGCGGTGCTGGGCTCCTGGAACGGGAACGGGCCGATGATCTGGGTCGACCACATCGCGGGCCGCTACTACCTCACGCTCGGGGGAAGCATGTCCTCCTACCTCGACTCCGGGCGGACGCCCACCGTCGGCCAGTGGGAGCACGTTGCGTCGAGCTACGACGGCAGCACCGCGCGCTTCTACGTCGGCGGCGTCGAGGTGGCCAACTCGACGTTCACCTCCAGCGTCGGCAGCTCGAACAACTGGCGGCTGGGCGCCTACGGCGGCACCCCCACAGGCTTCTTCGACGGGCTGATCGACAACGTCCGCATCTACGACCGCGCCCTCAGCCCGGCCGAGATCCAGACGAACATGGCGTCCGCAATCCAGCCCGAGACGATCCCGCCGACCGTGACCGCGAAGACTCCGGCCGCCGGCTCGAGCGGAGTCAACGCCGGCACCTCGGCAACGGCAAGCTTCAACGAGCCGATGAAGGCGAGCACGATCACGTCGACGACGTTCCAACTCAAGGATGCGTCGAACGCGGTCGTCCCCGCGACCGTCTCCTACAACACCACCACCCAGAAGGCGACGCTGACCCCGCAGAGCGCGCTCGCGTACGGCGCGACGTATACCGCGACCGTCAAGGGCGGCGCGGGCGGCGTCACCGACCTCGCCGGCAACGCACTTGCCGCCGACGTCGTCTGGTCGTTCACGATCGAGGCGTCACCGCCGCAGCTGCTGGTTGTGACCTCCAGCGCGAGGCCGTTCGGCTCCTATGTGGGAGAGATCCTGCGCAACGAGGGTTTGAACGCCTTCACGACGATCGACGTCAGCTTCATCTCGCCTTCGCTGCTGAGCGGCTTCGACGTCGTTGTGCTCGGAGATGCCGCGCTGAGCGCGTCACAGGTGACGACGCTGACCGGCTGGGTCAACGCCGGCGGCAACCTGATCGCCATGCGGCCGAGCACACAGCTAGCCGGCCTGCTCGGACTCACCTACGCCGGCAGCACACGCTCGAACGCCTATCTCAAGGTCAATACCGCCGTTCCGCCCGGAACGGGGATCGTCGACAGCACGATCCAGTACCACGGGACGGCCGACAACTACGCGTTGAACGGCGCCACGGCGGTCGCAACGCTCTACTCGAGCACCACGACGGCGACGACCAACCCCGCCGTGACGCTCCGCTCCGTGGGAGCGAGCGGCGGTCAGGCGGCAGCGTTCACGTACGACCTCGCCCGCTCGGTCGTCTACACCCGCCAGGGCAACCCGTCCTGGGCGGGGCAGGAGCGGGACGGGGTCGCCGGGATTCGTTCCGACGACATGTTCTACTCCACGTGGCTGAACACGGCGAAGATCGCGATTCCGCAGGCCGACGAGCAGCAGCGACTGCTGGTCAACCTGATCACGTCGATGAACGCCGACAAGATGCCGCTGCCCCGCTTCTGGTACCTGCCGCAGGGCGAAAAGGCCGTTGTCGTGATGAGCGGCGACGACCATGCACCGGGCCAGGCGCCGGGCGGCACTGCCAGCAATTTCGACCGCTTCAAGGCGCTGAGCCCCACAGGCTGCAACGTCGCCCTGTGGGAGTGCGTGCGCTCGAGCTCCTACATCTATCCCGAAAACCCGTTGACGAACGCCCAGGCCGCGGCCTACACCGCGGATGGGTTCGAGGTGGCGCTCCATCCCCTCGTCGCCTCCTGTCCGACCTCGTCGATGTCAGCGGCGCAGCTGTCGACCTACTTCGACACCCAGCTCGGCGCGTTCGCAGCCAAGTACACGAGCATCCCCGCTCCGGTCTCGAGCCGCACGCACTGCGTGTACTGGCCCGACTGGTCGTCGAACGCGACCGTCGAGCTCGCGCACGGGATCCGGCTGGATAGCAACTACTACCACTTCCCGGGGGCGTGGATCGGATCCAAGCCCGGTTTCATGACCGGCGGCGGCTTCCCGATGCGCTTCGCGGCCCTCGATGGAACGCCAATCGACGTGTATCAGCAGAACACGAACGTGACGGACGAGTCCGGGCAGGACATTCCGACGACCATCGCGGCGCTGCTGGACAACGCCGTCGGGCCTGCTGGCTACTACGGCGCATTCGGCGTCAACGTGCACACGGACAACCCGGCGCCCATTGCCGGCGCCGAGGCGATCGTCGCGGCCGCCCAGGCACGCGGCGTACCGGTGGTCTCGTACAAGCAGATGCTCGACTGGGTCGACGGACGCGATGACTCTACGATTCGCGGCCTCTCCTGGAACGCCGGCACCTTCACCTTCACGCTCACCGTCGGCGCCGGGGCCAACGGTCTCCAGACGATCTTGCCGCTCCAGGGGCCGTCCGGCACGCTGAGCGCGATCGCGCTCGGCGGCAGCCCGGTGGCCTACACGGTGCAGACGATCAAGGGCGTGCAGTACGCGATGTTCACCGCTGTCAACGGCACGTACCAGGCGACGTACTCGTAGAACCTGCCGAAAACTGGCCTCACGGCCAGTAGGACTGCGGGCGGCTCAGCACTAGTTTCAAGCCGGTGAGATCACGGCGAGGACACGTGAGCTTGTCGTTGTTGCTGCTTGCAGCTGCGGCGGCGATTTTCCTCGCACCGGCGGCGCAGCCTGCAGGCGCGCCCGGCCTCGTTGCCGCGTACGCGTTCGAGGAGACGAGCGGTTCGTCCGCAGCCGACAGCTCCGGAACGGGCAATACGGGTGCGATCAGCGGTGCCGTCTCGTCGGCGACGGGGAAGTTCGGCCGCGCACTCTCCTTCGACGGCGTCAACGACGTCGTCAGCGTCGCGGACTCGAACTCGCTCGACCTGACCACCGGGATGACGCTGGAGGCCTGGGTCGATCCGCAGGGCGCGGACTGGCGCACGGTGCTGCTGAAAGAGCGCCCGAGCGGGCTCGCCTACGCGCTCTACTCGAACACCGATACCGGCCGGCCCTCGGCCGAGGTGCGCACCTCGACCACAGCCGAGACGCGCGGCCCAAGCGCACTCCCCTCTGGCTGGTCACACCTCGCGGCGACCTATGACGGCACGACGCTACGGCTGTACGTGAATGGAACCCAGGTCTCGAGCCAGGCTCGCTCCGGCTCGATCGAGGTCGGCTCCGGTGCGGTCCGAATCGGCGGCAACTTCATCTGGGGCGAGTACTTCAACGGCCTGATCGACGAGCTGCGCATCTACAACCGCGCGCTGACCGCATCCGAGATCCAGACGGACATGGCGACCCCGATCGCATCGACCGACAGCGAGCCTCCGACCGCGCCCGGGAACCTGACCGCCACCGTCAACGGCAACGACGTCCAGCTCGCCTGGAACGCCTCCAGCGACAACACCGGCGTCACCGGCTACCGCGTCTACCGTTCTGCGACCGCCGGCTTCACCCCCGATGCGGCAACGCTCATCGCCACAGTGGGCGGCGGCACGACCTCCTACCTCGACCCCGACCGGCTGACCGGCACCTGGCACTACCGCGTCATCGCCATCGACGCTGCCACGAATGCGAGCGTCCCGTCGGCCCAGGCCTCAGCGACCATCGCACCCGACTCGCAGCCGCCGAGCGCACCCGGAAACCTGACGGCCACCGTCTCCCAGGACGACGTGCAGCTCACCTGGAGCGCAGCGAGCGACAACGTGGGCGTCACCGGCTACCAGGTCTGGGAGTCACGGACGCCAGGCTTCACGCCGGGCGGCAACACGTCGGGGTTGCTCGCCA
>JAXIPI010000246.1:0-2665 GCA_045403015.1 Gaiellaceae bacterium | reverse complement strand
GGGGCGCCCCCCGCTGTGCACGGCCGCGGGGGGTGTGCGGGCGGGTGGCCCGGCCGGCGTGTGCGGCCCCCCAATGGCGCGGGGCAGCCCGCGCCAGAGGCGCGCCAACTGTTGCCGGGAGGCTCACGTAGCCCTCCCCTGGACGAGCGGCAGAGCCGCCTCGCTGATGAGCACGCTCTTCGCCCAGACGACCGTGGCGACCTCGAGCTCGGAGGGGACGGTAACGAGCACCTTCGGCAGATTGCGGAACGACTTGATGAGCGTCTCTTCGTCGTCGTTGAGGACGATCACGAGCGGCGCGTCCTTCCCCCACGACTCGACGAGGCTCTTGGCCTGCTTCGTCGAGGGCGCCTCGAATGCGGTGCCGTCGAGCACGGCGAGCGTGTCGTTTGCAACGTGGTTCGAGAGGGCGCCACGGAGAGCGGACCGGCGCGCCTTGCGGTTGACCTTCACGTCGAAGCTGCGCATCACGGGCGCGAAGACGACACCGCCGCCGGTGAATTGCGGCGCGCGGACGGTGCCGGCGCGGGCGCGGCCAGTGCCTTTCTGGCGCCACGGCTTGGCGCGGCCGCCGGCGACGAGACCGCGGGTCTTCGCTCCGCGCGTGCCGGCACGGCGTGCGTTCAGCTCGGCGCGAACCGTCTCGTGCAGCAGATGCGGTTTCACCTCGGCGCCGAAGATCTCGGCCTCGAGCGAGACGTCCTTGGCGGCGGTGCCGCCGATCACCTTGGCCTTCGGTGCAGCCATCAGCTCGTCACCGCCCGGATCTCGACGAGGCCGCTCTTCGGACCCGGAACGGGGCCTTTGACGAGCAGCAGGTTGCGTTCGACATCGATCTCGTGGATCACGAGGCCCGGCTGGGTGACGCGCACGCCACCCATCCGGCCGGACATCTTCTGACCCTTGAAGACGCGCGACGGGGTCGCCGAGGCGCCGATCGAGCCGGGCTTGCGAACGTTGTGCGAGCCGTGGGAGACCGGGCCACGGGCGAAGTTGTGACGCTTGATCGTGCCCTGGAAGCCCTTGCCGATCGAGACGCCCGCGACCTTCACCTTCTCGCCGGGCGTGAACGCCTCGACGGTGACGGACTCGCCGACCTGGAGCTCGCTCTGGCCGCGGAACTCGACGAGATGGCGGTGCGGCGCCGCGCCTGCCTTCGCAAGGTGGCCGACCTCGGCCTTCGAGAGCTTCCGCTCGGCGACCTCGTCGAATGCGATCTGGACCGCCTCGTAGCCGTCGGTCTCGTTCGTCTTGACCTGGACCACCGGGCACGGGCCGGCCTCGATCACGGTCACGGCCGTCACCTGGCCGCTCTCCGGATCGAAGACCTGCGTCATGCCCAGCTTCTTGCCGAGGATGCCCTTCATCAGAGCTTGATCTCGATATCGACGCCTGCCGGGAGGTCGAGGCGCATCAGCGAGTCCACCGTCTTCGGCGTCGGGCTGTGGATGTCGATCAGCCGCTTGTGCGTGCGCACCTCGAAGTGCTCGCGCGAGTCCTTGTCCTTGAAGGGACTGCGGATCACGCAGTACACGTTCTTCTCGGTGGGCAGGGGCACAGGGCCGGTGATGGTGGCACCGGTGCGCTGAGCCGTCTCCACGATCTGCGATGCGGAGCGGTCGAGCTGCTGATGGTCATAGCCCTTGAGCCGGATGCGGATCTTCTGCTGCGCCACGTCTCCTCTTCCTACTTCGTGATCTTCGTGACGACGCCGGCGCCGACCGTCCGCCCGCCCTCGCGGACCGCGAAGCGCAGGCCCTCGTCCATGGCGATCGGCTGGATGAGCTCCACCGTCATCTGGGTGTTGTCGCCCGGCATGACCATCTCCTGGCCTTCCGGCAGCGTGATCTCGCCCGTGACGTCCGTCGTGCGGAAGTAGAACTGCGGGCGGTACTTGGAGAAGAACGGCGTGTGGCGGCCGCCCTCGTCCTTCGAGAGCACGTAGATCTCGGCGTCGAAGCCGGTGTGCGGCGTGATCGAGCCGGGCTTCGAAAGCACCTGGCCGCGCTCGATCTCCTCGCGCTTGATGCCGCGGAGCAGAGCGCCTGCGTTGTCGCCGGCCTGAGCCGCATCGAGCGTCTTCTGGAACATCTCGACGCCCGTGACGACCGTCTTCTCCACCTTCTCGTGGATGCCGACGATCTCGACCTCGTCGCCGATCTTGATCTGGCCCTGCTCGACCCGGCCGGTGACGACCGTACCGCGGCCGGTGATCGTGAAGACGTCCTCGATCGGCATCAGGAACGGCTTGTCGATGTCGCGAACCGGCTCGGGGATGTACGAGTCGACGGCGGCCATCAGCTCGAGGATCTTGGGCGTCCACTCCGCGTCACCCTCGAGCGCCTTCAGCGCCGAGACGTGGACGATCGGGATGTCGTCGCCGGGAAAGTCGTATTTGGAGAGGAGCTCGCGCACCTCCATCTCGACGAGCTCGAGCAGCTCGGGATCGTCGACCATGTCGGCCTTGTTCAGCGCGACGACGATGTACGGCACCTCGACCTGCTTGGCGAGCAGGATGTGCTCGCGGGTCTGCGGCATCGGGCCGTCGGCGGCGCTCACAACGAGGATCGCGCCGTCCATCTGCGCTGCGCCCGTGATCATGTTCTTGATGTAGTCGGCGTGCCCGGGGCAGTCGACGTGCGCGTAATGCCGGTTCGCGGTCTCG
>JAXIPI010000219.1:0-9375 GCA_045403015.1 Gaiellaceae bacterium | reverse complement strand
CCCGCGACAGCGCCGGCCAGATGACGACCTCCGCAGCCGTCACGGTCACGGTCAGCAAGTCGTCGGGGCCCCCGTCGGGTGTGGGCCTCGTGGCAGCGTACGGGTTCGATGCCGGCTCCGGTACCACCGCCGCGGACTCGTCGGGGAAGGGGAACGGGGGCTCGCTCTCGGGGCCGGTGTGGAGCGGGGCGGGTCGCTTCGGTTTGGCGCTGAGCTTTGACGGGATCGACGACTGGGTTTCGGTGCCGGATGCGAGCTCGCTCGACCTGACGACCGGGATGACGTTGGAGGCGTGGGTGCGCCCCTCGACTCTCGGAGGCTGGCGGACGGTGGTCTTCAAGGAGCGTCCGGGCGACATCCTCTACGGGCTCTACGCCGACCAGGCCGGCGGGCGTCCGCTGGGTGACGTGTACATCGGCTCGGAACAAAGTGTGACCGGGACCTCCGCGTTGGCGTTGAACGTCTGGACGCATCTGGCGACGACCTACGACGGTTCGCTCTTGCGGCTGTATGTGAATGGGGCGTTGACGTCCTCGACGGCCTTGACGGGTGCGATGGCCGCGTCGACGGGGGTGTTGCGCATCGGCGGCAACAGCGTCTGGGGAGAGTGGTTCGCCGGGCTGATCGACGAGGTGCGGATCTACGACCGCGCGCTGTCCGGCTCGGAAGTGCAGCAGGACATGGCGACGGCCGTGAGCGGTTCGCCGCCGCCGCCGGATACCTCGGCTCCGTCGGCGCCCTCAGGATTGTCGGCGTCGACGTCGGTCGGGTCGGTGGCCCTCTCGTGGTCGGCGTCGAGCGACAACGTGGGCGTCTCGCGGTACAACGTGCACCGGTCGCAGACTGCCGGCTTCACGCCCGCTGCCGGGAACCGGATCGCTCAACCGACCGGCACGAGCTACACCGACTCGGGTCTAGCTGCCGGCACCTACTACTACCGGGTGACGGCGGAGGATGCGGCCGGGAACGTCAGTGCCGCCCCGGCGCAGTTGACGGCGGTGGTTCCTGCCGCCGCTGCCGGTCTTGTTGCCGCCTACGGGTTCAACGCCGGCTCGGGCTCGAGCGTCGCCGACTCGTCCGCTGCGGGCAACTCCGGGTCGCTGTCAGGAGCCACCTGGAACACCGCCGGCCGGTATGGCAGGGCACTGAGCTTCGACGGTGTCAACGACTGGGTGACGACTCCCGACGCGAACTCGCTCGACTTGACGAATGCCATGACACTCGAGGCCTGGGTGCGGCCGTCGGGGCTCGGTGGCTGGCGGACTGTGATCTTCAAGGAGCGCCCGGGCGGGGTTGTGTATGGGTTGTTCGCCGATCAGGGCGGGTCACGGCCGTTGGGACAGGTGTTCATTGGCTCGGAGCGGAACGCGACCGGAACGTCGGCGCTCCCGCTGAACGCCTGGACGCACCTGGCGACGACCTATGACGGCACGGTCGTCCGCCTCTACGTCAACGACGTTCTCACGGGGTCGAGCTCGGTCTCCGGTGCGATGGCCGCTTCGACGGGCGTCTTGCGGATCGGTGGCAACAGCATCTGGGGCGAGTGGTTCGCCGGCCTGATCGACGAGGTGCGTGTCTACAACCGGGTCCTCAGCGCCGCCGAGATCCAGCAGGACATGCAGGTGCCGATCGGTTGACCCGGACCAAAGAAAGAGCCGCGACCGAAGTCGCGGCTCTCAAATGCTTCTCGCCTCGCGGCCGCTACGAAGAGCAGTTCGCGATCGGGATGAACGTGAAGTAATCGGGTGGACCGATTGTCTTCGTCCAGAAGCACGGAATGTCGTTCTGACCGGTCTGCGTGAGTTCGTGCAACGAGCCGACCACGCGAAGCGCCGGCGGCTCGTACAGACCTTGCAGGCCGAACGTGCTCATCAGGGCGAAGCGTTCGTGATCGACGTCCCCATGAACGTGAAGCCGTCGCTCGAGCCATACATCTTGTCCTGCTGCGTGAGCGAATGGAGCGAGCCGAGCACGCGAAGCGTCGGTGCCTCGTACTCGCCCTTAGTAATCGTCTTTGGATCCGGCACTGACGCCTCCCCCACCTACAGTTGAAGTAGCTGAATTGTAGGTTTGTCCCTCTAGATCTACAACTAGCCGCGCGGCTAGAGTTGACAAGCGTGTCTGCCGGCCCTCAAGCAGTTGGAGCGTACGGTCTGGCACTCTCCGGCGTTGATTCCGCAGCGCGCTGGCTCGTCCCGGCCGAGCCCGACTGGCCGACGTACACTCTTGTCAACACAATCGGCCAGACCGAGCGCCTGCTGGACAGGCTCGGCGAGGATCGGGCCGAGCTACGGTTGCGCTCGGGCGGAACCATCCTCGTCGACCGGGTGGAGGCGCGCGCCGAGTTCGTGACCCCGGAGGCGCTGACCGCCGACGAGCTCGTCCACCCTTATCTTGCGCCCGTGGCCGCCGTCGCCGCCCGCTGGCTCGGCCGCGACAGCTTCCACGGGGGAGCGTTCGCGCTCGCCGGGGACGTCTGGGGCCTCCTGGCCGACCGTGAAGGCGGCAAGAGCACGACGCTGGCCTGGATCGCCGCTCAAGGGTTCCCTGTCGTGTGCGACGACATGCTCGTGCTCGAGGATGGGAAGCCTCATGCGGGCCCGCGCGTGCTCGACCTGCGCGCGGAGGCGGCCGAGCGGCTCTCGGCGGGCAACTATCTCGGCATCGTCGGTGCGCGGGAGCGCTGGCGGCTCGAGCTGGGACACGTACCGCCGGGGTGCCGCTTCCGGGGCTGGATCTTCCTCGCGTGGGGGGACGACGTCGCGGTCGAGCGGGTGCCAGCGTCGCAGCGCCTGCCGCGGCTGACCGAGCATCTGGGCCTGCGCGTGCCGCCGCTGAGCCCGCAGCGGTTCCTCGAGCTCGCAGCTCTACCTGGTTGGGAGTTCCGGCGTCCGCACGGCTGGGATCGCTTCGAGGAGGCCGGCGGCAGGCTCCTCGCGGCTCTCGGCGGCTGAGACGCCTGCAAGATCGAGGGCGATCTTCACGGACTGCAGCGGCGTGTACGTGCGTGGGTCCGGTGTCTCGCTCAACCACTCCTCGCGCAGGAGCTCGGGGTTCACCAGCGTCTCGTCGACGCCTTCGCCGTTCCAGCGCGCGACGAGCTCGCGGCTGTGCTCGTGCCAGAACGCGCCGTCGAAGGCCGCCTTGGTCGAACGGGCGCGGACGGGCGCGGGCAGGACGTCGTGGAAGAACGCGTCCATCGCCTCCTGCCGGCTCCGGAATCTGCTCGCGGCTGGAAGGGCAGCGAGAGCGGACGCGAACTCGTCGCCGAACAAGGGGTGCGAGAGAGCGACATCCTCGGCGAGGCCGAGCTCGGCGAGGCTCGCGGTACCGATGTCCAGATAGCGGCGGTCGGCGCGCCACTCGATCCGGCCGCGCCAGCCGAACGGCTCCGCCGCCTCGTCCGCAGCGAGCCCGCGCTCGAGCTCGTCGACCGCGTCGGCTCGCAGCCACGGATAGGGGACGTGCGTCTTGCGGCGGATCACGGGGCGCCGGAGCAGGGGCGGTGCCAGGGCGAGCCCGATCGCAAGCACGTCACGGGGCCTGGGCCGCGCGCGGCGCCCGAGCACGCGCCTTGCGTACCACCACCGCGAGGGGCCGAACATCTCATCGCCGCCGATGCCGGTGAGCAGCGAGCCGCCACGAGCGGACTCGATCATCGGCACGTGAAAGTGCGCATTGCACGGCCAGAGCAGTCCGTGGCGCGCAAGCACAGCCGTCGCCACCGGGCCGACGCAGTCCAGCTCTCCGGTTCGCTCGATGCGGACCCAGTCGGTGAGGCCGAGATGCTGGATGACCTGCTCCTGCCACTCCGATTCGGCCGACCCCTCGGCCGCGGGGAATCGCAGCGTCGCCGGAATCGGGTCGGGGAGACCCTCGCGACGCGCGACGAGCGTCGCGACGGCGAGCACGGCGGAAGAGTCGCGTCCGCCGGAGAAGCTGACGACGCAGGGGGCTCGCTGGAGCGCGGGGAGCAGCGAGCGCTCGAGCGCTTCGCGCGGCGTCGAAAGACCCGAGGCCGTGCGATGCCGTCGCCGGGTGCCGAGCACGAGGCCGGAAGCGACCTCCAGTGGTGTCAATCTGGTCACGGTCACCGCGCGGGCGATGCGGGCACCCGCAGCAGCTCTTCGAACGCAGGTGCGAGCTGGTCGCCTTCGCCGTCGACCCACGCATGCGCCTTGAACTCGTCCTCGTCGCGCAGGACGCCGATCACGATCTCGCGCGGATCGCCCTGCGCGATGCGCCACCGCTGGAGGACGACGGCGCGCTCCAGGCAGGTGGAAGGCAGGCGCCGGAGCACGGCGTGGACGCCGTAGTCGGCCGACGGCGGCAGCCGGTACGGCGGCGCGACCGAAAGGTCCTTCAGGTTGCCGTCGCGCAGTTGCCGTCGTGCGTCGCGCACCGCCCGGCGGGCCCACAACGCGCCGCGCCAGGCGCCGGCGTCAGTCAGACGTGTCAGCTTCATCGAGCAGCCCGCGCTCCTTCAGGTCGGCGAGAAACGCGTCAACGTCCTGACTCGCAGTTCCCGCGTCGATGCCGTACTCGTCGACGAGCCGCGCAGCAAGCTCCTCCCTGGTCGTTCCCGCGGCTAGCGCGTTCCACATCAGCAGCCCGCTGTCGTTCGAGCTCAGGTAGGTCGAGTCGCGCACGTCGATCGCGATCAGCTCATCGTCGACCGTGCGCCAGGCGAGATCGTCGCCCCGCAGGCTCAGCTTCCTCGTCATGGCCTCTCCTTGCGCTGACTCGCTTCGGTTGCGCTGTCGTGGTCGGATTGAGGCTTGAACGCGTCCGCGACCGCACGGATCGAGCGGCGAATCATCCGCCAACGTGTCTCGCCTTCCTCCAGCGTGAACTGATGGGCGACGTGCTGGGCGGTGACCCTGGCCGCACGCGCTGGCGGCAGCATCGAGAAGGGGCCGAGCCAGCGCTCCAGGTGCCGCTCGAGTACGGTGCGCTCGCGAACGCTCCACAGATGCCGGGCCCAGACTCGCCCGGCGAACGGTCGACGTCGTTTGTCGAGCAGCGAGTCGATCGTCGCCTGCGTGACGCGCCACAGCCGTTCGACATCCCAGGCCCTGGCGATCGCGGCGGTCTCGCTGCGGTCGACTCCCTGCGCCACGGCGGCGACGTCGATCAAGCGACCGAGCCTGCTCAGCGGCACGTGCGCCCAGGCATGGACTGCAAGGACGACGGCGTGACGCGCCGGCTCGAGCGTCAGGAGCCCGGGGACTCCGGTCGCGGACGGAACCGCCGTGCTGAGCAGCTCCGCGGTCGGCGGCGCGATCCCGTCGAGCCACTTCGGGTCGTGGTGCACCTCGACGACGAGCGGCAGACCGGGCAGGACGAGTGGGCGAAGGTGGTGGATCCCGAGGTACAGCTCCGGATCGCCCGTGGGCTCGAAGCCGGCTTCGACCATCGCGTTCCAGGCAGCCTCCGCGTCCTCCACGAGCACATCGAGATCCCGGTACGGGCGCGCGAGCGAGTCCTCGTAGTGCTCCGCGATCTCGGGGCCTTTCATCAGTACGACCGGGCCGTCGACCGCGGCGACCACGCGCTGGAGCACGAGCGGCGCGATCAGCGACGTCGCGGCGGCAGTGCGCGCCGCGGCGATGGCGTGCAGCGCGGGCGTCCGGCCGAGCCTTCGATCGTGTTGCGCCGCGAGGAGATCGACGCCGTGGAAGCGCAGGTCGGACTCGCGCGGCGCCCGCTCGATCAGTCCGGCGATGTTCACCCAGAGGGATGCGTCGTGCACGATCTCATTGTTCTTCGGCGCGGCGACCGTAAGCGGTTCGAAGGCAGCGATCAATACGCCCCCAGTGTGCCGAGCCGCCGCTCGCGTGTGAGCGCGAGCTTGAACGCGAGCGCGCCGACGAGAATCGAGACGATCGAGAGCGGCAGGAGGATCAGGATGTCGCTACCGATCGAGCCCCAACCCGTGCTCCCGAGCAGCGACTCGCGCAGGCCGTTCGACGCGATCGCGAGCGGGTTCGCGGCAGAGACCGTCTCGAGCCAGCCGGGCAGGAGCGCGAGAGGGAAATAGAGCCCAGAGACAAGGGTCAGCGCCGCGGTCGCGAGGCCAACGATTCCGGCGCCGCGCCGGAACGTCAGCGTGATCGCCGCCGCGAGAATGCCGAGGCCCCACACGAAGGGCATGAAGAACGCCAGGAGCACAAGAGCCTGCGGCACGCCGCCGATGTCGAGGCCGAGCCCGAAGACGAGCCCCAGCATCAGCAGCAGGAGGCTCATTCGCAGCGGGATGAAGATCAGGTCGAAGAGGATCGAGCCGACCTGGATCGTCTGCGACGACGTCGGCGTCGTCAGCAGCGACTCCAGCGTGCCCATCAGCTGCTCGTTGCGCAGGGCCGCCGACACGCGCTCGAGACCGAGGTGGACGAAGCCGCCCAGCGTCATGCCGATCACCGCGAACTCGAGGTAGCTGACCTGCTTCCCGCCGACGGTGGGGATCGTCGCCGGGTCGACCATCTTCCCGACGAAGTAGAAGATCAGTGCGCCGCCGAAGAGGCCGACGAAGCTCGTCAGGAACGAGAGGCGGTAGCTCCACTGGACGAGGAAGTCACGCCGGACGAACGCGCTCAGCTTGCGGAGCTCACCCATGCGCGACGGTGCGGCGTCGTACGTGAGCTCGGTCATTCGGCCTCCCGCCGGGTGAGAGCGATGAACGCCTCTTCGATCTCCGAGCGGTCGGGCCGGCACGCGACGATCGGAAAGCCCGCCGCGGTCAGCGCCGCGAGGGCGTCGCCGAGCACAGCGTGCTCGCGCAGCTCGAGCACGAAACGGTCGCGATCGGAGGCGACGACGCCGATGTCGCCTCGGCCGCCGAGAGCGCCCGACGCGCGCAGCGCAATGATCTCTCGGCTCTCGTCGAGCCCCGGAATCGTCAGAACGTACCGACGGACGAACGAGTGCGCGATCAGGTCGTCGACCGAGCCACAGAATCGCGTCCGACCGGTGTCCAGCAGCGTGACGCGATCCGCAAAGCCCGCGATCTCCTCCAGGCGCTGCGTCGTCCAGAGCACGGCGATCGAGCGCTCGCGGGCCGCCTTCGCCACGAGGGCGCGCACGCCGCGCGCTCCTTCGGGATCGAGGTCGTGCGTTGCCTCGTCGACCAGCATGATCGCCGGCTCGCAGAGGAGGGCGCGCGCCACTGCCAGGCGGCGCTGCATTCCCTTCGAGAGCAATCCGGCCCGTTTCCGCTCCTCGCGGGCGAGTCCGACATCGGCGAGCGCCTGCCGCGACCGCTCGACCGCGTCGCGACGGCGAAGGCCGTGGAGCCGGCCGAAGAAGACGAGATTCTCGAGCGCCGAGATCCGCAGGTAGAAGGAGCGGTCGCCCGCCGGGACGAGCCCGAGAAGATGCCGCGCCGCGCGAGGTTCGACGCCCGCGAGCGTCACCCGCCCCGCGTCGGGGCTGACGATCCCGCTGAGGACTCGCAAGAGCGTCGTCTTGCCGGCGCCGTTCGGCCCGAGCAGAGCGTGTACCTGGCCCGGCGAGACAGTCAGCGACACGTCGGTGAGGGCATCCCGCTGCCCGAATCGTTTCGTCACGCCGGCGACCTCGATTGCGTTGCGATCGGCGATCGGCCGCACGAGGGTCAGCGCGGGCACGACTGTAGCTGTAGAGGGCTGGGCCACTAGAACCCAGAGTAGGCGCGGAACGCGCGAAGCTGTAGACCAGATCGGCACAGTTCGGCACCTAGCCATTCGGGCAGTGCCGAGGGGCGATTTGGCCGCATGGCGAGTCTTCTCGATCTGGACTCAACAGACGCTGAGGACACTCCTAGACTGCAAAAGCAGGCGGGATGAGCCCGCCGGCGGCACGGGAGGACAGCGGCGAAGATGAGCACCGGAGTGAATGCGGCAGTTGGCGCGCCGGCGAAGACCGACCGGAAGCACCGCCTGCGGAGTGGGCGCACCCGGATCCTGGCGCTCAGCGACCTGGCGATGCTCGCCGTGGCCTACACCGTCTCGTATCTGATCGCCGACCGGATCGCGCCGCTACCGCCTGTGTCGGGCTCCACCTGGTTCCTGGTGCTCGTCGGAGTGACGGCGCCGTTCGTCTGGGTCACCGTCTTCACCGCGAACAAGCTCTACGACAACGACAGCCTTCGCATCTCGGTCTCGAGCTTCGACGAAACGCGCGATCTCTTCCACGCGATGCTCGTCGGGTCGCTGGGGTACCTCCTGCTGAATCAGGGCGTCGACTACTTCTTCGGCTGGTGGGTGTACACGCCGGCCGAGGCGTTCATCTTCCTCGCCGTCGCGCTCGTGCTGATCCCGGTCGCGCGAGGAACGATCCGGAGCTGGGCCTTCCCGCGCCTGATGGAGCCGCGGCGCACCTTGATCGTCGGCACCGGCGCCGAAGCCTTGCTCATCTACCGCAAGATCACCGCTCATCCGGAGTACGGCCTGGAGGTCGTCGGCTTCCTCAGCGCCGAGGGCGAAGAGGACGAGGGGCTGCCGGAGCCGGTGATCGGCACGGCTGCCTCCGTGGCGGACATCGTCGACTCGTACGAGGTCGACCGCATCCTGATCGCGTCGTCGGTCGGGAGCCACGAGGAGACGCTCGACCTCGTCCGGACCGTGCATCGTCCAGACGTGCAGGTCTCGATCGTGCCGCGCTACTTCGAGATCTTCACCTCGTACGCGACACTCGACGACGTCGAGGGCATGCCGGTGGTCACGCTGCCACCGATCCGCCTCGGCCGGAGCGCGCGTGCACTCAAGCGGACGGTCGACATCGTCGTCTCTGCGAGCGCACTGCTCGTGCTCGCTCCGCTGTTCGCGACGGTCGCCGTCGCGATCAAGCTCGACAGCAAGGGCTCTGCTCTCTACCGCCAGGCGCGGCGCGGACGGCTCAACTCGACCTTCCACATCTTCAAGTTCCGGACGATGGCCGTCGGTGCCGAGGCTCGTCGCTCCGAAGTGCTGCACATGAACGAGGTCGACGGCCCGCTCTTCAAGATCAAGGGCCGCGACCCACGCGTCACACGCGTCGGCGCGTTCCTGCGTAAGACGAGCATCGACGAGCTGCCGCAGCTCTGGAACGTGTTGCGGGGGGAGATGAGCCTCGTCGGCCCGCGTCCGTTCGTCGTCTACGAGGCCGACCTGATCACCGGCTGGGCGTCGCGGCGTCTGGACATGACGCCGGGGATCACCGGCCTGTGGCAGGTCCTCGGGCGGAACGACATTCCGTTCGAGGAGATGACGAAGCTCGACTATCTGTACGTGACCAACTGGTCGCTCTGGTGGGACCTGAAGATCCTCTGCCAGACGATCCCCGTCGTGCTCGGCCGCCGGGGCGCGTACTAGAGGACTTCGTCGAATACCGCGGCGAGCTGCCCGGCGAGGTACCGGT
>JAXIPI010000424.1:0-20736 GCA_045403015.1 Gaiellaceae bacterium | reverse complement strand
GGGTCGATCGTCGCGAACCCGAGCCGCGTGGCGGAGCTCTCAACCTCAGTCCAGAAGGACCTGACGTTCTTCATCAGCGTCGTCCTCGTCCTCTACATGACCACCAGCGTGATCAGGCGCCTGGACAACATCGACTACCTCGTGATGACGCTCGTGGGCGGGGGCGCGGTGGTCGCGTTCTTCTCGATCATCGAGGCCCGCACCGGGATCAATGCCTTCAACCACCTCGGCCGGGTCATTCCGTTCCTCCAGCCGGGCGCGGAGGGTGAGCCTGAAGCCTTTCTGAAATTCGGCTCCGCCAAGCTCAGGGTCTTCGGCTCGGCACAGCACCCAATCGCGCTCAGCGCTGCCTTCGTCCTTTTGGCGCCGCTCTCGCTCTACCTGGCGAAGCGCTACGGCCAGCGCCGCTGGTGGCTCTGCCTGACCCTTCTCGTCGCCGGCTGCGCCTCGACCGTCTCCCGCACCGGAATCATGATGTTCATCGTCGTGGCGGCTGTCTTCCTCTGGCTCCGGCCGAAGGAGACGCGGAAGATGTGGCCCGTCCTGATTCCGGCGCTGATCGTGATCAAGCTCGTGCTGCCCGGAACGCTCGGCGCGATCAAGAACTCGTTCATGCCCGCCGGCGGCCTCGTCGCCGAGCAGCAGTCGATGCCCGGCGCGAGCGGCAGCGGCCGACTCGCGGACCTCGGCCCCGCGCTGAACGAGTGGAAGCAGAAGCCACTGGTCGGCGAAGGCTTCGGCACCCGCGTCGTGGACGCAAACGTCCGCGGCCCGCGCGCGAACATCCTCGACAACGAGTGGCTCGGAACCTTGCTCGAGATCGGCGCGCTCGGCTTCTTCGGCTGGCTCTGGTTCTTCGCCCGCGTCGTGCGCAGGTTCGGCAAGGAGGCGAAGGAGGACGACTCCGAACGCGGCTGGCTGCTGGTCTCGATCGCGGCGAGCGTCGCCGCGTTCGCGGTCGGCATGTTCACCTACGACGCCTTCTCGTTCATCCAGGTGACGTTCCTGATGTTCGTGCTCGTCGGCCTGGGCGCCTCGCTGATGGCCGAGCGGCCGACGCCGCTCGCGGTGCGGGCCGGCAGGCCCGAGCCGCAGACGGACTAGACCAGCGGGTCTTCGCGCGCTGGGCATCCGCGGAAGCGGCTGCCCAGCTTGCGCCAGTTATTAGGCCGCGATACGGCGACGCCGGCCGAGGGCCTCGGCGGCGCGGCTCGGCAGCAAGCGGAGGCTCTGCTGCCGGCGGAGGTAGGCACGCGCGTCCGGGTCCGCGAGCCGCGGCTCGCGCTTCAACGCGGCTTTCAGGTAGCCCCAGATCATCGCGAGCGCCGCCGGCTCCTTGCGGGCATTCCAGAGCGCTCGCAGCGCCAGGTACCAGAACCGGTAGCCGATGTAGCGAGCCGCCCGCCCCTGGGCGAGGCGCGCGAGGTGCTTGGCGCCGTCCCGTTCGCCCTCCCGGCGGTGGTGGTGGAAGGGAAGATCCTTGAAGGTGCGCGTCTTCCAGCCGCGCGCGTTGGCGCGAAATTCGTCGACGCCGTCCCAGCCCATGCGCTGCTCGAGCGGAAGGACGTCCGCGAGGCATTCCCGCCGGTAGCAGCGCGAGGCGCCCCACACGGTCGAGCCGGTGACGTGGCGCTCGCGCCACTCGCCCTCCTCGAGCTCGTGGCAGGTGCCGCTCGCCATCCCGAGTTGCGGGTCGGCGGCAAACTCGGCGAGCAGGCGCTTGAAGTAGCCCGGTTCGAACGATGTGTCGGCGTCCAGCTTCACGATCACGTCGGGCTTCTCGTCAAGGCCTGAGTACCCGAGCTCGAACGCGCGGGCGATCGGGCCGCCGCGGGCGAGATCCTGTGCCCCTTCCAGCGTCGCAGTGACAACCCAGGGATGCGCCTGCGCCAGCTCGGCGACGATCGCGCCGGTCTCGTCAGTGGAGCCCGTGTCGACGACGACCCAGGCCACCGGCAGCTGCTCCTGGCGGGCGAGCGCGTCGGCGATGCGGCGGATGTTCGCCGCCTCGTTGCGGACGGGGGTGACGACAGCGTAGGTCAGCTCGCGAGCGCTCACGCGGTCAAGCGCGAGGGCTGCGCCGGAGCCGACGCGCCGGCCTGCGCCCGAGGCAGGTACTCCGACAGCCAGACCTCGAGCATCAGCACCGAGAGGAGGACGTAGGTGTTGCCGCCCGCCCCGTCGGCCTGGCCCTTGACGAGCTTCTCGACCTCGCTCCGGTCGAGCATCTCGGCGTAGCGCGGGTTCGGCCCGAGCAGATAGTCGGAGATCGCCCCGCGCGTCTGCGCGCGGAACCAGCCGTCGACGGCTGCGTTGAAGAAGCCGATCTTCGGCTTGTCGATAATCCGGTCGGGGACGAGGCCGCGCGCAGCGTGCTTGAGCACGTGCTTCGTCTCGAGGCTGCGTCCCTTCCGGTGCACCTTGAGGTTCGCGGGCATCGACGCGCACAGTGCGACGAAGTGGTGGTCGAGGAACGGGACCCGCACCTCGAGCGAGTGCGCCATCGACGCGCGATCGAAGTAGTGGAGCATGTCGTCGGCGAGCCCGAGCTGGCCGTCGAGGAAAAGCGTCGCAGGCAGCGGCGCATCCGGGAGGTCGCCGAGCCGGTACGAGATCGCGCGTAGCGCAGCGTTCCCGTCGAGCTCCGCGAGCGGCCCGCGCACGAGCTTCTGCCGCATGTCGCCGGTGAGGGCGCCGCTCATCGAGAGCAACCGCTCTGCGGCCCCCGGCGCAGCGAGCGTGGAGATCGGCCGGCGCATCCGGCTGGGGCCGTGCGACGCAGCGGCGAGAGCAGTGCGCCGAAGTGGCGACGGCACACGCTTCCACAGGTCTGCGATCGCAGCGGCGCGGTGCTTCCGGTAACCGCCGAGCAGCTCGTCGGCGCCCTGGCCGGAGAGCGCGACGGTGACGTGCTGCGCAGCCAGCTCGGAGAGCGCGATGAAACCCAGCGACGAAAGGTCGGCGACCGGCTCGTCGAGGTGCCAGACGAGGCGCTCGAGCGAGATCGTCTCCTCGGCGAAGGAGAGCTCGAGCTCGTGGTGGTTCGCTCCGAGAACGTTGGCGACGAAGCGGGCGTCGGCGAGCTCGTTGCTCGCGCCGGCCTCCTTGAACCCGACGGCGAACGTGTCCACGGGCCGGTCCATCTGCTTCGCCATCAGCGCAACGATCAGGCTCGAGTCGAGGCCGCCGCTGAGCATCGCACCGAGCGGCACGTCGGCCATCAGCCGCATGCGCACCGACTCCTCGAGCTCTGCGATCAGGCGCTCGCTCCACTCGTCGACGCTGCCACCGCGCTCGAGCGTGGGCTGCGGGTAGCTCCAGAAGCGCCGCTCCTCGACCGCGCCGTTCTCGATCACGAGGATGCAGCCGGGCTCGAGCTTCTTCACGGCAGCCAGAGGTGTCGCAGGCGCCGGGAAGAACCCGAGCGAGAGGAACGTGTCGATCGCCTCGTAGTCGAGGTCGCTGGGGACGAGCCCGCTGGCGAGCAGGCTCTTGAGCTCGGACGCGAAGACGAGCGAGTCGCCGCAGACGGCGTAGTAGATCGGCTTGATCCCGAGCCGGTCGCGCGCGATCACACCGCGGCGGCGCACCTGATCCCAGACCGCGATCCCGAACATGCCCCGAAGCTGCTCGGGGAACATCGGCCCATACTCCTCATAGAGGTGCGGCAGGATCTCGGTGTCGCAGCGGCTCGCAAAGCTGTGGCCGCGGCGCCGCAGGTCATCCCGGATCGAGGCGTGGTTGTAGAGCTCTCCGTTCTGGACGGCCCAGATCGTGCCGTCCTCGTTCGAGAACGGCTGATGGCCGCCTTCGACGTCGATGATGCTGAGGCGTCGCGCGCCGATCGAGGCGCCCGGAGACACGTGGGTGCCGTGGTCGTTCGGGCCGCGGTGCTCCATCGCGTCGTTCATCCGGTCGAGCACGTGGTCCGGCACGGCCTGCCGGGCCTCGCCGTGGATCTGGATCACTCCGCAAATGCCACACATAACTGCACTCAACCTAGTCGCAGACAGGCTTCGCATCGACGCCCGAACGATCAGATTTGGCTTCAGCGACCCCTGACCAGATGGCTAGGGTCGGACGGAAGGGGCGTCAGCGCGACGGCAAGCGACCGGAGATGGCCGCGGCGCGCAGGCCAGCCGCCCTTCGAGACGATCGCGTGCGTCAGCGAACCGAGCGCGACACCGGCCCGGCCGAGGAGCGCGACAAGCCGGCTGTCATGCTTGTTTGCGTAGCGGATCCGGCTCGCGGCAAGGATCGGCAGCAGCCCGTGCCTGGGCGCCGAGGCACCTCCCTCGTGCTCGGCGACGGCCTCCGGCACGTAGCGCACCTCGTAGCCCGCCTTCCAGATCCGCGCGCAGATGTCCATGTCCTCGCTGTAGTGGAAGAAGCTTTCGTCCAACCCGCCGAGCTGATCGAGCACGGTCCGGCGCACGAGAAAGCAGGCGCCCGAGACCCACTCGATCGGCCCAGGCCGCTCGTAGACCGACGGCTCGCGGATCACTTCGTCGACCCAGGGGGCGTCGGGAAACAGCCGGTGCAGGAAGAGCGCCTGCGCGTACGTCGACCGGAGGCGCGGAAACCGGCGGAGGGAGTAGTCGGGCGAGCCATCGGGCTCGAAGATCCTGGGAGCTGCCGCGCCGATCCCAGGGTCGGCCTCCATCGCATCGATCAGCAGCTGCACGGATTCGGGCTCGATGCGGGCGTCCGGGTTGAGAAAGAGAACAGAGGGAGAATTCCCCGCTGCCGCCCCGACATTGCAGCCGTGGGCGAAGCCACCATTCTCTTCCAACGCAATTGTCTCAACGGGCAACGTCGCGAGTATGTCTAATGTCGAGTCGCCTGAACTGTTGTCAACAACGATAACGCGAACAAAATCTTTACCGGTCAGAGGCTCGATGGCTCCGCGAACCGTCTCCCCGGTCCTGTAGGTTACGACGACGACGTCGACCCCGGCCACAGCGCACGAGCGTACCAGCGTGCTGTCCCTGTCACCCCCGCCCGAGTGATCCCACCGGCCAGGCGCGTCGTTTCGAACACCAGATGTTCAGCGGACGACCCCACCGCCACTACATCCTCGGCCCGATCCTGGCGATCGCGCTCGTGGGCGCAGCAACGGGGTCGGCCGCACCGCTGAGCGCGCTTTCAGGGCAGGCGGGCCAGGCGGATACGCAACCCCCCTCCGTGCCACAAGGGATGGCGTTCGCGGGGAAGACGCAGAGGACAGTCTCGCTCGTCTGGCGCCGCTCAACCGACGACGTGAAGGTCGCCGGGTACAGGCTCTTCCGAAACAACGTCCGCATCACGGTCGTGACGGGCACGAGCTACGTCTATCGCGGCCTGGCCTGCGGTAAGAGATACAGCTTCGCGCTCGAGGCCGTCGACGCGGCCGGAAACGTCTCCAACCGCGCTGAGGCGACCGGGTGGATCACGACCAACAAGTGCACCGCCGCGGCAGCGAAGCCCAAGCCGAAGCCGAAGCCCAAGCCCAAGCCGAAGCCGGCGCCGAAGGCTCCAGCCGACAACAAGGCCAACTTGTGGGTGGACGCCAACGGCGGCTCCTGCGCCCGGTTGGCGACTGCCGGCGCGTACGCGGACGTCAGGGCCTGCTCATGGAACCAGGCGTACCAGGCTGCACAGACCGGCGACTTCATCCTCGTCCGCGGCGGCAACTACGGCAACGTGCGCATCGGCCCGAACAAGCCCTCGATCACCGCCCCCGGCGTCAGCTTCCGGCCGGCGAAGGGCGAACAGGTGATCGTTCGTGACTTCGAGAACGGCGTCAATGGCGGGGCCAACGGTGGCAACAACATCAAGCTCCTTGGGCCCGTCGCCGCGCGCACGTTCCGCTCGGACGGGACGAGCAACATCCTCGTCAGCGGGTGGCGCGTCGACTGCGGCGGTTGCGACGGCGAGCAGATCTTCCATCTCGAGGATGCTCAGAGCTCGACGGTCCGCGATTCCAACATCGGCAACAACAAGAACAACAGCCTGATCTGGATCAGCGGCACGGGCATCACGTTCGATCACAACGTGATCCACGACGCCGGCTTGCCCGACGGCTCGGGGGCGCACACGGAGTGCATGTACGCGTGGCGGGTCACGAACCTCACCCTGCGGCGGAATCACTTCTACCACTGCTCGGTGATGGATGTCTTCATCACCGGCGGCGACGTGACAACCGGCGGTCTCGTCGAGAACAACGTCTTCGAGAAGCCCTGGGAGAACACGGGGCGGATCTCGAACGGCTATGCCTTCCACTTCCGGAACGGCGGAAGTCCGTCGCCGGACCCGAGCGGCTGGGAGTTCCGTTACAACACATTCCTCGGCGGCCTCAGCGTCTCACCCGACGAGAACCCGGTCGGCCCCGGCGGCATGCGCGTGACCGGCAACCTCTTCCTCTCCGCATCGCCGTGTGGACAGAGGAACACGACGTACTCCTACAACGCGTTCGCCGGCGGCGGCTGCGGCTCGAACAACGTCGTCGCCAGCGCCGCGGCGTTCATGTTGGGCTTCGTCTCCAAGAGCGACCCGGGGAACTTCGCTCTCCTCCCGGGCAGCGTCCTCCGGGACAAGGGCAACCCGGGCAACTACCCCATTGTCGACCGGAACGGCAACAAGCGACCCGTAGGCGGGGTGCCTGACATCGGCGCCCTCGAATTCCGCTGACAAAGGTATGGAGGCTCGTGTGACTGTGCGAAGGGATCTGGTGCGAATCGGAGAACGGGACTGAATGTCCGCGATGGGGGGTGTCATCCCGGTGCGGTCGCCTGCTGAGCTCGAGTCCGGCAGCAGCGGCAATGGTGGCGGCGTCGTTATCCCGTTGCCGATCGAGCGTCCGACCCCGGTCGAGCCGTCGGGACCGCCTGACCTCGAGCTCCTCCCGATCAGCCCCGAGCTGGCGCTCGTCGACCCTGAGCTCGCCCGCGCGGCTCGGGAGCTGTTGCCCGATCTACCGCGCGGCGGCGCCCACGTCATCGTCCCCACGTTCAACGAGCCGCGCAGCGGACTCGAGCCGGTCGCAGACGTCCACCGGCCACGCCGCCGCGGGCGGCTCGTCTCTGCGGCCGGCCTGATCGCTCTCGGCGTGCTGCTGACGCTGCTCATCGGTCGCGAGAGCGGCTTCACTCCCGTTCGGCAGCACGCGAAGTCCATTGCCGACGCGGTCTCGCCGCCGTCCAAGCCTGCGACCTCAGCCGCCGTTCATGCACCCGCGCTGCCCGGGCAGACGTTCGTGTGGGTCGCGACACCGGGAGCGTCCGCCTACGAGTTCCAGCTGTTCCAGAGCGGCGAACGCATCTATCGAGCGCGAGTGGCCAAGCCGAGGCTCGCGCTTCCTGGTCGCTGGCGCCAGGATGGTCGCCCCTACGCGCTGGTGCCGGGCGACTACCGCTGGTACGTGTGGCCCGTCTCGAGCCGAACGAAGCGCCAGTCGTCCGTTGCGACCATCCAGGCGAAGCTCGTGATCGAGAGGGAGCCTCAGTGATCCCTCGCCGTTCAACCCTGCTGGTCGCGCTGCTCGCCGCACTCCTCGTCGTCAGCACGGGTGCCGCCGAGGGCGCCTGGTTGCCGAAGCGCAAGCTCAGCATAAAGCGGACGCTGGTGGCCGACCAGGTCGCGCCGACGAAGCCTCGCGGGCTCACCGTCGTCTCGACGACCGCATCGAGCTTGACCGTCTCCTGGCGGCGCTCGAGTGACCGCGTCGGTGTCGCCGGCTACACGATCTACCGCGACGGCGTCCGCATCGGCTCCACCACCGCGACCAGGACGCGATACGTCGCGTCGGGGCTCACGTGCGGGACGAGCCATCGAATCGCCGTCCAGGCCTACGACCTGGCCGGGAACCGCTCCGCGCGGGCAGTGGTCCTCGCCGCGACGTCGGCGTGCGTGGACAGCCAACCGCCCAGTGTGCCGAGCAACGTCGCACAGACCAACGTCACCTCGTCGAGCATCACGATCTCCTGGAGCGCATCGACGGACAACATCGGCGTCGTTGGGTATGAGGTGCTGAGCGACGGCGTGGTGGCGGGCTCGACCGCGTCCACGCTGTTCGCGGTCACGGCTCTTCGCTGCGGTGCGATGTACACGATCGGCGTTCGAGCGCTCGACGCGGCCGGCCACCGCTCCGACGCCGCGAGCATCCTGGTCACGACTTCCGGCTGCCCCGACACGACAGCCCCCTCGCCCCCTTCCGCGCTCAGGGTGACCTCGGTCAACCAGACCTCGGTCAGCGTCCGCTGGTCTCCGGCCGCTGACGACAGAGGCGTGGTCGGGTACAGCGTCTATCGCGGCGGCGCGGCAGTCGGTTCGACCGGCGCGATCTCCTACACGGTGGGGGGCCTTTCGTGCGGAGCCAGCTATGCGATCGCCGTCGATGCCTACGACGCGGCAGGCAACCGCTCTGGACGGTCGTCGATCACCGCCACGACGAGCCAGTGCCCGGTCCCAGGGCCTGCTCCGCCGGGGGACACGACCCCGCCGAGCGTTCCGTCCGGGCTCACGGTGACCGGTGCAACGGCCTCCACCATCTCGCTTGGTTGGACAGCCTCCACGGACAACACCGGAGTCGCAGGCTACGGCCTGTACCGCGACAACGCTGCCGCCGGCTCTGTATCTGTCACGAGCGCTACTTTCTCCGGCCTCGTGTGCGGGCGCAGCTACGACCTCGCCGTCGACGCCTACGACGCGCAGGGCAACCGCTCGACTCGCCGCTCCGTCGTCTCGTCCACCGCACCCTGCCCCGACACGGCGCCGCCGTCGGTGCCGTCTGGGCTGACCCAGACCGGAGTCACCCAATCCACCGTGGGCTTGACCTGGACCGCGTCGAGCGACAACGTCGGGGTCGCCGGCTACGGGATCTACCTCGCCGGCGTGCGGATCGCCTCGGCGAGCTCGCCCGGCTACACCTTCGCCTCGCTGAGCTGCGGCACGACCTACAGCGCCGGGGTCGACGCCTACGACGCCGCCGGCAGCCGCTCCGCGGTGGCGACGCTCTTCGTGGCCACAGCGGCGTGTAGCGGCGACACCCAAGCGCCGTCGGTTCCGCAGAACCAGAGCATCTCGTCGGTCGCCGAGAGCTCGTTCAGGATGTCCTGGAGCGCAGCCACCGACGAAGTCGGCGTGACCGGCTACGCGGTGTACCTCGACGGAGTGAAGGTCGGAACGACGACCGGGACGAGCTACACCTACACCGGCCTCACGTGTGCGACGACGTACGCGGTGGGGCTCGAGGCGTTCGACGCTGCCGGCAACGCGTCCGACCTGGCGCAGGCGACCGGGCCTGGCGCGACGAGCGCGTGCACGCCGGCGGCCGACTCGCAGGCACCTTCGTCGCCGAGCAACCTCGCCCTGGGCGCCGTGTCACAGACGTCCGTGGCGGTGTCGTGGTCGGCGTCGTCGGACAACGTCGGAGTTGCCGGCTATGGCTACTACCGGGACGGCTCGCTCGTCGGGAACGGCGCAGGGACGAGCTATGTGTTCTCGGGGCTCGCTTGTGGAACGGGCTACTCACTCGCGATCGACGCCTATGACGCGGCAGGGAACCGCTCAGGCAAGACCTCGATCCCGGCGACGACGAATGCCTGCTCGCCGCCGCCGCCTCCGCCTCCTCCGCCTCCTGTTCCCGGCGGCGCCAACCTCTGGGTGGACACGAGCGGCGGCTCCTGCGCGCGCCAGGCGACTCCAGCGGGCTACACCGACACGCAGGCGTGCTCCTGGAACCAGGCCTACCAGGCTGCCCAGACCGGCGACCTGATCCTCGTCCGCGGCGGCAACTACGGCAACGTCAAGATCGGCCCGAACAGGACCTCGATCGGAGCTCCCGGCGTCACGTTCCGAACGGCGAGCGGTGAGAGCGTCGTCGTCAACGATCTCGAGAACGGGCACATCGCCGGCTCCCCCGGCGGCAGCAACATCTCCTTCGTCGGGCCTGCAACCGCGCGGACCTTCCGCTCCGACCAGGCGAGCAACATCGTCGTCGACGGCTGGAACGTCGACTGCGGCGGCTGCGACAGCACCCAGATCTTCCATCTCGAGGCCGCCAACAACGTCACCGTCCGCAACTCGGAGATCCAGGACAACGCGAACGACAGCTTGATGTGGATCAGCGGCTCGAACCTCACCTTCGAGAACAACAAGATCCACGATGCCGCGCTTCCGTCCAGCTCGGGAGCGCACACCGAGTGCCTCTACGCCTGGAGCGTCACCAACCTGACCCTCAAGCGCAACCACTTCTACCACTGCTCGGTGATGGACGTCTTCATCACCGGCGACGACGTCGCGAACGGCGGCCTGGTCGAGAACAACGTCTTCGAGAAGCCGTGGGAGAGCACCGGCCGGATCTCGAACAGCGCCTTCGCCTTCCACTTCCGTAACGGCGGCAGCCCCTCCCCGGACCCGAACAACTGGGACTTTCGTTACAACACGTTCGTCGGTCCACTCAGCGTGACGACGAACGAGAACCCCGTCGGCCCAGGCGGGATGCGCGTGACCGGCAACCTCTTCCTCGCCGGCTCGCCGTGCGGTCACGCCAACGCGACCTATTCCTACAACGCGTTCGTCTCGGGCGGGTGCGGCTCGAACAACATCGTCAACAGCGCCGCGGTGTACCTGGCGGGGTTCGTCTCCGCCGGGGATCCGGGGAACTTCGCCCTGCTCGCCGCCAGCGTGCTCCGCGACAAGGGCAATCCGAGTACGTACCCCGCCGTCGACCGCGCCGGCAACAGCCGTCCGGTGGGGGCTGCGCCGGACATCGGCGCGTACGAATTCCGCTAGCCGCGGCTGGAGCAAATACCGCTTGCGGCCAGTATTGGTGCGGCTCTGCGCGCGGGCCGGTGCTTACTTTTGTGGCAGCTGATCACCCGATCGAGCCATCAGCGATGCCTGAGTGCGGCCCGATACCGGATGCGCCAGCCAAAGCCATCTCTAGGAGCACGCAATGTGGAGAGCCGCACTCCCTTGCAGGCATGTCGGTGTCGCCATGCTTGGATTCATCGTCGCCGCCGCTCTGGTGGTCGGCTCCTCGCCATCGAGTAGCGCGGCAGCCTCCGCTGCCCCGGCAGGCCAGGTGTGGGCGCTCGGGCTCCCCGACTCGGTAAAGACGGTCCAACAGAAGCAGATGAGCTGGCTCGCGGCCCGCGGCGTCACGACGATCGTTGCCTTCAAGCGTCCGCAGGCTTCCCTCAACCGACTGGCAGTGACGGCGAAGAAGTCGCAGCTGGTGGTGATCGCGCCGAAGCAGGTTGCGCCCAAGAAGGCATGCAAGTCCGCTGCGGGCTCACTCCGGGCCTGCGCGGTCGTCGTCGCCACCCCAGTAGCTGCGGTCCGCCTCGCCCGTCGGGGCCTCGTCGACTACGTCGTGATCCGGGTGAAGACGCCTCTGCAACTTCGCATGCTCCGTGGCAGCCATGCCAAGCGCAGCCGGATCGTCGCGCTCCTCCCGCTCAACCAGAAAGCGGCGGGCCGCACCGCCTGGCGCGCCGGGATCGCGTACGCCGCCGCCGATCCCGCCCTCGATCTCGGAGTCACGTCGGCGCCGGGCGCCGCCGGCCCGCTCGGCACCTACCTCTCGCAGCTCCCGCGCACGCGAACAGCGGCCGCCGTGGGACAGGCCGCCCCGACGTCGCTGCTCGTGACCGGTCGCTCGACCTCGAGCGTGATGCTCCGCTGGACGGCCGCGGCCGGCGGGGCTGCCGGCTACGGCATCTACACCGACGGCCGCTTCGTGCTGAACGTGAGCGCTGTCTCGATCACCCTCACTGGCCTTCAGTGCGGTCGCTCTTACACGTTCGGCGTCGACGCCTACGACGTCGAAGGCGCCCGGTCCGGTCGGATCACGACCACCACCTCGACAGATGCGTGCGCAGGTGGAGGCGGGGGCGGCGGCGCGAGCGACGTGCTACCGCCGACTGCGCCGCTCGGCCTCGTCAAGGGCTCCTCGACGCAGACGAGCATCGCCGTCTCCTGGACCGCGTCCACGGACAACGTCGGCGTCGCGGGCTACGGGCTCTTCCGGAACGGCACCGCCGCCGGCTCGTCGATCGTGGCTGCCGCCACCTTCTCCGGTCTCACGTGCGGGACGACGTACACGCTCGCCGTCGACGCCTACGACGCCGTCGGGAACCGCTCCGGCAAAACCTCCCTGTCGGCTGCCACGAGCGCCTGCGCCGGAGGCGGCGACACGACTGCTCCCTCCACGCCCGGAACGCTGACCAAGACGGGCTCGACGATGACGTCGATCTCGGTCTCCTGGGGCGCGTCGACCGACAACGTCGGCGTCACAGGGTACGGCCTCTACCGGAACGGCTCGTCAACGGGAACGAGCGCATCGACGAGCGCGACGTTCAGCGGCCTCGCCTGCGGCTCGAGCTACACCCTCGCGGTCGACGCCTACGACGCCGCCGGCAACCGCAGCAGCCAGAGGTCGTTGACGACAGCCACGTCCGCCTGTCCTCCTCCGACCGATACGCAGGCACCTTCCGTTCCGCAGGGGATGGCCTTCTCCGGCCAGACCCAGACGACAGTCGCACTCGCCTGGAACGCCTCGACCGACAACGTCGGGGTCGCCGGGTACAGGCTCTTCAAGAACGACGTCAGCGTCACCACGGTCGCCACGCCCGGCTACACCTACTCAGGCCTCACCTGCGGGACGACGTACACGTTCGCAATCGAGGCCTACGACGCCGCGGGGAACGCCTCCAACCGCACGATGGCAGCCGGCACGACCTCGACCAGCGCCTGCGGCGGACCGCCGCCTCCGCCGCCCGGCCCGGCGCCCGGCGTCGCCAACCTCTGGGTGGACACGAACGGCGGCTCGTGCACACGTCAGGCAACCGCCGGCTCCTGGGCCGACGCGCAGGCTTGCTCCTGGAACCAGGCCTACCAGACCGCTCAGACGGGCGACGTGATCCTCGTTCGCGGCGGCAGCTACGGCAACGTGACGATCGGTCCGAACAAGGCCTCGATCGCCGCGCCCGGCGTCACCTTCCGCACAGCGAGCGGCGAGACCGTCGTCGTCAACGACCTCGAGAACGGGAACATCGCCGGAGCCGCGGGCGGCAGCAACATCTCGTTCGTCGGCCCGGCCACGGCCCGCAGCTTCCGGTCCGACCAGGCGAGCAACATCGTCGTCGACGGCTGGAACGTCGACTGCAACGGCTGCGACAACGAGCAGATCTTCCACCTGGAGGCTGCCAACAACGTCACGGTCCGCAACTCGGAGATCCAGGACAACAAGAACAACAGCCTGATGTGGGTCAGCGGCTCGAACCTGACATTCGAGAACAACAAGATCCACGACGCGGGCCTCCCCAACGGCTCCGCCTCCCACACCGAATGCCTCTACGCCTGGAGCGTCACCAACCTCACGCTCAAGCGCAACCACTTCTGGCACTGCTCGGTGATGGACGTCTTCATCACCGGCAACAACACGGCCAACGGCGGCTACGTCGAGAACAACATCTTCGAGAAGCCCTGGGAGAACACCGGCGTGATCTCCAACAGCGCCTACGCGTTCCACTTCCGCACCGGCGGCAGCCCTTCCCCCGATCCCAGCAACTGGGACTTCCGTTACAACACGTTCGTCGGTCCGCTCAGCATCAATACGAGCGAAAACCCGGTCGGAGCGGGCGGGATGAGAGTGATCGGCAACGTCTTCCTCTCAGGAAGCGCCTGCGGTCACGCCAACACGACCTACTCGTACAACGCGTTCGTCTCCGGCGCCTGTGGGACGAGCTCCGTGACGAACTCCCTCTCCACCTATCTCGCCGGCTTTACGGGCACGGGCGACCCCGGTGCGTACAGCCTCCTCACGGGCAGCGTCCTGCGAGACAAGGGCAACACGGGCAACTACCCGACCCAGGATCGCACCGGCGCCACCCGCTACAACGGTGCGGCTCCCGACCTCGGCGCGTATGAGGGAACGTAGCCCCGAACCGCTGGTCATGTGGTTTACAAAGGTAGTTCTCTCGTCAATAATGAGTGAACGTGGAGGCTCGGGCGAGCCGATCTGCGGCAGAGCAACGGGGGCACAACCGCACGATGGCTACGAACGAGCAGGTTCGTCGATCAGGGGCGCTGACGCGCGTCGCGGTACTGGACGCGGCCGAACGGCTGTTCGCCGCGCGCGGCTACCGGGGCACGAGCCTCGAGGAGATCGGACGGGAGGCGGGGCTGTCGCGTGGCACGCCCGGCTACTTCTTCGGCTCGAAGCAACGGCTCTACGCCGAGGTCCTGGATCGCATCCTGACGCGCGCAGAGGCGACCCTCGCGGCTGTGAGGGAGCGGACGCAGGACGCGAACATGGCGGTGCCGGAGCTCCTCGAGGAGATCGTGACCGCGCACCTCGGCGTGCTCACAGCCGAGCCGACTCTCGTCCGGCTGATCCAGTGGGAGACCGTCGAGGGTCAGGGCCGGATCCTCGGCGCGATCGGCGCGCAGGCGCAGACCTTCGTCGAGCTGATCCGGCGCCTCGGCGCAGCGAGCGGGATCGGCGAGATCGACGAGACGACAGCCATAGAGCTGCTCACCTGCGCGACCGCGCTGTGCTGGTTCCCACTCGCCCATGCGGACGCATTGGAGCAGACGTTCCAGCGGGACCCGCACTCGCCCGAGGCGGTCGCGGCGCAGGCGAAGACCATCGTCGAGTTCATCCTCATGCGCTTCGCGACTCTCCGCACCACGCCTGCCGCCTAGCGCGTCCGGGGCCTCAGTCCGCTCCTTCGGGGCGTGTCTCTCACCCGTTTCGGGGATGCCGCATCACCTCGCGGACGGCCTGCCGGCGACCGACGCGTATCGAGGATCACGTACCACGCACTACTTGCTTGACGGTCAGCAAGCTTCCCTGTACGGTGCTGCCCTTTACCGACCCCAAAAGATATCGACCTCGCTTGCAACGATCGCCGTTGTCAGTTGAAGGAGGACTCACCTGATGCGCCGCCAGCCGCCCTGGCACGCCCGCCGTGCCTATCTTCTTCCTGCGTTACTCATCGCCTCACTCGCTGCCGCCTGTATTGCCGGTAGCTCGGGGGCCGCCCCCGTGAACGGACTCGTCGGTGCGTATTCCTTCGATGCCGGCTCGGGCACCTCCGTCGCCGACAGCTCCGGTGCCTCCAACACGGGCACGCTCTCGGGCGCGACCTGGGTCAGCGGCAAGAACGGCAAGGCCCTGTCGTTCGACGGCGTCAACGACTGGGTCACGATCGCCGACTCAGCGTCTCTCGATCTTTCGACCGCAATGACCCTCGAAGCCTGGGTGAAGCCGCAGGGCGGCGGCTGGCGCACAGTTGCTTTGAAGGAGCGCACGGGCGGGCTCGCATACGCCCTCTACTCCAGCACCAACAACGGCCGTCCCTCGGGCGAGGTGCAGACGTCCTCCAGCTACGACGTGCGCAGCGCGGCCAAGCTTGCCTCCGGGACGTGGTCGCACCTGGCGACGACGTACAACGGCTCGACGCTGCGTCTGTATGTGAACGGCGCCCAGGTTGCGAGCCGGTCGGTCTCGGGCGCACTGACGAATTCCTCCGGGCCCCTCCGCATCGGCGGTAACGCAGTCTGGGCCGAGTGGTTCTCGGGCCAGCTGGACGACCTCCGCATCTACAACCGTGCTCTCACCGCCACGGAGCTCCAGACCGACATGAACACGCCGGTCGGCGCAGCGGCACCACCGCCACCGGCCGACACGCAGGCGCCCACGGCGCCCGCCGGACTCACGGCCGGCGGCCAGACGCAGACGCAGATCACGCTCAACTGGAACGCCTCCAGCGACAATGTCGGCGTCACCGGCTACAGCCGCTACCAGAACGGCGCGCTCATCTCGAGCGGCACCGGGACGAGCTTCAGCTTCACCGGGCTCGCCTGTGGCACGAGCTACACACTCGCCGTCGACGCGTATGACGCCGCGGGCAACCGCTCGACCCGCCCTTCGATCAGCGCCTCGACAAGCGCCTGCTCGCCGGCGGCCGATACTCAGGCACCCACGGCGCCCGCCGGACTCACGGCCAGCGGCCAGACCCAGACGCAGATCACGCTCAGCTGGAACGCCTCCAGCGACAACGTCGGTGTCACCGGCTACAGCCGCTACCAGAACGGCACGCTCGTCTCGAGCGGGACCGGGACGAGCTTCAGCTTCACCGGCCTCGCCTGCGGTACCAGCTACACGCTCGCAGTCGACGCTTACGACGCCGCCGGCAACCGCTCCACGCGGCCCTCGATCTCGGCTTCGACATTGGCCTGCCCCACCAGCACCGGGCCGGTCGCCGCGTACTCCTTCGACACCGCCACCGGCACGACCCTCGCCGACAACTCCGGCGGCGGCAACGCGGGCTCGATCTCGGGTGCGACGTGGACGAGCGCCGGGAAGTCCGGCGGGGCACTCGCGTTCGACGGTGTCAACGACATGGTGACCGTCGCCGACAAGGCGTCGCTCGACCTCTCGACGGGAATGACACTCGAGGCCTGGGTCCGTCCGTCCGCGAACAGCACGTGGCGAACGGTCGTCACCAAGGAGACGAGCGGCAACCTGACCTACGGCCTCTTCTCGAACTCCGATGTCCCGCAGCCAAGCGCGATCGTCTCGATCGGCTCCAGCCCAATCCAGGACATCACCCGCGGCCCGAGCGAGGTCTCGATGTCCAGCTGGACGCACCTCGCGGCCACGTACGACGGCGCTGTGCTGCGCCTGTACCTCGACGGCACCGAGGTCTCGACCGCGAACGTGACGGGTGCGATGGCCAACTCGGCCGGCCCGCTCCAGATCGGCGGCAACAACATCTGGGCGGAATGGTTCCAGGGCCAGATCGACGACCTCCGGGTCTACAACCGCGCCCTCACACCGAGCCAGCTCCAGACCGACATGAATACGCCGGTCGCGCCGCCGCCCGCCGGTGACACTCAGGCACCCACGGCTCCGGCCGGCCTGGTCGTCAGTGGCCAGACGCAGACCGCGCTGACGCTGTCCTGGAACGCCTCGACCGACGACGTCGGCGTGACCGGCTACGGCACCTACCGCAACACCGCCGCGGACGGCACAACCGCGCCGGCAACGCGCACCTACACCTACACCGGCCTCACCTGCGGAACGGCTTACTCCCTCGGAGTCGACGCAGTCGACGCGGCCGGAAATCGCTCCGCCCAGGCGACCGCCAGTGGGACGACCAACGCCTGTACCCCTGGTGACACCCAGGCGCCGTCGACCCCCGCCGGCCTGGTCGTCAGCGGCCAGACGCAGACCGCGCTGACGCTGTCCTGGAACGCATCGACCGACAACGTCGGCGTCACCGGCTACGGCACCTACCGCAACAGCGTTGCAGCCGGCACGACTGTTCCGGCGACGCGCACCTACACCTACACCGGCCTCACCTGCGGAACCGCCTACTCCCTCGGAGTGGACGCGGTGGACGCGGCCGGAAACCGCTCCGCCAAGGCGACCGCCAGCGGCACGACGAGCTCCTGCTCAGCGCCGCCGCCGCCCACCGGCTCGGCCAATCTCTGGGTCGACACCAACGGCGGCTCATGCGTCCGTCAGGCGACCGCCGGTGCGTACAACGACGCACAGGCGTGCTCCTGGAGCCAGGCCTATGGTTCCTCCTCGACCGGCGACATGATCCTGGTCAAGGGCGGCAGCTACGGGAACGTCTCGATCGGGCCGAACCGCTCGGTCACGAACGTGACGTTCAAGACGGCGCAGGGCGAGCAGGCCAACGTCGGCGACTTCCAGAACGGCCACATCGCCGCCGGCGGAGGTGGAGCCAGCAACATCAACTTCGTCGGCCCCGTGAACGCCACGACGTTCCGGTCCGACGTCGCGTCGAACGTCGTCGTCGACAACTGGAACGTCGACTGCAACGGCTGCGCGAACGTGCAGATCTTCCACCTCGAGTCGGCCAACAACGTGGTCGTCAAGAACTCCCAGATCCAGGACAACACCGACAACAGCCTGATCTGGATCAACGGCTCGAACATCAGCTTCGAGAACAACGTGATCCACGACGCCGGGCTGCGTTCGGGCTCGGGCGCCCACACGGAGTGCATGTACGTGTGGAGCGTCACGAACTTGACCCTGAAGCGGAACCACTTCTACCACTGCTCCGTGATGGACGTCTTCATCACCGGCAGCGACGTCTCCACCGGCGGCTTCGTCGAGAACAACGTCTTCGAGCAGCCCTGGTCGAGCACCGGCCAGCTGGGTGGAGGGCTCGCGTTCCACTTCCGCAACGGCGGTAGCCCCTCGCCCGACCCGAGCAACTGGGACTTCCGTTACAACACCTTCAACGGCCCGCTGAGCATCTCGAGCGAGAACCCGGTCGGCTCGGGCGGCATGAGGATCATCGGGAACGTGTTCCTCGCCGGCGCCGAGTGCGGCAAGGCCAACACGACCTACAGCTACAACGCGTTCGTCTCGGGCGGATGCGGCACGAACAGCACCACGAACTCCCTGGCGACGTACAAGAGTGGGTTCGTCAGCAACGCCGACCCCGGCAACTTCGCTCTGACGTCCGGCAGCGTCCTTCGGGACAAGGGCACCCCGAGCGGCTATCCCACCCAGGATCGCCCCGGTAACGCCCGGACGGCAACGAACGACATCGGCGCCTACGAGTACATGGGTGGCTAGCAGCCGATAGCTCGCAGCAAGACGCTCCGGCGAGGGGCCGCACCCAGTGCGGCCCCTTTCTGCGTTCAGGGGCTAGCGGCGCACCGCGATCAGGCTCTTCGTCAGCCCGAGCACCTTCTCGCGGTGAATCTCGGCCGCCGGAAAGAGCCGCTTCAGGTCGCTGGCGCTGAGCAGTGTGATCTCCTCCCACTGGCCCTTCGCCTGCCAGCCGAGCGTGAAGCGCCGGTTGAGCGCCATGCGCACGCGCCGAGGGAGAAACTGGAAGAGCGGCAGCTGGTAGTGCGGTTCGATTGGAAACCACCGGTTGGGGGTCTGGACGTAGTAGCGCTGCGCAACCCTCGCCATCTCCGCTGCGAACGCGGGCTGCAGCTCCGGCGGCACGTGCTCGATCACCGAATTGGAGAAGCCGACGTCGAACTCACCGTCGGCGAAGGGCAGATTCGTGCCGTCGGCCTGCATGGCGGTCACGTTCGGCGAGCCGAGCCACTGAGTCGTGTCGAGATTGAGATCGACCGCGACGATGGGGTTCACGGTGTTGAAGCGCTCGAGCGCTGCGCCCCAGCCTGCGCCGACGTCGATGATCCGGTCCTCGGGCTTCAGGCCACAGACCTCCTCGAAGAGCTCGTACCGCTGGCGACGCCAGCGCTGGACGGTCTCGCTACTCGACGCGAACTTGCGGAGCGGGCCGAAGAACGACAGTCCCATGCCCGGGACTTTTAGCACCTTCCATATCATCGCCCGGGTGCCAACGCGCCTGCTGTTCCACTCCTACCACTTCCCGCCGATCGGCGGCTCGGGCGCCCAGCGGCCGCTGCGGATGGCGCGCTTCCTGCACGAGCTCGGCTGGGAACAGGTCGTCGTGACCGGCGGCGGCGCGACCGCTGACCGCTGGGCACCCGAGGACGAGACCCTGATGGCCGAGATCCCGAGCGATCTCGAGGTGCTTCGGCTTCCCGCAGCGGGCGAGCCCGAGGGAAGCTCGCGGTGGCGCGGCCGGGCGGAGCGGTGGCTCTTCGTGCGGCCCCGCTGGTCGCAGTGGTGGATCGAGGGCAGCACCGATCTCGCCGCGCAAGCTCCCGGCGACGTCGACCTGATCTACGTCTGGATGCAGCCCTACGACTCGGCGTTCGCCGGTGCGGAGCTTTCGCGCCGTCTCGGCAAGCCGTGGGTCGCCGACCTCGGCGATCCGTGGGCGCTCGACGAGATGATGGTGTATCCGAGCGGGCTGCACCGGCGGCGCGACCTGGCGCGCATGGGTGCAGTGCTCGGCACCGCGGCAGCGATCGTGATGAGCACGCCGGAGGCCGTGCGCCGGCTGCTCGCGGAGTTCCCGACGCTCGCGAACCGGCCCGTGGTCGCGATCCCGAACGGCTTCGCGGCGGAGGATTTCGACGGTTCGGCACCCGCGCGCACTGACGACACCTTCCGGATCGTGCACACCGGTTACCTGCACACCGAGCTCGGGCTTCAGCATCGGCGCTCGCTCCCACTCCGGCGTGTCCTCCGCGGCAGCGTCCCCGGGCTCGACATCCTCACGCGTTCGCACGTCCACCTCGTCGAGGCCGTCAACCGCCTGCTCGCGGAGGATCCGGCGCTCCGCGACACGGTCGAGCTCCACTTCGCCGGCGTGCTGACCGAAGCCGACCGCGAGGTCGCCGCACGCTGCCCGGTCGTGAAGCTCCACGGCTACGTCACACACGCGGAGTCGATCGAGCTGATGCGCTCGGCGAACGTCCTGTTCCTGCCGATGCAAAACCTCCCGGCCGGTGTGCGCGCGACGATCGTGCCCGGCAAGACCTACGAGTACCTCGCGTCCGGCACGACGATCCTGGGCGCGGTGCCCGAGGGCGACGCGCGCGACATCCTCGAGGAGGCGGGGAACGCCGTGGTCGTCCGGCCGGACGACGTCGATGGGATCGCCGACGCATTACGAGGCCAGATCGACGCCTTCCGCAACGGGACGCCGAGCCCCGTCACCCGTCCGGACGTTGTCGCCCGCTTCGAGTACCGGCACCTCGCCGGAGAGCTCGCCTCGGTGTTCGACGAGGTGCTCGCGAGAGGCTAGAGAGCTCGCTGCTTTGGGGGCCGCGAAGCGGCCCCCTTTAGGGGTCTTCGCGCGATAGGCATCC
>JAXIPI010000093.1:0-6782 GCA_045403015.1 Gaiellaceae bacterium | reverse complement strand
GGTCAACGCCAGGATCAACAGGTATCCCGCCGCCCCCGACACCGCGACCGAGAGCACGATTCCCCACGGTGCGTGCCGCCGCGGGTCCTGCGTCTCTTCGGCCATGTGCGCCGACGCGTCGAACCCGGTAATCGTGTACTGAGACAGCAGCAGCCCGAGCCCGAACACGAACCAGAACGCCGGATTCGAGAAGTTGTCCGCAGCGCTGCCGTAGCCCGACGCGTTGACCGTCTCGCCGAAGACGTAGCCGAAGCTCTGGTGTTGGTCTGGAACGATGATCAGCACGAGCACGATGAACGCCACGCCGAGCATGTGCCAGTACGCCGAGACGGTGTTGAGCATCGCCGTGATGCTCACCTGGAACATGTTCACGATCCCCGCCGCCAGCAAGAAGATCGCGTAGAGCACGAAGATCGACGAGTTCGCAGAGAACCCGAACCAGTCGTTCATGTGCGCCGAGTTGCTGAACCAGTAATCGAACAGCACGGTGCCGAACGTCGCCAGGCCGTAGCCAATGGCGGCGGTGACGGCGATCTGCCCGATCAGGTTGAACCAGCCGGTCGCCCAGCCCCACCCGGGGCTACCCAGTTTCGACGCCCAGTAGTAGAGGCCGCCCGCCGTTGGATATGCCGAGGCGATCTCGGCCATGGCGAGGGCGATGATCGTGGAGAAGAGGCCGACCAGGAGCCAGCCGTACGTCACTGCGACGGGACCGCCCCGTTCGAAAGCGACGAAGTACGACGTGAGGCAGCCCGCGAGTATCGAGATGATCGTGAACGAGATCGCGAAGTTCTGGAACCCGCCCATGCCCCGGAAGAGCGCCTGCGCGTAGCCGAGCTTGTGCAGGATTTGCTCGTCGGTCTCGTGCTGCCGCGGCTCTGCGGGTGGTGCCGTTTCCATCCGCCCTCCTACCGTTGGTGACGTGTCAGCGCTATTACGCGCTTCTGTCACGATCGTTGTCAACGTGTCGGACGGCACGAGCGCTAGGATCGCCCTCGTGCTCAGCTTCGACGAGTTGCGGGCGGACGTGGAGTCGGGCGCGATCGACACCGTCGTCGTGGCCTTCACCGACATGCAGGGGCGCCTGATGGGCAAGCGCCTGCAGGGTGAGTTCTTCGTCGACGAGATCGACTCGGGGCATCCCGTCGAGGGCTGTAACTATCTGCTCGCGCTGGAGATGGAGATGGATCCCGTCCCCGGCTACGCGCTCGCAAGCTGGGAGCGCGGCTACGGCGACTTCGGCCTCACGCCCGACCTGGCGACGCTTCGCCGCATTCCCTGGCTCGAGGCGACGGCGCTCGTCCTCTGTGACGTCGGCTGGCACGACGGCTCGCCGGTCGCTCCCTCGCCGCGGCAGGTGCTCCGCGCGCAGGTCGACCGTGCGGAGGCGCTCGGCTTCACGCCGATGATCGGCTCCGAGCTCGAGTTCTACTTGCTCAAGGAGACCTACGAGGAGGCGCACCACCAGCACTACCGTGACCTGACGCCGTCGGTGCCGTACATCCTCGACTACCACATCCTCGCCGCGACCTACGACGAGCCCTTCATCCGTCAGCTCCGGAACGGGATGCAGGGCGCGGGGATCAAGGTCGAGACCTCGAAGGGCGAGGCGTGGCCGGGGCAGCACGAGATCAACTTCCGCTACGCCGACGCGATCGCGATGGCGGACAACCACGTGATCTACAAGAACGGCGCGAAGGAGATCGCGCACCTGAACGGTTGCTCGATCACCTTCATGGCGAAGCCCGATCACAGCTGGATCGGGAGCTCGTGTCACATCCACTCCTCGCTCTGGCGCGGGGAGGAGGCGGCGTTTGCCGGCGAGTCCGTGGAGTTCAACGGCTGGCTCGCAGGGCAGATCGCCAACCTGAAGGAGCTCGCGATCTTCCTCGCGCCCAACATCAACTCGTACAAGCGCTACGCGGCGGGGTCGTGGGCTCCGACGACCCTCGCTTGGGGACACGACAACCGGACGTGCGGCTTCCGGATCGTCGGGCATGGGCCGGCACTGCGGACGGAGACGCGGATCCCCGGCGCCGACGCGAACCCCTACCTCGCGTTCGCCGCGATCATCGCGGCCGGCCTGAACGGGATCGAGCAACGGCTCGCGCTGCCGCCGGCGCTCGAGGGGAACGCGTACGAGTCGGACGCCGACCGCTTCCCGCACTCGTTGCGCGAGGCGATCGCCGCGCTCGAAGCCGGCTCGATGGCTCGCGAGGCGTTCGGCGACGAGGTGATCGACCACTACCTCACCTACGCGCGCACCGAGCAGGAGCTCTTCGACCGAGCCGTCACCTGTTATGAGCGCGAGAGGTTTTTCGAACGTGGCTAGACCGGTGATCGGGATCACGGCCTACGCCGAGCCGAGCGTGCGCTGGGGTGTCTGGGACGTTCCGGCGGCGGTGATTCCGCTTGCGTATGTCCGTCAGATCGAGGGTGCCGGCGGGCGCGCGCTGCTCGTTCCCCCGAGCGAAGAGGGGATCGAGGAGACGCTCGACGTTCTGGACGGAATCCTCTTCTCCGGCGGCGCCGACATCGACCCGGCCGAGTACGGCCAGGACGCGCATGCCGAGACGATCGGGACACGACCGGAACGCGACCGGGGCGAGCTCGCGCTGCTCACGGCCGCGCTGGAGCGCGACATGCCGGTGCTCGCCGTGTGTCGCGGCTCGCAGGTGCTCAACGTCGCCCGCGGGGGCGACCTCGTCCAGCACCTCCCGGAGGTCGTCGGCGACGAAAAGCACAAGCACACCCCCGGGGTCTTCGCCGACCACGAGGTCGAGGTGAAGGACGGCAGCCGCCTCGGCACGCTGCTCGGCGAGCGAGCGCCCGTCAAGTCACACCACCACCAGGGCTTTGGAACCGTCGGTGAGGGACTGGTCGAGTCGGCGTGGGCCGAAGACGGCACCCTCGAGGCGGTCGAGGATCCATCGAAGCGGTTCGCCGTCGGGGTGCTCTGGCATCCCGAGGAGGGCGAGGACGCGACGCTCTTCCGGGCGCTCGTCGACGAGGCGCGGGCCTACCGCGCCGCGCGGGGCTAGGAGGGTCTGCCGGAGACCGGCGGCGGCGACAGCGGCGGCGAAGAGGGAGTCCCGGTTGCCGCGACCGTGCGAAGCTGAGGGTAGGACATGCCCGCGACCGGCTGTGGTTTTGGCTGAACGACCTCGGGTTGCGGTGGCGGCGCCGCCTGTGCCTGCGCGGCGGCGGCAGCGCGGGCCGTCAGCGCGGTCAGCAGCTGGCCCATCCGTGCGTCGTTCTCGGAGACCCGCTCCTCGAGCTGGAGCTGAAGGCGCGCTTGCTCGGCCATCCGGTGGTAGAGCTGCGCACGGCCGTCGCCGATCACGTAGCCGATAATCACGCCGACGAAGAGACCGCCGAGGATCGTCGCGAACCCGAAGTTCGAAGGGATCGGCCACGCTGCACGGAGCGGGCTGAGCGGCACGGAGCCAACGGCCGCGCCGGTCATCGCACCGATCGCGACGCCGATCCTTCCGACCGCACGCGCCTTCGCCTGGTAGTGGGCCACAAGCTCTCCCACCGCCCGCTGTGCCTCTCCGCGGTCCGCACTCACGTCCTACTCATCGGCGTGATGCGCGCGACGCTTGAGGAACTGGTCAAAATAGCGCCGTGTTGACTGTCCTCAATCCGGCGACCGAGGAGCCGATCGCGAAGCTCGAGCAGGCAGGCGTCGAGGAGACCGACGCCGCCGTTAGCTGCGCCAAGGCCGCATTCCCTACCTGGAGCGCCGTTGCTCCCACCGACAGGGCACGCCTGCTGAGGCGGTTGGCAACGCTCGTCGAGGAGCACGCCGAGGAGCTCGCGCGGATCGAGTCGCGCAACGTCGGCAAGCCGATCGCGGGGGCGCGGGCTGAGATCGGCATGGTCGCGCAGGTCTTCCACTTCTACGCCGGCGCGGTCGACAAGCACTACGGAGAGACGATCCCGGTCGCCGGCGGCGTCGACCTGACCTTCCGCGAGCCGTTGGGCGTCGTCGGTCTGATCGTGCCGTGGAACTTTCCGCTGAACATCAGCTCCTGGAAGCTCGGCCCTGCGCTCGCGTGCGGCAACACGGTCGTCTTGAAGCCGGCGGAGCTGACGCCGATGTCCGCGCTGCGGCTCTCCGAGCTCGTCCTGGAGGCGGGAATCCCCGAGGGCGTGGTCAATGTGCTCGTCGGGAAGGGCTCGGTCGTCGGCAGCCGCCTGGTCGAGCACCCGGATGTGGCCAAGATCGGCTTCACGGGCTCGACCGAGGTGGGGCGGACCGTGATGCAGGGAGCGGCCACGACAATCAAGCGCGTCACGCTCGAGCTGGGCGGCAAGTCGGCGAACGTCGTCTTCGCGGACGCCGACCTCGAGCAGGCGGCCGCGGCTGCGCCCTACGCGGTCTTCGACAACGCGGGCCAGGACTGCTGTGCGCGCTCGCGGATCCTCGTCGAGCGCAGCGTGTACGACCGCTTCATCGAGCACTTGATCGAAGCGACTCGCGGCGTGAAGGTCGGTGACCCCGAAGACGATGCGACGGAGATGGGGCCACTCATCTCGGCGGCTCATCGCGAGACGGTCTCGTCGTTCGTCGACGGCGAGCCGCTCTTTCGCGGCGCGGCGCCGGATGGAGCCGGCTTCTGGTTCCCGTGCACGCTCGTGGAGGCGACGAACGACGACCGGATCGCCCGTGAGGAGGTCTTCGGCCCTGTCGCGGCGGTGATCCCCTTCGCCGACGAGGCCGACGCGATCCGGATTGCGAACGACACACCGTACGGGCTCTCGGGCTCGATCTGGACGCGCGACGGCGCGCGGGCGCTGCGGGTCGCGCGTGCGGTCGAGGCCGGTGTCCTCAGCGTCAACTCGAACAGCTCGGTTCGCGTCTCGACGCCGTTCGGCGGCATGAAGCAGTCGGGCTTCGGCCGGGAGCTCGGCATGCAGGCGCTCGAGGGCTACTCGGAGGTCAAGAACGTGTTCCTGTCGACGGAGGGCTGAGTGCCCTCCGCGGCAACAGTTAGGGCGCCTCGGACGCGCGATCTGCGGCGCGAGGCGGCGTCCTCAGTCGCGTCCATACCTCTGGTATGAACGCTCCCTGCGTCCTTGCCTCGCTTGCATCTCGCACGCCCGAGGCGCGAAACCGTTACCGCGGAGGGCACTGATGAAGAGGCTGGAGGGAAAGGTCTGCGTGATCACGGGCGCCGGCGGCGGCATGGGCCGAGAGGCGGCGATCGCCTTCACGGAGGAGGGCGCGAAGGTCTGTGCCGCCGACATGAATCTCGAGGCGGCGGAGGAGACGGTCGAGCTCTGCTCCGGCGAGGCGTTCGCGGTGAAGGTGAACGTGGCGGATGAGGAGGACGTCCGCCGGATGTGCGCCGAGACGGCCGAGCGGTTCGGCGGGATCGACGTCCTCTACAACAACGCAGGCATCTCTCCCGACGACGACGCTTCTGTCCTCGACACCTCGGTCGAGGCGTGGGACCGCGTGCAGGCGGTGAACACGCGAGGCGTCTTCCTCTGTTGCAAGCACGGGATTCCGTACCTGCTCGAGCGGGGCGGAGGGTCGGTGATCAACGTCGCCAGCTTCGTCGCCATTCTCGGCGCCGCCACCTCGCAGATCTCGTACAGCGCTTCAAAGGGCGCCGTGCTGTCGATGAGCCGCGAGCTGGGCGTCCAGTTCGCGCGGCAGGGCGTGCGGGTGAACGCGCTGTGTCCCGGGCCGGTCGAGACGCCGCTGCTCCTCAACATCTTCGGCGACAACCCGGAGGCGCTCGAGCGCCGGCGCATCCACTGGCCGACGGGGCGGCTGGCGAAGCCTCGGGAGATCGTGAACGCGGCGGTCTTCCTCGCGAGCGACGAGTCGTCCTACGTGAACGCGTCGACGTTCCTCGTCGACGGCGGCCTGACAGCCGCCTACGTCACGCCCGAGTAAGTCTCACGACGATCATCGCAAGGTGGGAGCGAAGCGACCCTTTAGGGGTCTTCGCGCATCCGGAATCTGCTCCCGCAGATTTCGGATGCTGCGGGAAATTCAGACGCCGACGACTTGCACGAGCCAGCGCCGGTCGCGCTCGCGGTCCAGCTCGAGGAAGAGAACGCGCTGCCAGGTGCCGAGACAGAGCTCGCCGTCGCGCACCGGAATCGACTCGCCGGCGGGGCCGAGCAGCATCGACATGCAGTGCGAGTGCCCGTTGCCGAAGTCCATGTCCTCGGGGGAGACGTTTTCGGTGCGGCGATCCCAGTCGTCGTGCGCGTAGTAGTTGTCGCTCGGCACGAGCTTCTTGAGCAAGAGCGCGAAGTCCTCCAGGAAGCCCGTCTCGAACTCGTTCACGCGGACCGAGCAGGTCGTGTGCGGCGAGTAGACGGAGCAGATGCCGTCTTTGATCCCGCTCGCGACGACCGCTTCCTGAACTTCGGCGGTGATGTCCTTCACCGAGAGACCTCCGGCGGTACGGAGCTGGGTCTCCTGCTGGTACGCCTTCATCCCGCGTCATTGTGACAGCCGTAAGACAACGCCGTTGGAGAACCGATCCCCGCTCGGCGTGGGGGAACCGATGGTTCCCCCACGAGCCCCCTCCTTTCGCTGCGTCGCATTGACCGCTTCTGCGCTCCCGCCGGGCCAAGCCCGGCTCCGCGCGAGATGCGTGGGCGACCGTGTCGGCCGCCGAACCCGCGGCAACGCGCACGCCCTCGGGCCCGGAGCGCAGCGGTTAGAGCAGCGGACTCCTCACCCGACGCGCCCTGGGTCGACTCCAGGCGGGCCCATCTTCACCCACCGTCAAACGGTGTAGAGGATTGCGCCG
>JAXIPI010000064.1:0-5158 GCA_045403015.1 Gaiellaceae bacterium | reverse complement strand
CGCTGCGGTCGGAGTTCGAACGCCGCTTCAGCGAACGCTTCTTCGCCTGGTGCCCGAACCTCCACCGTTACCCTCGAGTGCGCGCCGACCGAGACAGCGAACAGGCACAGATCGATGCCGGAGCCATCAACGCCCTTGGCTTTCGCTACGTCGGCACGCGCCGTTAGGCGGCTGCGGCGTGGCGGGCTGCGAGCCGGAGCGCGGCACCCTCGCGAATGCCGCCGCGTGACGGTGTGAAGGGCTGCCCGAGCAGGCGCGACACCTCCCCGAGGATGAGCGCACCGGCAAGGAGGGTGCGCGCGCGGTCGGCTCGAAGGCCGAGCTCCTTTGCCGATTCGGACGCCGGCCTGCGCGCCAGCGTCTTGACGAGGCGCTCGAGCTCGTCGGGACCGTAGGCGTGGCCGATGACGCGCGCAACTGCCCGCGCGCTGCCGCCCGTTGCGAGTGCGATCTCCGGCTGCGGCGGCGCGAGCTCGGCCAGCCCACTGCCCACAGCCTCGCGGGCGGCGTCGATCTCGGAGGGCGTCGGCGGATCGCCGTGCAGCAGAAACGCGGTCAGACGCAGCGAGCCGAGGTTGACGGATCGCACCCACGCCGGCCCGAGGAGCTCCGTCCCGACTACGACCTCCGTCGAGCCGCCGCCGACGTCGCAGACCGCAACGACCCCTTCGCCGGGATTCGCGCGCGAGACGGCGCCGGTGAACGCGAGCCGGCCTTCCTCCTCCGCGGAGACGACCCGTACCTCGCCGCCAGTCGCCCGGCGGATCGCGTCGAGCAGGCGTTCCGGAGAATCGCCCTGCCGGCCGGGCGCGGTGACGACGGTCTCGAGCTCGCGGACGCCGAGCTTGCGCGCGATGCGGGCGTACTCGCCGGTCACTTCGCGCACCTCGCCGAGCTTGCTGCCGCGGACGCGTCCGTGGCGCAGGATCTCCTCACCGAGCCCCAGGTGCTGCCGCTCCTCGCGCACGCTGCGGACCTCGTCGCCGGCCATCGTCGCGACGAGTAGGCGCACCGTGTTGGAGCCCACGTCGATAACCCCCACCCTCATGCCCGTCATTCTTGCGAGCACTCCGGTCAGACCCCCTAGCTTTCTCACCGGCTGCGGGTACCCCCCGCCCGGCGCGTGCGCAGGCGCGCCCGTCGCTGCAGGTTGAGCTGATGGCTGTGTGCGCGCTCGTCTTTTGTCCGCTTCCGCCGCGTCCAGGTCCCGTCGGCAGCGAGTTCCCACGCTGACGCCGTATCGGCGAATGAGCTGTCGAAGATCGCGACCAGCTCTTGGCGCAGCCGCGTTTGCTCGACCGGCACGACGACCTCGATTCGCCGATCGAGGTTGCGCGTCATCAGGTCGGCGCTGCCGAGGAAGACCTCGACATCGTCGCCGATCTCGAATCCGTAGAGGCGGCTGTGCTCGAGGTAGCGGCCGGCGATCGAGCGGACGCTGATGTTGTCGCTCATCCCGGGCACGCCCGGCTTGAGCATGCAGATCGAGCGCGCGACGATTTCGATCTTCGCGCCGTGCTGCGACGCGGTGTAGAGCTCTTCGATCACCGTCTCGTCGGTCAGCGCGTTCACCTTGATCCGGATGCGAGCGTCGGTGCCCTCCGCCGCCGCCTGGCCGGCCGCCCGGATCCGCTCGACGAGGCGCGTGCGCAGCCCGAACGGCGCGACAAGGATTTTCTGGAACCGCGACGGCCGCCCGAAGCCGGTGAGGTAGTTGAAGAGCGCCGCGATGTCCTCCGCGATCACCGGGTCTGCGGTGAACAGACTCAGGTCCTCGTAGGAGCGAGCCGTCTCCGCGTGGTAGTTGCCGGTTCCGACGTGAACGTACCGCCGGAGCCCGTCGCCCTCGCGCCGGACGATGAGTGTCATCTTTGCGTGGACCTTCAGGTCGGGGAAGCCGTAGACGACGTGGACGCCGGCCTGCTCCAGGGCGCGTGACCACTCGATGTTGCGATGCTCGTCGAAGCGAGCCTTCAGCTCGACGAGGCAGACGCTCTGCTTCCCTTCTTCGGCGCACTGGATGAGGGCCGGGACCAGCGGGCTGTCGCCGCTTGTCCGGTAGACCGCTGTCTTCATCGCGATCACATCGCGATCGCGTGCCGCGGCGCGGACGAAGGCTTCGAAGCTGGCTGCAAAGGACTCGTACGGCTGGTGGACGAGGAAGTCGCTGCGACGGATCTCGGCGAAGAGGTCGCGCGGCTCCTTGGCGTGGACGAGGCGCGACGGAGTCACCCCGAGCGACGGCTCGAACTTGAGCTCGGGGCGGTCGAGGTCGATCAGCTGGTCGAGGTCCGCGAGGTCGAGCGGGCCGTGGATCTCGTAGACCTGGTCCGGCGCGGCGCCGAGCCCCTGGCACAGCCGCTCGAGCATCGCCTTCGAAGTCGAGCTCGAGACCTCCACCCGCACCACGTCGCCGAACCGGCGGCGCTGCAGCTCCGTCTCCACTGCCTCGAGCAGGTCATCTGCCTCGTCCGACACTTCGAAGTCGGCGTCGCGCGTGACCCTGAAGACCGAGCTCTCGAGGATGTCCATGCCGGGGAAGAGCCGGGTGAGGAAGTGCCCGATCACGTTCTCGAGGGGCAAAAGTCTGTTGCCATCGCCGATAGGGAAGAAGCGCGGCAGGCCTTCGGGAACCTTGACGCGGGCGAAGCGCTCCTCGCCCGTCTCGGGGTCGCGGGCCAGCACGCCGAGGCTGAGGGACAGGCCGGAGATGTACGGGAAGGGCTGGCCGGGACCGACGCCGAGCGGGGTCAGAACCGGGAAGATCTCGCGCTGGAACCGCTTCTCGAGCTCGCCGAGATCGTCAGGCTCGAGATCGTCGATCTGCGCGATCACGATCCCCTCGTCGAGCAGTGCCGGGCGGAGTGCCCGCTTCCAGAGCTTCGCCTGGCGTGCGGTCAGCTCGAGCACACGCTCGCGGATCTGCGTCAGTGCCGACCGTGGAGTGAGCCCGTCGGCCGAGCGGACGGCAATCCCTGACGCCGCCTGGCCCAGCAGGCCGGCGACGCGGACCATGAAGAACTCATCCAGATTTGACGAGACGAAGCGGCACATCTTCACCCGCTCGAGGAGCGGGAGGGAGTCGTCGCCGGCGAGGTCGAGAAGCCTCGCGTTGTACTCCAGCGTCGACAACTCGCGGTTCAACAACCGGCCGGACGTCTCACGCGATGCAGTCGTGGCCATCGGTCAAGTATGTCCTTTATTCGTGTTACCGGCGGGTTACCGGGTGGTGAACCTCTACGCGAGTGCTTCGACCAGCTGGCTCTGAAAGTGCGCGATCAAGCGCTCCGACTCCAGCAGCAGCCGGCCGTGCTCGAGCCCGCCGCTGCGGAGCCCTTTCTGCACGCGCTCGACGAGCACGGTGTCCTCGACGCCGACCTGATTGTCGAACTCGAGCAGGTCCGCGATCCACGCCTCGTCGACGTCCGGGCCGACGAAGTAGTCGAGGAACCGTCCCGTGCGCTCGGCAGCGATGGGCACGACCGGACCGATCGAGAGGTTCGGGTGGCCGGGCATGACGTTGATCGTGATGTTCGGCCAGAGGAAGTGGAACTGGCCGCGCTCGATCGGCCCGCGCGGGTCGAAATCGCCCTTCCAGGCCTCCCGAACCGGCCCGTACTGCGTCGAGAACGTGGCGCTCTGCTCGAGCACGTACGCGTCCACGGAGACGTCGACGACCTTCGAGAAGGCGGGATGGGCGATCTGGCAGTGGTAGCACTCGAGGAAGTTCTCGCAGCACACCTTCCAGTTCGCCTCGTACTCGGAGGTTGAGCGCTGAAGGAAGCGAAGCGCGCCGAGGTCGAGGCCGGCGCCCGCGAGCAGCTCAGGCAGCTCCCCGAGGTGCTCGGCGAGCGGCGGTGCGCTCGCGTCCGGGTTGACGAAGACGAAGGGTCCCCAGGTGTCGACCTGCACGGGCACGAGCCCGAGTTCCGACCTGTCGAAGCCGGGCTCGCGCTCGGTACGCGGTGCCGTGCGGAGCGAGCCGTCGAGGCTGTAGGTCCACGCGTGGTACGGGCACTGCAGCGTCTCGCGCCTCCCTTCGCCCTCGCAGACGAGCGAGCCGCGGTGGCGGCAGACGTTCAGGAAGGCACGCAGCGAGCCTTCCTTGTCGCGGACGACGACGACCGGAACGCCGCCGGCGTCGCAGGAGAAGAACGAACCAGCCTCGGCGACCTGATCCCCGCGGCCCGCGTACTGCCAGGCGCTCCGGAAGACCCGCTCGCGCTCGAGCCGGAGCACGTCCGGATTCGAGTACCAGTCGAAGGGGAGCGTGCGGCCGTCCGCGATCGTCGCCACCGGACGACTCTAGCGAGCCTCCTAGGCTGCGGCGCGCTCGGTCTCGACGCCCAGCTGCGTGATGAACACGGGCCGGCGCGAGCGCAGGTGCCGGACTACCGCCTCCTCGTCCCGGCCGCACGGGATGACGCTCTTCCAGCCGTCGAGATGCTCGAGCCGGTGGAAATCTCCGCTCGCAACGCAGGGCAGGCCGGCCCGCGCGACCCACGAGAAGAGCTGCGTCCGGTTGAAGAGCTCGAATCGGTGTACCCGTGCCGCGAGCTCCGGATCGCGCGCGAAGCGCTGCGTCAGCCGACCCGGATGTGGCGACGGCTCGTCGTCGTACGGATGCGCCGCAATCAGCGCTGCGCCGGTCGAAACGGCGGTCTCGATCGCCCGGTCGATTCCCTCGTCGACGGAGACAAAGCGTCGAAGCCCGACCGCCAGAGCGTGAGCCGAGAGCGCCGGATCGGGGTCGTTGTAGGTGAGCTCGAGCCCGGGAACCACGAGCAGCCCGTAGCGCTCGCGTGCCCGGCGTGCTTCATGATCGATCTCGGCGAGATAGGCCTCGTAATTCGCGGCGGTGACTCCGTTCGGCGCGTCCGGGAGATCCGTCCGGCAAGCGTGATCGGTGACGCACAGGACATCGAAGCCGCGCGAGCCGTAGAGGTCGACGAGGCCTGGCAGCGTGAGCGAGCCGTCGCTCCAGGTGGTGTGCGCGTGCAGCTCCGCGAGCAGCGCTCCCGTTCGCGTTCGCAGCATGCTTCGAGTGTCGCCGACGGAGCGCCAATCGGAGCAAGAAAGTGGTCGTTTTCCAGGGAAGATTTGGAGGGTCTGGCGAGCATCGGCTGAGCCGCCGGGCCGCGCTGCTCGGCCCGATGCG
>JAXIPI010000138.1:0-29964 GCA_045403015.1 Gaiellaceae bacterium | reverse complement strand
GACGCTGGCAGCGCCTTCCGCTCGCGCTCCCAGTCCTCGTCCTCGACGACGCCGGTGCCGAACGCGACCTCGGCGGCCAGCATCGCCGCGCGCAGCTCGTCCTCGGCGGGAGGGCGGATCTCAACCGACACAGCGGGATTCTCTCAGGCGATCTTCTCAAGCGGGGCGTAGTCGAGCATCAGCTTGCGCTCGCTGCCGTCGTCTGCGAAGCGAACGGTGACCACGCCGCCCGGCTCGATCCGTGTGATCACGCCTTCGCCGAGAGTCCCGTGGCGAACGCTATCGCCCGTGGCCAGTGACGGATGATCTGTGCGCGGCGCGATGTCGTGCGTCTGTGCAGGCGTGCCGTAGCTCCGCCACGAGGAGGGACGTAGCCGCTCGCGCTCGACCTGCCGGTCGGGGAGCTCGTCGAGGAAACGAGAAGGCAGATGCGAGGTCGTTCGCCCCCAGAGGAGGCGCGACGACGCGTGCGTGAGGGTCAGCTTCTCCTCGGCGCGCGTCAGGCCGACGTAGAACAGCCGGCGCTCCTCCTCCACTCCCTGCTCTTCGATCGAGCGGGCGCTCGGGAAGATCTCCTCCTCGACGCCGACGACGAACACCGCCCGGAACTCGAGCCCCTTTGCGTTGTGGATCGTCATCAGCGTCACGTTCGACTGCTCCTCGCCGGCGAGCGCATCCTGATCGGAGTAGAGAGAGATCTCCTGCAGGAAGCCGGAGAGGGTCGGCTCCTCGGCTTCCTGGGTGTACTGGCGCGCGCCGTCGACGAAGGCTTCGAGGTTCTCGATCCGGCCCCGCGCCTCGATCGTGCGCTCAGCCTCGTAGGCATCGAGCGTGCCGCTGCGCTCCAGCACCGCCTGGAGCAACTCCGGCACCTCGAGCTCCTGCGCCGCGGAACGGAGCGAGTCGAGCAAGTTCTTGAGACCGGTGACCGCCTTCACCGCAGCCGTGCCGAGACCCGCCTCGGTCGGCCGGTCGAGCGCGTCGAAGAGCGTCAGCCCGTGGTTCTCCGCATACGTGACGAGCCGCGAGATCGTCGTGTCGCCGATCCCCCGCTTTGGCCGGTTCGCGATCCGCATCAGGCTGACGGCGTCGGCCGGGTTGTCGAGCACCTGGAGGTAGGCCGTCGCGTCCTTGATCTCGGCTCGCTCGTAGAAGCGAGGGCCGCCGATCACCTGGTAGCCGATCTGGTGGAGGCGCAGCGTCTGCTCGAGCACTCTCGACTGCGCGTTCATCCGGTAGAAGATCGCGATCTCGCTGCCCGAGAAGCCTTCCTCGACGAGTCCCGCGATCTGTGCCGCGACGTAGCGCGCCTCGGCCTGCTCGTCCTCGACCTCGATCACGCGCACCGGATCGCCGTCACCGAGCTCCGACCAGAGGCGCTTCTCCTTCCGCTCTGAGTTGTTCGCGATGACGGAGTTCGCCGCCTCGAGGATCGCGTTCGTGGAGCGGTAATTCTGCTCGAGCGGAATCGTCCGCGTCTCGGGGAAGTCCTGTTCGAACTCGAGGATGTTTCCGATGTCGGCTCCTCTGAACGCAAAAATCGACTGATCCGGGTCCCCGACAGCGCAGATGTTGTGGTGGTGCTCGGCGAGCAGCTGCAGGAGCCGGTACTGCGCGTGATTCGTGTCCTGGTACTCGTCGACCAGGATGTACCGGAAGGCGTTCTGCCAGTGCTTCCGCGCGTCCGGGAAGTTCTCCAGGATCTGAACGGTCAGCATCAGCATGTCGTCGAAATCGACCGCGTTCGAGGCGGCCAGCTTGCGCTGGTACAGCTCGTACGCCTCGGCGACCGTCTGGTCGTAGAAGGACGAGATCCGCTCGGCGTACATCGCCGGCGTGACGAGCTGGTTCTTCGCGTTCGAGATCTGCGCGTGCACGCCGCGGGGGACGAAGCGCTTGGGATCCTTCTCGAGCTCCTCGAGGCACTGCTTGACGAGGCGAACCTGGTCGGCGGAGTCGTAAATCGTGAAGTTCGATCTGTACCCGAGCCGCTCGGCCTCGCTGCGGAGGATCCGGCCGCACGCGGAGTGGAAGGTGAGGATCCAGATCGCGCGCGCAACGGGCCCGAGCATCGTCATCAGCCGCTCGCGCATCTCCCCCGCCGCCTTGTTCGTGAAGGTGATCGCCAGGATCTCGTTCGGCTTGACGCCGATCGCCGAGATCAGGTGGGCGACGCGGTGCGTGAGCACGCGCGTCTTGCCGGAACCGGCGCCGGCGATCACCAGCAGCGGACCCTCCGTGTGCAGGACAGCTTCCCGCTGGGCGGGATTCAGGTTGGCGAGATAGCCCTCGGGCGAGGTTACGGCCACCTGTCGATGCTAGCGGCCGCTAAGGTCAGCCGATGGAGACGCGCAAGCTGGGTGCACAAGGGCTCGAGGTCTCGGCGCTCGGGCTCGGCTGCATGGGAATGTCCGAGTTCTACGGCACGACCGACGAGGGTGAGGGGATCGCGACGATCCACCGCGCGATCGAACTTGGAGTCACCTTCCTCGACACCGCCGACATGTACGGCTGGGGTGCGAACGAACGGCTCGTCGGCAAGGCGATCGCCGATCGCCGCGACCAGGTTGTGCTGGCAACCAAGTTCGGGAGCGTCCGCGGGCCGGCCGGGGAGTACCTCGGGATCAGCGGCACCCCGGACGACGTCCGCTCGGCCTGCGACGCCTCGCTGGAGCGCCTCGGAGTCGACACGATCGACCTCTACTTCCAGCACCGGGTCGACCCGAAGACGCCGATCGAGGACACCGTCGGCGCGATGGCCGAACTCGTGCAGGAGGGAAAGGTGCGGTATCTCGGGCTCTCCGAGGCTGCTCCGGACACGATTCGCCGCGCGCACGCCGTCCATCCGATCGACGCGCTGCAGACCGAGTACTCGCTCTGGTCGCGGGACGCCGAGCCGGAGATCCTGCCGACGGTGCGCGAGCTCGGGATCGGCTTCGTTGCCTACGCCCCGCTCGGTCGCGGCTTCCTCACCGGTCGGATCCGTTCGGTCGACGAGCTCGACGAGGGGGACTTCCGGCGCCACGGGCCGCGCTTCCAGGAGGAGAACCTCCAGCACAATCTCGAGCTTGTCGCCGTGGTGGAGGCGCTGGCCGCGGAGAAGGGCGCCCGGCCCTCGCAGATCGCGCTCGCGTGGGTGCTCTCGCGCGGCGACGACATCGTCCCCATCCCGGGCACGAAGCGCCGCTCCTACCTCGAGGAGAACGCGGCCGCGGCGGAGATCGAGCTCACGCCGGCCGAGCTCGAGCGGCTCGAGCAAGCCTTTCCGGCCGGGGTGGCGGCGGGAGACCGGTACCCCGACATGTCAAGCGTCAACCGGTAGGGAGCGGGAAGGGCTTCCGCGCGAGCGCGGGCAGCACCTGCGACGTCACCCAGAGCGGCGTCGTCACGTAGCGGGCGTTGTAGCGGTAGCTGCCGTTCGGGCGCCGCATGCGGGCCAGGTAGCGGAACGCGGCCTGGCCGGGCGATCTGCCGGCGGCGAGGAGCCCTTGGATCGCCCAGGCCGTCGACTGCGAGTCGGAGCCACGGCCGATGGTCAACTCGAAGCCGCCGTCGCGGTTCTGATGCCGGCGCAGGAAGGCGACACCCTGATCGATCGGGCCGCCGTGTACTCCGGCCGAGCGGAGCGCCTGGATCGCGGCTGCTGTGTCGTTCGTATCGGCCGCGCCACCCGCCAGCCACGACCAGCCGCCCGACGGTCGCTGCGCGCCGAGGACGGCACGCGCGAGCCTTGGCGGCGCGGGCTCGCCGGCCTGCCGCAGCGCCAGGATCGTCCAGATCGTCGCGTTGACCAACCTTCCGGGTGTGTGCGCCCGCAGGCGCGGAAGCAGATCGTCCGGACGGTCGCCCGACGCGGCCCGCGCCATGGCTGCCAGCGCGACGTCGGTCGCAGACTCCAGCTGCTGCTTTGCGAGGTATTCGGCTGCTTCACCGGTGTCGGCCCCGGCCGCAACGAGCCCGAGCGTTGCCCAGGCGGTGATCTGCGGACCGCCGAAGCCGCCGTCGTCGCGCTGCAGAGAGTGAACGTAGCCCGCGGGAGTCGCGAGCGCGGTCGCCGCCGCAATCGCGGCGAGCAGCTTCACGCCCACACGACTTCGGTCCGCGAGCGCCGCTCGAATCGCTCGAGCACCCGTCTCAGCTCCGGCCCGGCAACGAGCGCCAGCACGACGTTTCCGGTCGCGTGCGCGATGTTGAACGGAACGCCTGACCCAAGCCGCGCCACCAGCGCCGCCTCGGTGTGCGGGTAGAAAGTGAACCAGAGCCAGGTGTCCATCAGCATTCCGAACGCGAAGCCGAGCATGAGCACGAACGCGACGAATGCGAGGCGGCGGCGCAGGAGCGGCCTCATGAGGCCTGCGAGGAGACCGCAGCCGCCCCACGCCAGCATCTGCCAGGGAGTGTGAGGGCCCTGGCCGAGGAAGAAGTTCGACGCGATCGCCGCGATCGCGCCGACCGCGAACCCACGACGTGGGCCGAGCGCAACTCCGGCTGCAGCGACGATCACCGTCACCGGCTGGACGCTTGGGATCGGGGCGAAGAGAACACGTCCCGCAGCGGCCAGGCCACCGAGCGTGGCCACGAGCGTCAGGTCGCGCGCGGACACCGTCCCGCCTTCGAGCCACGCAAAGCCGGCGGCGAGCACGGCGAAGGCGGCGAGCAGCGTCGCGACTCCGCCGTGGGCCGGATCGAGCGCCGCCCAGGCGGCGAGCGCGAGCGCAGCCGCCGCGCAGAGGCCGGCGACCCTAGACGCCAACGGAGCGCTCCTCGAACGCTTGTGTTTCTGAAACACAAAGTCCTTTTCGGCGGTGTGCGAGGAGGTCGCGGTCGTGGGTCGCGAGGAGCACGGCCTTTCCGGACGCGGCGTACTCCTCGAGCCACGCGGCGAGGGCCTCCTTCCGCTCGGGGTCGAGACCTCTGGTCGGCTCATCCAGAACGAGCAGGTCAGGTTCGGCCACAGCCACCGATGCGAGCGCGAGCCGCTCGCGCTCGCCGCTCGACAGATCCCGCGGATGGCGCTTCTCCGCCCAGGCAAGCCCGACGCGCGTCAGCGCGGCGCGAGCCCTTTGTTCATCCCCGTGCACGGCCAGTCCGACCTCCTCGAGCACCGTCTCCTTGACTAGGTAGCGGCCCGGATCCTGGGACAGGTAGCAGGCGCGACCGTGCAGCTCGACGCTGCCGGAGTCCGGCTCGACGAGACCGGCGGCGATCCGCGCGAGCGTGGTCTTTCCGGACCCGTTCGGCCCCTGAAGCGCGACGATCTCACCCCGCCGGACCTCGAGGTCGACCCCGTCCAGAACGGCCATGGCCTGGTGGTACGAGAACGACACCCCGCGGGCGTGCAGGACGACGTCGCCGGGGCGAGCTTGTGTTTCAGAAACACAAGCTCTCGTGTACGCCGGCCGCTCCGCGGCCAGCCACTCGAGCGCCTCCGCACGCGGAGCGTCGAGGAGGAGCCGGCCCCCGTCGACGAAGAGGACGCGGGTCGCGAGCTCGAGCGCCCGGCCGACGCGGTGCTCGGAGAGCACGACGGTCGCGCCGAGACGTTCGACGGCGTCGAGAAACAGCGCGGCGCCTTCGGGATCGAGCTGCGAGGTCGGCTCGTCGAGCAGCAGCAGCTGCGGCTCCAGCGCGAGCGCAGACGCGAGGCAGACGCGCTGAAGCTCGCCGCCGGACAGCTCGATCGTCTTCCTCCCCCAGAGATGCAACGCGTCCACCGAGGCCAGCGCCCGCTCGACCCGCGGCCAGATCTCGGCCGGCGGCACGCCGAGATTCTCGAGCCCGAACGCCACCTCGTTCGCTGCGATCGTCATCACGACCTGATCCTCCGGATCCTGGAAGACGGTCGCGACCGTGCCCGCGAGCTCGGCCGGGCGTGCGCTGCGCGTGTCGAGCCCGGCAACGACGACCCGGCCCGAGAAGCGGCCGCCGTGGAAGTGAGGCACGAGTCCCGCGAGCGAGCGCAGCAGCGTCGACTTCCCGGAGCCTGAGGGGCCGAGGAGCGCGACGACTTCCCCGGCCTTCAGCTCGAGGTAGACGTCGCGGAGCGCAGGCGGCGCGGCCGGGTAGGAGAACCCGAGGCCGGTGACCGAGGCTAGAGCCACAGCGCCGCCACGAGGACGATCAACGCCGCCAGCGGGACTGCGAGCCGGTCCCGTGTGCTCCAGGGCGGCCTCGGCGCGCGCGTTGCGCCGGGCCTGCCGAAGCCGCGCGCCTCCATCGCCTCCGCGAGGCTCGATGCTCGTTCGAGCGAGCCGGCAACGAGTGGCGAGAGCAGTGTCGCGTAGCCACGCGCGCCCTCGAGCCGGACACCGCGACCCCGGATCGACTCGGCGAGACCGGCCGCGTCGCGCTCGAGCGAGGGCACGAGCCGCGTCGCGAGCGCGACCGCGAGCGCGGAGCGCCGGGCGGCCCCCGCAGCCGCCACGAGACGGTCGTGGTCGAGCAGGAGCGCGTAGGCCGCGAAGGCGAGCCCGAGGGCGGTGAGCCGCAAGGCGTTGAGCGCTGCCTCGTAGAGCTCTGTCGTCGTGACATCGAGCGGCCCGAGCACCGGGATCGTCGGACCCTCCCAGAGGATCGTCCCGTCCGGGCTCGACCAGAGGAAGGGCGACAAGACGAGAACGCCAAGGCCGGTCGTGAGCGCGCCGAAGAGATAGACGCCGCGACGGTCCGAGGGAGCGCGTAGACAGACGGCGAGCAGCACGACAGTCAGAAGCGCGACTGCCCAGAGGCGATCGGTGAGGAGCGCGGCCGTGCCCGCCGCACCGAGGAGAAGAGCTGCGGGGCCGGGACTCACGGGACGCTGTACCGCCGGGAGTAGGCGGGGGAGCCGCTGAGCACGAAACGAACTGGATCCCCAGCGCTCTGTCCGAGCAACTCGCCGGTGAGCCGAGGAGACCCCGCTCGCACCTCGATCACGTTGGCTCCCTCCGGGGCGGGCGCCGGGAGAGCCCGTACGTCGACCTCGTCGAACCCCCGCGCGAGAGCAGCTGCGCGGCGGGCCACTGCAGGCTCGTACCGAATCGCGAGCGGCCGCGTCTTCCCCCCATAGCCGTGCAGGAACGGCTCCGGGAAAGCACCGACGACGACACGGGCCTCCCCTTCCCGCTGCCAGTCGCGATAGTCGAGCCAGGCCACGTCGCCGTCGTGGAGCCGGTACGAGGCCGCGCTGCGGTCGCCCTCGTAGCCGTTCACGAACCAGAACCAATCGCGTTGCGCGCGGAGGCTGCCCTCGATGCCGTTCACGGCCTGGACGTAGCGGCCGCCGTAGCGAGTCTTGACGTCGGTCTTGGAAGCGAGCGCCCGCATCAGCGTCTGCCCGGCGTCGACCTCCGTGTCGACGAGCAGCGTGGCGCCCCGGTCGCGCGTGACCCACAGCTGCGCGGTTCCCTCCTCCTCACCGGCGGCGCCGCCGCAACCGGTGAGGAGAAGGAGGACAGCAAGCGCGCTGAGCGCGCGACGGATCACTTGACGGAGTTCGAGCGGACCGCCCCCGGTGCGATCGCACGGACGAGCCCGACATGCTTACCGATGCAGGCGCGACCGGCCTGCGTCTTGAACCGCTTCCCGTCGGCGGTGAGCGTCGCCGTCGCGGAACGAGCCTTCTTGCCCGCATCGTTGACTGTCTGCACCACGTAGCAGTTGGCCGGCAGTCGCTGCAGCTCGAGCGTCGGCGGACCCCCGGCGGGGCCGAAGGTGGCGTAGTACCAGAGGACGATGTCGCCGTCTTTCAGTGTCACCTTGTCGGCGCCGACGGGTGGCGAGACGCCGTTCACCTTGAACACCCAGCCGGCCGAGCCGGCAGCAGGGTACTTGCCGATCTGGCTGACGTACGTGCCGAAATCGGCCGTCGTCATGCCGTAGTAGAACTCTCCGGCAGTGCTGGCCACGTCGAGGGCCTGGAGAGCGTTGTCAGCCGCGACGCGCGGCTGCGCCGCGCCGAAGATCGTGGTCGTCTTGCCTTCGACCCGGATGCTGACGTTCGCCGCGAGCGCAGTCGGCGTCAGGATGACGGCGAGAAGCACCGAGAGAATGCTGAGCCTGCGAAGCACGAATCCTCCTTCCGCGAGGGGTTCGGGATGGGAGCGCGGCAGGTCTTCTGACTCGGGGCTCCCCCTTCGCGGCCTTCCCGGCCCGTGGGCCAGTGGCGTTTCCGCGTCGGGCGTCTCCCCTCACAGCGGCGGGACCGTCCCGGACTTGCACCGGGTTCCCTCACCGTGCTCCTGGTTGTTAGACGATCAGTGTGGAGCAAGAACCTATCATCGACGTGTGTCGACGTCCGCCGCTCTGCGCCTCTGGGCGCCGGTCGTCCTCTGGGCCGCCGTGATCTTCGCCTTCTCGTCGGTGCCCGACCTCGGCACCGGCCTCGGAACGTGGGATCTCGTGCTGCGGAAGATCGCGCACGCCGGCGAGTTCGCGGTTCTCGGCGCGCTGCTCCTGCGGGCTCTGGGAGACGAGCTGCCGGCCGTCGGCGTCGGCGTCGCGTACGCGGCATCAGACGAGCTGCATCAGCACTTCGTCGAGGGCCGAGTCGGGGCGCCGCTCGACGTCGTGATCGACAGCGTCGGCATTGCGATCGGCGTCCTTCTCTACCGGCGGGTGACGCGATGACCGTCGCGATCGACCTCGACGTCCTCGGCGACACACGGCAGCTCTGGCATGACTGGCTCGACGACGTCTCTCGCGTGCTCGACGTCGAAGGGCTGCCGGAGGATCGAGCCGCGGCCGCGGCCGAGCTCGATGCCCGCGGCGCCGGCAACTGGCGGGCGCTGCTCGAGCGCTACGCGGAGGACCGGGCGCCCGTCTACCTCCGCCCCGCAGCGGAGGTGAGCGCCGCGCTTCGAGGCCTGCAGGCCGACGGCGTGCGGCTGGCGGTCTTCACCGACGCTCCCGCCGAGCTCGCACGTGTGGCTCTCTCCCAGCTCGGGGCCGCGCGACGCGTCGACGCGGTCGAGACCGGCGCCGGGGCACTCGAGCGTCTCGGGAGCGACGTCACGGTCGTCCGCAGCCGTGAAGAGCTGCTGGCTCAGCGCGCGCGCTAAATTGACTCCATGGATGCGAAAGAGATGCCCGACAGGCAGTTCGAGGCCGTGCTGGAGCGGCTCGACCGGATCGCCGACGAGCTCGCGCGGCTCAATCGGCACGCCGAGCATGCAGAGGGCTTCCAGCTGATGGCGCGAGAGCTCCGCAACCTGAACGAGTCGCTGAACGCGCTGGCCTACGCCGCGCTAGGCCAGAGCCCGCGCGTCAGGCGGGCGAAGTGACGCGCGCGGCGTAACGCTCGGCCGAGCGGCGCACGACCTCGTTGCCGTCGCTCGGCACGAGCCGGTCCCACCACGCCGCGAGAATCCGATCGAAGGGCCACGGCTCGAGCCTGGCGGCGATCCGTTCGACCTCGGTGGCCGGCAACGGGATCAGATTCGGGTAGCTCCACATGAAGCTCACAAACCGGCGGTCGGGGACGACCATCACGATGTCGCCGGCGAGGAGCGTGCTCGACGCAGCGTCGTGCAGCACCGTCCCGCCCGCGAAGTGGCCACCGAGGCGCAGCAGCGTTAGGCCGGGGGCGACCTCCCGCTCGTCGCCCGACCAGAGCTCGATTGCCGGATCGGGCCGCATGATCCACTCCGAGTCCGCCTCGTGCAGCAGGATCGGAATGCCACCGAGCGCGCGGCTCCACTCGACCATCCCGGAGTAGTAGTGCGGGTGCGAGATCGCGATCGCGCGTACCGGGCCGCGCGCCGTGACCGCCTCGACGGCGGCCTCGTCGACGAGCGGGATCATGTCCCAGATCACGTTTCCCTCGTCCGTCTCGACGAGAAGCAGCCGCTGGCCGATTCCGATCTCGGGCTTGATGCCGATGCCGAGGTAGCCGGAGTCCTGGCGAATATCGGAGCGGCGCTCGGCCTGAAGCTCCTCGAGCGTCGTCCAGCGCTGACCGTCGAGCCCGACGTACTGTCGTTCGTCCTCGCAGATCGGGCAGCGGTCCGGCGGCGCTTTGCTCTCGCCGAACTGCGTCGCGCAGGTCAGGCAGATCGCGTTCAAGGGGTCAGGCGGTAGATCGTGCCCCCGTGCGAGACGGCGTAGAGCTCACCGGCGTTGTCCTGGCCGAAGGAACTGACGCTCTCGACCTGGAATCCTTCCCGGCGCAACCCGGACGCCTTTCCGCCGGCGAGCTTGAAGCTCCAGATGTTGCCGCTGCAGTAGTCGCCGTAGATGTAGCGGCCGCGCAGCGAGGCGTTCGACCCGCGGTAGATATAGCCGCCGGTGATCGAGCAGCCTTCCCTGTGACTGTACGTCGCGACCGGCATCACGAGCTTACCGGGGCCGAGCGCCTTGTCCTCGAACTTCCCGTTCCCCTCGTAGACGTCCCAGCCGTAGTTCTCGAGGCCGGGGCTGCTCGCGGGCGTGTAGTCGACCTCCTCGGTCTCGCCCTGGCCCACGTCGCCGATGAAGAGGTCGTTGGTCGCGCGGTCGAACGAGAAGCGCCACGCATTGCGGAGACCGATTGCCTCGACCCGCACGCCCTTCGTGGCCACGTTGAGCGAGAGCAGCTTGCCGAAGAGGGAGCGCGGATTCTGCGCGCGGTTCTCCGGGTCACCGCCGGCGCCGCCGTCGCCCATCGTGAAGTACAGCCGGCCGTTCGGGCCGAACGCGAGCATGCCGCCGTTGTGATTCCCGTATGGGTCGCGGCTCGTGAAGAGCGTCCGCGGCGACGAAGCGCGGTTGCCGTTCGTCCGGTATTCGACGACGCGCGTCGATCCGTCCCGCGCGGTGTACTGGACGTAGAGCTTCTTGACCTTCGGGTACGAGGGATGGAACGCGAGCCCGAGCAGCCCCTGCTCGCCACCGGCGGTCACGAGCCTGCTGATGTCGAGGAGCGGTGTCGAGCGCCGCTTGCCACCATCGAGAACCTGGATCGTGCCGCCCTGCTCGACGACGTACAGGCGGCCGTTCTCACCCTTCGCCGCCGTGACGTACACCGGCTGCTCGAATCCGCTTGCGACCGCGCGCGGCTTGAACTGCGCCCGCTCGACCTGCTGCGGCGCGGCTCCGGCCGCACAGGCAGTGCCGAGCACGGCGACGCAGGCGACTGCAACCAACGACCTCACCGGCGCCACGATAGCCAAGGGATTCGCGACCCGGTGTAGTGACTGACCGCGCGATCGGCGGCCGCGAAGCAGACCCGAGCGCGCTAACCCTTGAACAGCACCGTCCGCAGCTCGTCTTCCTTGCCGGGCTCGAGCACCGCAAGCACCTGATCACCGGGCTGGAGAACGGTCGATTCCTCGGCGAGCTCGGAGCGGCCGTTACGCACGACGGCGACCAGCCGCGCGCCTTCAGGGAGCCTTAGCCCCGCCACCCGCTTGCCCGCCGCAGGCGAGTCACGATCGATCTGGAGCTCGACAATCTCGAGGTTTTCCTTCCGCAACTCGAGGAGGTGCACGATGCCGTGCTCAGGCACCTCGTGCTCCACGAGTCCGAGGACGTTCGAGGTGGCGCAAACGGTCTGTGAGATTCCCAGCAAGTCGAAGTGCTCCTGGTTGCGAGGATCGTTCACCCGTGCGATTACCTTCGGCACGCTGTAGCCCTCGCTTGCGAGCTGACAGATGATCAGATTGTCCTCATCATCGCCCGTGACGCCGAGAACGAGCTCGGGCGGGCGGGCGATTCCCGCGCGCTCGAGCACGTGCAGCTCGGTCGCGTCGCCGAGCAGCACCTGGTGCTCGAACTCGTCCTGCAGCTGCTCGAAACGGTACGGGCGTTGCTCGATCAGCGTCACCTCATGGCCCATGGCGAGCAGCGAGCGCGCGACGTTGGAGCCGACCTTGCCGCCGCCGGCGACGATCGTGTACATCAGCTCTGCTCCACCACGGCCGGAGTCGACTCGCGCACGACCGCGCTCAGAGCCGAGATCGCGGTCTGCGTCGGGCAGATCGTGCGGAGCCCGCGCGCGGCGAAGAATTCCGCGCGAGCGGGGTCGAGGACGCGGACGACGACGCACGGGACGGCATAGCGCTTCTCGACGACCTGGCCGATGACGAGGTTCGTGTTGTCGCCGTTCGTCGCCACGACCACCGCGTCGGCCTCGGGCACGCCGGCCTTCCGCAGGATCCCGGCGTCCATGCCGTGCCCGACCACGAAGCCGCCGGCCCAGCGGGAGCCGAGGCGCGCGAGCGCCTCCTCCTTCTCGTCCACCGCGGTCACGTCCCAGCCGTCCTCTGCGAGATCGCGGGCGACCGCCGATCCGACCCTGCCACAACCGATCACCACGAGTTTCATGCTTTCAGCCTACGTCCTCCAGAACACCCTGGGGAAACGCTACGACAAGCACCTCGCACGGGGCGCTGCGAAGCACGTAATCAACTGTCGGCGAGAAGAATGCCGACTGCCGGCGCCACCGCGGCGATGAGCCGAGCACGATCAGGTCCGAGTCGCGCTCCGCCGCCTGCTCCAGGATTGCCTTACCGATCGACCGGGCGCGGACCGATACCGGCTCGACCCGCACGCCGTTCTCTTCCCCGAGCAGCACGGCCTCGGCGAGCGAGGCTGCAGCCTGCTCCTCGCGTTCGTACAACGGTGCGTCGATCGCGAACTCGAGCGGTACGACAACGACGAAGAGCGCATCGACTCTGGCGTCGCGCTCCTTCGCGAGCGCGACGGCAGTCGCGACCATTTCCTCGCCGATCGGCCCGAGCTTCATCGGCACGAGCAGCCGGCGGTACTGGGCGCCGGGCGGAAGCTCCTCGATCACATTGACTTCGTGGAAGAGCCCGGATCGCTCTCGCCGGCGAACGAACAGATAGACGACGACACCGAGGGCGAGCCAGGCCGGCCCGGCGTAGCGCGCACCCGGGTGCGTGACGACGGCGAGAATCCATACGCCGATCACCAGCGGTGCCCCGATGAGCGGGGCAGCCAGCGGGGCACGGAAGGGGCGCGCAAGATCAGGCTCGGTCACGCGCAGCCTGAGCACGGCGAGCTGCGCGGCGGCGAACGCGAGCAGCACGCCGAACGAGTAGAGGCTCGCCAGGAAGATGACGTCGTCGGCCAGCGCGCTGGAGACGATGACGAGCGTGATCGAGATCCCTGCCGCCGACACGATCGCCTGCGGCGAGACCAGGGTTCGCCGGTTCAACCGACCGAAGCTCCGCGGCAGCTGCCGGTGCTCGCCGAACGAGTACGCGAGCCTCGTGAAGCCGGAGATGGAGGTCGTCGCGGCGGCGAGCAGCACGAGCGCACCTGTCAGGCCGACGTAGACGCGCAACGAGTCACCGAGCCAGCCGGGCAGCGACGACTGGAGTGCCTCCACGATCCCCGCGAGCGGTGCCCTCAGCCATTCCTCGGCGAGCGCGGTCTGCCCGTTCTCGACCGGGAAAGCGGAGAGCCCGACCACCGCGATCAGCACCGTCAGCACGACGACGAGCCCGATCGCAGAGAAGAGACTGCGGGGCAGGGTTCGTCCAGGCTCTCGCGTCTCCTCGGCCAGGTTGGCGACCGTCTCGAGGCCGGTGTAGGCAAGCATCGCGAGCGGCAGCGCGAAGGCGATGTCCGACCACGCCGGTGCGCGCCCGAGCGACGTGCCCTGGGTCAGGAGATCCGGCGAGAAGAGCAGAGCGAGGCCCAGGATCACGAGCAAGAGCTGTGTTGCCAGGTCGAGCCCGGCGACTGCGATCCCGCCGGCGTGGAGGGCTGAGTGCCGCACAAGCCGGATGCCCGCAATGGTGGCGATCACGCAGACGGCGATCACCGCGTCCCAGGGCGAGTCGCGAAAGACGTCCACGCCGAGCGCTGTGCCGAGGTAATGCGGCAGAAACAAGGCCGAGAGCGCGATCACGATCAGGTAGTCCAGGAACAACGCCCAGCCGGTGAGGAAGCCGAACAGGTCGTTGAAGGCCCGGCGGACGAACGTCGCAGCGCCGCCGGTCTCGGGGATCGCTGCCGTCCCTTCTGCGTACGAGAGCGCGACGATCAGGAAGACGATCCCGGCGACGAGCAGTACGAGCGGCGTGAAACCGAGCGCGTAGCCCGCGACGATCCCGAGCGCGAAATAGATCGAGGAGGCGATCTCGCCGTAGGCGATGGAGAACAGCGCAGGTGCGTCGAGCACGCGCTGGAAGCCGCGCAGCTTCCTTGCCATTAGCGGCCGCCCTTGCGGAGCAGGGTCAGGCGTCCGACCCCGAGGGCGATGAACATCGCGCCCAGCAGAAAGCCGAGCACTCCGCCGCCGTGGGCCGCAGTGACCGCAAGGAGCGCGATGCCGATCGCGACGAAGAGCAACGCAAGCACGGCCACGGCCCCGCGATAGAGATTCACGCCGCCGTCTCGTTGATCGCCGTCACCATCACGCGGCAGGGCGCATTCTTCATCACGTAATCGACGGTACCGCCGAAGACGGCGCGCTTCCGCCGGCCGAAGTCTTTCCGCGGCGCACCGATCACGATGATCTCCGATCCGCGCCGCTCGGCTTCGCGAACGATTTCCTTGCCCGCGTTCCGACCGCGCACGAGGCGCGGGATCACCGAGACGCCGTACGAGTCGCCGATCGCGCGGGCCTCGTCGAGCTCGCGGTTGGCGCTCGCCTCCTCCTCCGGCAGCTCCGCGCTCAGCGGCAGCTCGAGCGGGATCTCAAGCACCGTCACCGCGGCGATGTGCGCGCCCCGCTCGGCCGAAAGGCTGGCGGCCACGTCGAGGGCGTCATCCGATGCACGGCCGGGGAGCACGGGCACGAGAAGGCGCCTGTACTCGAGGGCGAGAGCGGGGCCGAATGCGGGCGGCGCCTTGACCGTCGCTCGTACGGGCTCCCGCACCCAACGGCGTCGGTACACCACGTAGCCGAGCAGGCCGAGGATGATCCACCCGATACCCGTCCATCGCGTCAGCTCGTTCTCCAGCAGGATCACGACAAACGAGATGGCGGTGGCGATGCCTCCGACGATCGCAAAGAGTGGCCAGTCGACCCCGCCGATCCGAAGGTTCGGGCGTGCACGGCCGATCGTCTCGTCCTCGCGTGCGGGAAGCATCCGGAGGCGCACGATCGAGGCGTGTGCGACGGTGAACGAGAACGTCGCCCCGAAGGAGTAGAGCGTGCCTACGAAGTTTACGTCGCCCGGCAGGAGGATCACGATCGGCGCCGCACCGGCGAACACGACGAGTGCCAGCCAGGGCGTCTTGAACCTCGGATGCAGGCGGCGGAAGACCTCGGGCAACTGGCGGTATGTCGACATCGAGTATGTGATTCGCGAAGCGCCGATCACACCCGCATTCGTCGCGATGAAGAGAATCGTGGCGGCGAGAACACCGACGTAGATTTGAGCGCCGTCGAGCACGAGCCCTTCCAGGCCGAGGTTCTCGACGAGACCGAGGATCGGATCGTTCGCGAACCCGCCCTCCTCCGGCGGCAACGCCAACCGGGTCGTCAGCTCTCCGTTGATCCGCTCAACGGGGAGTGCGGACAGCGCGACAAACGGCAGCGTGAAGAAGATCGCAAAGACGGCCACCGCCACGAGCTTGTAGGCGTTCGGCACACTGCGTACCGGGTCGCGAACCTCTTCGGCCAGGTTGGAGACGGTCTCGACGCCCGTGTACGCCAGCATCGCGACCGGCACTGCGAGAGCCAGGTTCGACCACGTGGGAGCGACTCCCCAGTGCACGTTGTCGACGAGCGTCTCGGGACTGAACACGAGCGCGAAGCCGACGATGACGAGCAGCACCTGCGTCGCGAGATCGACGACGGCGAGGGTGACCGAGAGCTTGGCCGCCTCGGAGACACCCACGACGTTGAGCCCAACGAGGATCACGATGACGACCGCACCGCCGACGATGTCCCAGGGATTCGTGTTCAGCGGCTCCCAGAAGATCGACAGGTAGTGCGGAACGAAGAACGCCGAGACGGCGACGGTCACGACGTAGACGAGCATCTGGGCCCACGCAGCCGTGAAGGAGACAAGCTCGTCGAAGGCGTGGCGCGCAAAGCTCGACGAGCCCCCTGCTTCGGGAAAACGCACCGTTCCCTCGCTGTAGGTAGCGGCGGTGCACGCAAAGATCAACCCGGCGACGATGAAGACGAGCGGCGTCAGGCCGAGTGCGTAGACCGCCGTGAGGCCGAGCGCGTAATAGATCGAGGAGCCGACGTTCCCGTAGGCGGTGGCGAAGAGCGCGGGCGTGCCGAGTACGCGCTCGAGCTCCACCTGCCGACGTCTGCGGCTGGGCACCGGCGCACTCTAGAGAAACGGCGAGGGGCCGGCGATGCCGGCCCCTCGCGGTCGATCGATCCGGTCAGGCTTCTACTTGAAGTCCACCGGGATCGTCTGTGCCTCTCCACCGTTCTTGCTCTTGTTGTCAACGGTGGTGATCATCAGACCGAGTGCGGGCGTGAGCGCCCACTCGGCTGCATTCACGGCGATCGTCTCCTGAGCGGTACCGCCCGGAGCGACCGTCTGGAAGCCGCCGGTCGAGATGGCGGGCGACCAGGCGTTGTACTTCGCCGAGCCCTCGACCTCGTCCGGTGCATTGGCCTCCGTCACGTCGAACGAGACCGCGCTGTAGGTGAAGCGCGGGTTCGCCGCGTTCAGGCACGGCTCGCCGGCACGGCAGAGCTGGGTCGAAAGGACGAAGATGTTCGCCGCCGCGCTGTCCGTCGGCGCCTGCGCGAAGAAGTTGATGCTCGCGCCTGCGCTGCGGGTGCTGAAGACGAACGAGCCCATCCGGCCATTGAACGTGCCGGTCTGGACTGCGCCCTGGTCGACGCCCACGACGACGTAGTCGTCGATGCCGTCGTTGTCCACGTCGACGAAGATGTCGAACTCGTTCGTCGACGCGTTCGACCAGCGGTCGAACGTGTTCACCGAGAAGCCGAGGAACTGGCTCCCTGCAGGCCCGCCGACGAACGTGCCGTCGAACGACTGCACGCCGATGGCGCGGACGTCGTTGACGCCCTTGCCGGCCTCCTTGCCGTCCGAGAGGCCCCACGCGTAGAAGTCCGCGTCGCCTGCGACCACACCGTCTTCATTGGTGACGTTCGCGGTCGTCGTCGGGTTCGACGGCTTCAGCTTGCTGCCCAGCTTCGTCCTGATGTCCGAGAGGGCACGTGGGACGAGGTAGTACGGGACACGGAGCGCGATGCCGCTGTTGAACTCCGAGCCCTGTGGCGTGACCACGACGAGACCGGCAACCTCGTTGAACGAGAGGCCGGCGCCGTTCGAGACACCCGCCGTCGCGGCGGGCACGTTGAGGGTCACGTCGACGAAGTGCGTGCTCTCACCGGGCACGACGAAGGACGTCTCGTCGAACGACACCGAGTGGGGTGACCCAGCCGGAAGCGCCGAAGAGACATTGAACGTGCCGGAGTGCGGCGAGAGGTTCACGATCTTCAGCGTGAGCGTCTTGGAGAAGTCCTCCTTGAGCTCCACATAGCCGAAGCTCAGGGAGACGCCGAGCCCCTTCGCCGCGTACGCAACAGCCTGCGTCTTCGTCGACAGTGCGGGCTGCACGAGCCCCGAGCCGCCGCGACTCGTCCGGTAACCGAGCACGCCGGACGGATCTGCGGTGTTGACGATCGCTGCCTTCCACTCGCGGACGTTCCACCTGATCGACTTGCTCGACTTCCGCGGATGAGCCTGCCTGGTCAGCGCCGCGACACCGGCGGCGTGCGGAGACGCCATCGACGTACCGGAGATCGTCGCCGCACCGTTGCCGGTGCCGCTGCCGGTCGAGACGATGCTCACGCCCGGAGCCGTGACGTCCGGCTTCAGGTGGCTGTCACCAGTCCGCGGGCCGCCGGACGAGAAGTCCGCGAAGCCCTTGAAGTTGGTGTTCGTGAGCCCCTTGGCCACGATGCTGGCCGTCGTCCCGTTCGACGCACGGAGCTTGCCGCCGTCGGACGTCGCCGAGGTCGGGAGTCCACGGACCCCGAGGAACGGGATCGTGACGTCATAGACCTCGCCGGTGTCCGGGTTGCCGGTGATCTTGCCCTCGAACGGGGGCAGGGTCGTGGCGTTGTTGACCATGATCACGGCGATGGCTCCGGCCTGCTGGCCGAAGACAGCGCGCGCGACGCGGGCGCACGTGCCGCGGTTCACGACCGCGATCTTGCCCGCTGCGGGTGCGTAGTCGGAGACGGCGCAGCCGAGGGACTCGTCTGCGAGCGTCGCCGGGTTGTTCGTGATGACTGCGATCTCGCCCGTGAACGGCCCGCTGAAGGCATAGCCGTTTGCGTTCATCGCATCCATCGTCACACCGTTCGACAGCGTGATCCCGGCGCCCGGGAACTCCGGCGTCGAGTCGTTGGCCGCCGTCGAAAGCGCGCCATCGGCAGTGCCGGGCGAGCCGGTGATGTACTGGTTCGGGCCGCTGTTGCCGGCCGAGGTGACGACGATGACGCCGGACTTGGCCGCGTTCGTCGAAGCGACGGCCGACGGGTCGTCGTTGCTGCCGAACGAGGAGCCGAGCGACATGTTGATGACGTCCATGTCGTTATCGACAGCCCACTCGATCGCGTCGACGGTGACGTCGGTCGAGCCTCCGCAGCCGAACACCCGGATGCCGTAGATGTCGGCCTTCGGAGCGACGCCCGGGCCGATCGTCCACGAGTTGCCCGAGATCGTCGTTGCGTTGTACGGGCCTGCGTAGGTGGTGCCGTTCGCGAGCACGCCCGAGCCTGCGGCCGAGCCGGAGACGTGCGAGCCGTGCCCGTTGCAGTCGAGCGGGTTCGGATCCGGATGCGGGACCGGCTGGTAGGCCGGGTCGGTCCGGTCGGCGTTGTAGTCGTCGCCGACCAGGTCGATGCCGCCTTTGACGCGAGGCGCGGCGGGACCGAACTGCGAAGCGTTCGCCGGCAGCGTGTCCGTGGCGTTGGCGGCGTTGTAGGCGGCAACCGTGCCGGGGCCGCCGAAGTTCGCGTGCGTGTAGTCGATGCCGGTGTCGATCACGGCGATCTTGATCTTCTCGCCGTGCAAGCCATCGACGCCGTCCCACACTGCGGGAGTGCCGATCAGGCTGACACCCCTCGTGTTGTCGGGCTGAACGGTTGCGAGCGGCCGCACCGCGACGACATTCGCGACGTTCGCGACCTCGTCGGTCTTGTTGCGGTCGATGCGGACCTTGAGGCCGTTGTACGCGGCCTGGTAGTCGGCCACGACCGTGCCGCCCAGCTGCTCCACGGCCTGCTCGACGCCCGCCTGCGTGACCTTGAGCTTGGCCTCGATGGCGTTCTTCTCAGCGTCGCTGAGCTCGCGGTTCGCGTTGCCCTCGACGAGTGCCGATGGGTCGCCCGCTACCTGGACCATGACTGTGGTGGTGCCGTTGCGCAGGCCAAGCGGTGTCCATTCCGCCTTGACCAGCCCGTCCGAGTCAGCAGCCTGCGGTGCGCGGGCGGCGGAGCCCCCGGTCGCAACCATCAACGCAAGCACTGAAAGGACGAGCAAGGCGCCGAGAGCGCGAGGCGCGCCCCACGTGGTAATTCGCATATATGTCTCTCCCCTAGAGATTCCACTGACCGCCCGACCGGACGGCTCTGCCCAAGCTGACGGATCGTAGTAGCTCTGCTACGCAACCACAAGTGTGAACGCAAAGACCATGGGCATGACTTTGCGACCGCGCGAGGGGGAGCCGGAGCTCCCCCAAGCGCACGCTCAGCCGTGAATCGAGACCAGCAGCGGGATGATCAGGATCGCGACGATGTTCGCGATCTTGATCATCGGGTTGATCGCGGGCCCCGCGGTGTCCTTGTACGGGTCGCCGACGGTATCGCCGGTGACCGAGGCGGCGTGGGCCTCGGAGCCCTTGCCGCCGTACAGGCCGTCCTCGATCAGCTTCTTCGCGTTGTCCCAGGCGCCGCCGCCGGAGGTCATCGCGATCGCGAGGAACAGGCCCGTGACGATCGTGCCGATCAGCAGGCCGCCGAGCATCTCGGGGCTGATGATCCCGACCGCGATTGGAATCGCGAGCGGAATCAGCGCGGGCAGCATCATCTTCTTGATCGCCGACTTGGCGACGATGTCGACGGCCCGGCTGTAGTCGGGACGCTGCGTCCCCTCCATGATCCCGGGCATCTCCTTGAACTGCCGCCGAACCTCGAGCACGACCTCGCCGCCGACGCGGCCGACCGCAGTCATCGCGAGCGCCGCGAACAGGAAGGGCATCATGCCGCCGATGAAGAGGCCGGCGATCACATACGGGTCGCCGAGGGCAAACGTCGTGTTCAGCTGGGCTTCGTCCAGCCCCCGCGTGTACTCGTCGAAGAGCACGAGGGCGGCGAGGCCGGCAGAGCCGATCGCATAGCCCTTCGTGACCGCCTTGGTCGTGTTCCCGACGGCGTCGAGCGGATCCGTGATGGCGCGCACGGACTCGTCCAGGCCGGCCATCTCGGCGATCCCGCCGGCGTTGTCTGTCACCGGCCCGAAGGCATCGAGTGCGACGATGAGGCCGCACATCGAGAGCTGCGCCATGACGGCAACGCCGATCCCGTAGAGGCCGGCGATCTCGTACGCGGCGATGATCCCGCCCGCGATCACGAGCACCGGCGCCGCGGTTGCGCGCATGCCGACGGCGAGGCCCTCGATGATGTTCGTGGCGTGGCCCGTCTGTGACGCTCTGGAGATCGACTTGACGGGGTTCCAGCGCGAGCCGGTGTAGAACTCGGTGATCGCGACCAGCAGGAACGTGATCGCGAGGCCGACGAGAGCCGAGCCGTAGAGCTCGCCGAAGCTGAAGCGGCCGTCGTCGAACGCCATCGTGACGGGGATGAAGCCGATCGCCGAGAGCACTGTGGCAACGATGACGCTCTTGTAGAGCGCATTGATGATCGAGCCGCCCTTGCCGATCCGTGCGAAGTAGATGCCGATCACCGAGGCGAGGATCGAGACGCCACCGAGCGCCAGCGGGTAGACCGGCAGGTTCCCGAGCGGGAACGCCGTCCCGAGCAGCATCACGGCGACCGCCGTGACGGCATACGTCTCGAACAGGTCGGCAGCCATACCGGCGCAGTCGCCGACGTTGTCGCCGACGTTGTCTGCGATCACGGCGGGGTTGCGCGGGTCGTCCTCGGGGATCCCTGCCTCGATCTTGCCGACGAGGTCAGCCCCGACGTCGGCAGCCTTCGTGAAGATGCCGCCGCCGAGACGGGCGAAGACCGAGATCAGCGAGCCGCCGAAGGCGAGACCGATCAGGTCGTCGATCGCCGAGTCCTGGCTGTTGTCCAGGATGACGGTGAGGAAACCGTAGTAGCCGGCGACCCCGAGCAGGCCGAGGCCGACGACGAGCAGGCCGGCGACCGAGCCGGCGCGGAAGGCGACGTTGAACGCAGGGCGCAGACCCGACTTCGCAGCCTCCGCGGTGCGCACGTTCGAGCGGACGGCGACGTTCATGCCGATGAAGCCCGCCGCGCCCGAGAGAATCGCACCGATCGCGAAGCCGATTGCGGTTCCCCAGCCGAGCTTGTTGTAGAAGCCGATCAGCAGGAACGGGACGATGGCGACCGCGGCGATCGTCGTGTATTGCCGGCGCAGGTAGGCCGCCGCGCCCTCTTGCACCGCGCGCGAGATCTCCTGCATCCGCTCGCTCCCCGCCGGCTGCTTCAGCAGCCACCACGTGAAGTAGAGCCCGAACCCAACCGCGACGCCCGCGCAGATGAGCGCGAAGGCAACCGCGTGCTCATTGAAAAAATCCATCAACCCTCCGTCTGATACCCGTCACAAAGTGAACGCCGAGGTGACTCGGCGCGGCGGATTATGTATCACAAGCGGCGGCCGTGCCCCCTCAGGGGGCGGCTGCGGCGGCTGTTGCGTAGGCCAGCTGGAGGTTCGTCGTCACCTGCTCGAAGTCGCGGATCAGGTCGGCGGGAACCGAGCCGGCGAGCACGGGAACCAGCGCGCGCAGCGCGTCGATCGCCAGCCGTGCCTGATCGAGATCGCGATGCTCTTCCGACAGCCGGTGGTACGCGAGCGAGGAGACGGTCGACAGCGTCTGCACGAGCAGGTCCGAGACCTTGAGCTGCTGGAGCGCCTGGAGGAGCGCGTCCTCGCTGATCTGCTCGTCAGCCACGGACCGGGATCCCGACGACCTGCTCGGCGTAGATCTCCTCGAGCGACGCGCCGTCCTCGAAGCGGGCGATCTGTCGCTCGGCGGCGTTCTTCTCCGGGAATCCGAGGTACGGAGCTGCGCCGATCTCGTCCGCGACCGGTCCGATCCACTCGAGCAGCCGCTCCAGGCGGGCGCGCGTGGGCACGACATCGCCGCGCGGGAGGTCGAGGAAGTCGCCGGAAAGACCCCAGCGGATCGCACGCCACATGTTCTCCTCGATCAACCGGTGCGGCTGGTCGGCGAGCGGCTCTCCCTCATCGTGGGCACGCGCGATCCGCGCGGCGAGCGCGGTTGCGAACGCGGCCAGCGCCTGAGCTTCCCCCAGGTCGGGCTGCCCGTCGGCGATCCGGATCTCGACGGTCGGAAACGCGAGGTGCGGCCTGACGCTCCACCAGAGCTGCGTGTGCTCGGTGACGGAGCCAGTCTCGTAGAGGTAGCGAACGTAGTCCTCGTACTGCTGCCATGACGCGAACGCGTCCGGCACGCCGCAGCGCGGGAAGAAGCGCGTGAAGATCTGCGTGCGGGCCGAGTGGAGACCGGTGTTGACGTTCTCGTGGAACGGTGAGCTTGCCGAGAGCGCGAGGATCTCCGGCAGCAGGTTCCGCAAGCCGTTCGTGACGGCAATCGCCCGGTCTGCACCGCGGATGCCGACGTGGACATGGAGACCGAAGGAGTTGTTCCGCCAGACGACGTACCGGAGCAGCTCGTCGTTCCGACGGTAGTGCGGCGTGTCGATGATGCGCTGCTCCTGCCATGGCGACCACGGGTGGGTGCCGGTCGCGCAGAGAGCGATTCCGAGCGGATCCACGACGGCTTGCAACTGCGCCCGGCGCTCAACCATCGCGGCCGGGATGTCGGCGAACGACTGGCAACGCCCCGTCTTCACCTCCACCTCCGACGCGATCAGCTCCCCGACCACGTGCGACTCGAGCGGCGTCCCCTTCGACGCGGCCTGGACCTCCTCGAAACGGTTGACGAGGTTCAGCGTCGCCGGGTCGAGAAGTGCGAACTCCTCCTCCACCGCGACCGTGAAGTCGGTGCCCGTCTCGAAGCCGTCGCGGGAGGCCGCGAGGAGATCCTCGTAGCCGAGCGTTTGCTCGTCACCCATGCGCGGAGGGTAGATGATCGTTAAACGGTTCCAAGAGGCGGCGTGAGACGCCCGCCCAGCTCCAGCGCGTGACAGTCGCGTTCCGGGCGGCCGCTCGCACTGCGGTGCGATCAGGCTCTTCGAGCGCCAGCAGCTCCTGGAGCTTGCGCGCGAGATCCGCGGCATCGCCCGTCGCGAAGCTCGCGAGGTGCCGCAGGTGCGGCGGGTATTCCTGCTCCAGGCCCACCGCGATCTCGGCGAGACCGGAGTGGCGCGCCACGACGGGCGGCGATCCTGCGGCGGCGGCCTCGGCGGCGACCATCCCGAACGCCTCCGGAAAGATCGACGGGACGACTGTGGCGTCCGCGAGCGCCAGCAGGTGAACGAGGTGCCGGTGCTCCAACGGGCCGGTGAAGAGCGTGTTCGGGCCGGCAAGCTGCTCGAGCTCCTCGCGGTAGTCCCCGAAGCCGACGATCACGGCTCGTGCATCGAGTTCGCGCAACGCCTCGAGCAGCACATGGACACCCTTGTTGTAGAGGAGCTTCCCGAAGTAGACGACGGTCGCGCGTTCGCCGGCGAGGAACTCCGCGAGGCGCTCGGCGTTGCCCTCGTCGGGTAGACGCTCGTTCGCATTCCCGGGGTTCGCCGGGTCGCGGCGCGCTTCCTCGAGCAACCCGGCGAGCGCCTCTTCGCGCGGCCGACGACGCCACTCATCGATGTCGACACCGGGAGGCACCTCGTGCACGCGATCGACGTGACCCACCACGTCTTCGAGCACCTCGCGGATGTGCGCGGAGCCGACGAAGACAGCCTCGGCCCGCTCGAGCGACTCCCTCCCCCACGCCGAGAGCTCCGCGTTGCCGCGCATCGAGTACTCGAGCTCAGAGCCGTGAGCCTTGACGCCGAAGCGCGCGCCCGTCGCTGCAGCCACCGGGCCGCCGAGGAGCACGTGGTTCGCGAAGACGAGGTCGGCGGGCAGCAGCTCGCGGACCGCAGCGGCGTTCCGCTCGACCCAGTCGTCGAGCTCGGCGCGCGAGCACTCCTGGACGAGCTTCACCTCGTAACCCTCGTAGCGGTCGAGCACGAAGGTGGGCAGGAGGCCATGGACGTCCGGCCGCACGACCACCGCGCCGCCGAGGTCGTAGAGCTCGGGGTGCGGCTCCTGGCTGAGCACGGTGACGTCGTGGCCGGCGCGCGTCCACTCGCGCGCGAGCGCACGGGTGTAGACGTTCGAGCCCGTTCCTCCCAGCAAATACCCGTGCCAAAGCAGGATCCTCATACGCGCCTATCTCTCGATTGAGGGAGCAACGATCGGCTGCATCCTGCCGATAGGTCGGTGACACCCGTCCGGCGTACCGACCCCCAGGAGCCTCAATGCCACGTCTCAAGCCCTTCGTCCTGCTTCTCCAGCTCGTGCTCGCACTCGCGCTCGCGGGCGTTGCCGCAGGATCCTCCCCGAATCCTTCCGACCCACCGCCGGCGGCGTGTGACGTCGAGGACACGGAGTGCGTCGTCGAGGACGACGACGACTTCGAGGACTTCGACGACGAAGGAGTCGAGGACGAGGGCTTCGTGAGCGACGAGGACCCCGGCGACGAAGAGGAGCTCGGTGACTACGGGTTCGGGGACGAGGACTTCGTCGATTTCGGCGACGAGGACGGGGACGGCGATCCGAGCGTGACGGACGAGGACGACGACGAGGACGGTGTTGCGGATGCGAAGGACTTCGACCGCGACAACGACGGCCTCGTCGACTCACGCGACGGTGACGACGACGGCGACGGCATCGCCGATACCCAGGATTACGACGACGACAACGACGAGATCGCCGACCGCAGCGACTTCGACGACGACAACGACGACGTCGCCGATCGCTCCGACCTTGACAACGACAACGACGGTGTCCCCGACGTGCGCGACGCCGACGATGACAACGACTCGGTGTCGGACGTGCGGGACTTCGACTGCGACAACGACGGCTCACCTGCCGCCCGGGACAAGGACGACGACGGCGACGGCATCGCTGACGGCAGGGACCTGGACGACGACAACGACGGCCTTGCCGACGGCCCTGATGCCGACGACGACAACGACGGCGTCTCGGACAAGCAGGAGGCCAAGACCGCGGCAAAGCACAAGCCGAAGAAGCTCGTCAAGAAGCGCCACTAGGAGACGTGACCGCGGTCAACCGGGTCTGACCCCGGTGACTCGCGTTACGTCAGGTGGAAGTACAGCGCGTAGAGGAGCTCGACGGCGGGGTTCGAGGCGTGCACGGCCACGTCGCTCGGGACGTCGAGGAGCGCTTCGGAGTAGTTGAAGATGATCTTGACGCCGGCGTCGATCAGGTCGTGCGCCGCCAGCTGGGCGTTGTCCGCAGGCACCGCGAGCACGCCGACGATGATGTTGTTCTCACGCACCGCCTCGCGCAGCTTCTCGTAGGGCTGCACCGCGAGCCCGCCGACCGAGTGGCCGGCCTTGTCGGGGTCCGTGTCCAGCACGACGGCGATGTTGATCCCGTGCTCGGCGAAGATCGGTGAGCTTGCGATCGCTTGGCCGAGCCGGCCGGCGCCGACGAGGGCGATGTTGTGCTGCCCCTGGGTGCGCAGGATCTTGCGGATCTCGCCGAGCAGCGAGTCGATGTTGTAGCCGACGCCGCGCTTGCCGAACTTGCCGAAGGCCGAGAGATCACGACGGATCTGGGTGGCGTTGATGTTGGTGTAGTCCGAGATCTCCTGGGAGGAGATCCGGTCCTTGCCCATCTTCTTGGCCTGCGTCAGAACCTGCAGATACCGGGAGAGGCGCGCTGCAACACCCACCGTCAAGCGATCAGCCAACGTCCAACCTTCCTGTTGTTTGTAACAGCAGCGTCACATTGTGCCGACGACGCCTGCGGCGAGCGGAGGGAACCGTCAGCAGGCCTTCAGCCGCCGCCGGAGCGCCTCGGGCTGGACGAAAAACGTGAAGGCGCGCTCCCCGTCGATCTCCACGACGGGGATCGACGTGCGGTACGCAGCCTCGAGCTCCGGGTCGCCGCCGATGTCGACACGCTCGAAGTCGCCCGCACACACCTGGTCCACCACCTCGAGCGCCCGTTCGCAGAGGTGGCAACCCTCGGCGCTGTAGACGACGACTCTAGGGATAGAGGCCCCGCGTGATCGTCGCCTCGGCGACGCGCCGCACCGCGAGCCCGTAGGCGGCCATGCGCATGCTCGTCTTGTGAGCAGCCATGGTCTCCGACGTCTCGCGGAACGCCCGAGTGACGATGTCGTTCAGGCGCGCGTTCACCTGCTCCTCCTTCCAGAAGTACTCCTGCAGGCCCTGCACCCACTCGAAATAGGAGACGACGACGCCGCCTGCGTTCGCGAGCACGTCCGGGAGGACGAGCACGCCGCGGTCCTCGAGGATCCCGTCCGCTGCCGGGGTCACGGGGCCGTTCGCTCCCTCGCACACGATCCGAGCCTTCACCTGCCCCGCGTTGTCCGCGTGGATCACCTGCTCGAGCGCACACGGCGCGAGCACGTCGCACTCGAGCGCCAGAAGCTCGTCGTTCGTGATCGCGTCGGCGCCGGCGAAGCCGCTCAGCGTTCCGTGCTCCGCCTTGTGCGCGAGCACCGACGGCATGTCGAGCCCCTTCGACGCGTAGAGCCCTCCGCCCGAGTCGGAGACGGCGACCACGATCGCTCCTTCCTCCGCGAGCATCCGAGCGAGATGGCGGCCGACGTTGCCGAAACCCTGGACGGCGACCCGAAGTCCGTCGAGCCCCGTGTTCTCCTCCTCGAGCGCGTCGGTGATGACGTAGAGCGCCCCGCGCGCCGTCGCCTCTTCACGTCCGAGCGAGCCTCCGATCGAAAGCGGCTTGCCCGTGACAACGCCGAGCACGGAATGGCCCTTGTTCATCGAATACGTGTCGAAGATCCAGGCCATCACGCTGGCGTCCGTGCCGACGTCGGGGGCCGGGATGTCCTTCTCCGGCCCGATCTCGTTGATGATCTCGCTCGTGAAGCGACGGGTCAGTCCCTCGAGCTCCCGACGCGAAAGCCGCTTCGGGTCGCAGATCACGCCACCCGTGGCGCCCCCGAACGGGAGGCCCATCAGCGCGCACTTCCAAGTCATCCACATCGCGAGCGCCTTGACCTCGTCGAGCGTCACGTCCGGGTGGTAGCGAATTCCACCCTTCGAAGGGCCACGGGCGATGTTGTGCGTCACGCGGTAGCCCTCGTAGACGGTCACGGCGCCGTCGTCCATGGTCACGGGGATCGACACCTCGACCGACTTCTTGCACCGCTCGAGAACGTTGATCAGATTTCGGTCGATCCCGAAGGTCTCCCCGACGCTTCGTAGCTGCTGGCGTGCGATCGCGTACGGGTTCTCGCGCAGGTGGGTTGGCACCTCGGCCGTCGTCATGCGCGCGGGAGTCTACCCTGGGAGGGGTTCGCGAACTACCGGATTCGGACGCCGACGCTCTTCGCTTCGGTCGGCCCATCCGGGGGCCTCGCGACCACGCGCAGGCGGTACGTCCCGCGGGCGAGCGGGCCGCCCCTGGGCCCGCGCCCGGTGAGTCCGAACGCATAGCGCCCGGGCAACACGTCTCGCAGGCGAGCGAGCAGGCCGAGCCGCTCGCCGTCCCGCCAGAGCTCGACATCGAGCTGTGTGAGCGGGCGAAGCTGGCGGCGGCCGGCGCGGTCGCGCACCTGCCCTGCCTGGACGGTGAGGACCGCCGGGGCACGGTCGGATGCACGGAAGCTCTTGGCCGACAGCGTGACGCGGCCGATCAGCGCCTCGCCCTGAACCGGGAGGGCCACGGCCCACGGCACAAAGATCCGACCACCGCCGGACACGTCGAGCCGCGTCCGTCCCTCGATTGCGCCGAGCCTGCGTGGGATGAAGGACACTCGCGCGGTCAGCGCCACAGCGCCCTGCGCGCCGGGAGGAAGGCGGAGTCGCGTCGGCTTTGCGATCACGGTGACCCCGGCGATCCCCTCGACCGCGGCCGCCACCTCGACCGTGACGCGCCGCGTCGAGACGTTGCGGACGACCACGCGGCGAACGGCCTTCCAGCCCGGCTCGTCGGCGACGCCGAAGCCAACGGCTGCCGGATCCGCGATCACCTCGGCCGCACTCGCCGCCTGCGTGTCGACAACACCGGAACCCTGGGCAGCTGTGGGGCTGAGTGGCGTCGGTGCCGCCGTGCCGACGAGAATCCCCTTCAACGCAGCCGCGTCGAGCCCGGGACGGATCTGTGCGAGCACCGCAGCTGCTCCGCCGGCGAGCGCCGCGGCGGCGCTCGAGCCGCTGATCGTCCCGTACCGCGCCGACCGGTCTGAATTCCTCCCCGGGTCGGCCGTCACCAGCTCGACTCCGGCAATCGCGACCTCCGGCTTAACGCCACCGCCGAAGGACAGGCCGTGCGAGGAGAATGGGGCGATCCGGGTGAGGCGCTCGTTCGCGCGCCAGCCCGGCGCCCCGAGCGAGACATTGACGTCCAAGCCTCGGGCGAGAGCCGAGCGCACCGAGGCCGCGACGGCCGGGGGCAACCCGACGACCGGCGCGTCAAGACGGTCGTCGAGACCCAGCGCTCCAGCCGGGACGAGCCCCTCGACGAGAATCGCGGCTGCTCCGGCAAGGACCGCCTCGCGGGCCTCGTCGGTGGGGCCGGTCGCGCGCGCGAGCAACGCTGCGCGGCCGGCGACGAGGCTGTACCCGCGGTTGTCGAAGTAGCGTGCGAGCAGCGGTCCTCGCGGCCCGGCTGGGGCGTCGCGACGAGGCCTCGCCACGGTCAGCGTCAGCGTCGCGCGCGGAGTGGCGGCGCCGGCAAGCGGAAGCTCTCGGTCGAGGAGGACGTCGAGGCCGGACCGGACGACGACCCGAACCGTTGCCGTCTCCCGGCGCAGGTCGGCAGCACCGACCGTGAGCGCTGCCGGTGCTCCACCCGGGCCGCCGATGCTGCCGTAGTCGGGACCCGCCGGCCCCTCGTTTCCGGCCGGCACGACGACGAGCATGTCGAGCTTGGCGGCGCCGGCGACGGCAAGCGCCACTGGCCCGTCCGTGAAGGAGGCGAACGGCTCGGTGACGCCGACGACCGCAACGCGCGCCGCGTCCAGGACGTCACCGTCTGCGTCCGGGTCGACGGCCCGCTCGAGACCGGCGAGCAGCTGGTCGGTGCGGCCGTAGACGGCGAAGCCGCCCTCCGCGCTCGGCTGCCAGCCGGCGACCCTGATCGGCAGGATCGACGCGCCGGGCGCGACGCCGTGGATACCGCCGGGACCGCCATGGCCGACGATCAGTCCTGCCATCTGCGTGCCGTGTCGCTCGAGCCGCGTCGAGTCGTCAGGGTGAGGCCGCGCAACAGCGCGTGCCTCCGGGTCGAGCATGTCGGCCCCCTCGAGAAGCCGGTCGCGGATGTAGGGGTGAGTGACGTCGAGACCGGTGTCGAGCAGCGCGACCGTGACCCCGCTCCCGTCGAAGCCGGGAATCCCGGCCACCTCGGGCCGTCGCCCGGCGCCGCGCTCGAACGCTTGGCCGCGCAGCTCACCCGCGGAGAGCGAGGCCGGATAGGCCGCACGGACTGGATACACGCCTGCCACGTCCCGGTCGCGCTCGAGCAGTGCGAGCGCCCTGCCGTCGATCGGCGCGGCGAAGCCGTTGAAGGTTCGCGTGTAGATGAAGTCCGGGACCAGCTGGATCCCTTCGCGCGACAACCGCGCAGCGATCTGCTTCTGGCCGGCCAGGGCGGCGGCCGTCCAGCTCCGCATCGCCGACTCGGTTGCGCGCCCGCCTGCCTTGGCCATGCGATCGGCGAG
>JAXIPI010000414.1:0-8247 GCA_045403015.1 Gaiellaceae bacterium | reverse complement strand
CCGCCGGCCACTTCTCGAAGAGCTCGAGCCCGACCCAGCCGGCGAGCCAATCGAGGAAATGCTCCGGCGCGGTCTTCGGGTCGAAGTAGGCGGGGAGGTTGTCAAGTGTGGCGAGGACGGGCGCGAGGACTTCGTCGAGCGCCTCGGTGAATCGCTGCACGAAGCTACCGGCGTCGGCCTCAAGACGATTCCTCAAGTAGCGCTGATACTTGTCCTGCTCATGCGCGGTCGGCTCGCGGTACAGCGCAGGCAGGCCGCCCGAGAGGGGCGCCGCCGTCGCGATCTCGCCGTGGGCGGACCGACTCGACATTACGGTGCTCACTCCTCCACCACAGAGACGTAGTGTCGGTACGAGAAGACGGTGGCGTACCGGGACACCGGTACTTCGATCCGCCGCGGCTCCTCCCCGGGCGCTCCGATTGCGGTGGCGACCGGCGTCCGCTGACCCGTTATGGGGTTAGCCTCGAACAGCCGACAATCGTCGACGCGCTTGACCCCGCGCACCGCCTGCAGGACCGCATAGACGTCGCCCTGCAGCACGGATCTACCGAACTCCCAGCCCTTGCCGTCCCGGCCGCCGGAGATCGGACTGAACGAGGTGTAGAGGTCCTTGAGGGCGCGCTCTTCGACGTCCCTGGGATCAAACTCGCGCAGCGCCACTAGCTTCGCCACGATGGTGAGCCCGCGATAGTGCGGCGGCGTCACGAGGATGCGGACGCCGATCACGCGTCGGCGGTTGAGGTAGTCCTTGATCCGGTTGACGACGTCCACCGACGGCACGAGCTGCTCGAACTGGAGCTCGCCGTCGTCGCTTTCGACGTTGGGGATGACGAGGACGCGGGCCTCGCCCGCATGTGCCTCGTCGGTTGCTGGAATGCACTCGACGCGCGCGAGTTCGGGCGCCGCCGCGCGGGCGAGCTGCTCGTAGTCCTCCGGCGTGACCGCGCGGTCTCCGATGCGGAGCGTGAGCGGGCCACGCACCTTGGCGTTCTCGATGTCCTCTCCGTCGACGCCTCCGGACGCCGGGCGGCGGTTCTCGACGGAGATGATGTTCGCGATCGGCGAGCGCAGCACGGTGAGCGTGCGCTCCGAGACGTTTCCCCGTCTGCCGCCGCCCTTCGCGTACTTGCGCAGGCGGAGCTCCGCCCACTTCGGCGGGACGGCTCCGTAGCGGCGATGCCATCCGACGGTCGCACCGTCCTGCTCGCGAACGGCCGGGCCGAGTGCGACCTCGCCTGCGGTGTAGTCCAGAACGAAGCACTGCTCGTCTTCCTTCGCGCGGGCGAAGCTCGGCACCTCGTGCCACTCCTCGGTGCGACCGTCGACGCGCACCTCGAGCACGTGTGGCTCGTTCCCGGGGAGCGGCACCAGGGGGCGCCGGTCGAGGCGGAAGCGCTGACCTGGGACTCCTTCCGACGCGCCGAGCACCTCGCCGAGCACGGTCTCGGAATTCGTCGCGGGCACGGTCGCGCCGAGCGTCCCGGCCACGCATTCGCCCTCGATCACCGGCGACTTGTCGTACGGTGACTGGCCCTTCCTGGCCGCGCGCACCCGGCAGCGCAGCCAGCCGGCGGCTTGCCCGCCGACCGTCGAGACTGTGTGTCCTCGCGGTACGTGGAGGATCACGTCGGCCTTCTCGTTGAGCCCCTTCGTGCCGTCGCTCTCGATCTCGCACGACTCCCAGCCGCCATCGAGGCCGGCGGTGGCAAGCCTGTCGCCGTGTGGCTGAAAGGCCACGCCGTGAACCGGGCAATGATCGCTGACCGGCCGCCCGACCTGCTCGCCGGTCGCGACGCTCCACAAGCGTGCCGTCCAGTCACTGCTGGCCGTGGCCAGTGTTCGGCCGTCCGTGCTGAACGCGACACCGTGCACGGCGCTCTTGGGGGCCATGAGCACGCGGCCACTGCTTTGCGGGGCAGGCGTAGCCAGGTCCCAGAGCCGCGCCGTCCCGTCGACGCTGGCGGTCGCCAGCATCTGCCCGTCCGATCTGAACGCCACGCCGAGCACCGCTCCCGTGTGACCCTCGAGCTGCTGCTCCGCCTCCCTCGGGAGGGGCCCCTCCGGGATACGGACTTCCCCATCGTCGGCTGGCACTGCTGGGACGAGATTGCAAAGCCAAAGGGTCGCGTCGTCGTCGGCGGCGGCGAGCCTCTGCCCGTCCTCGAGGAACGCGACTCCGAGCATCGAACGGCGCGGGCCGGCGTCGGAACCGGCTCCGGCCGGCGACGCTTCCTGCTCACGCTGGACGTCCCACGTCCGGAGTGGCTTGTGCGCGTCGACGTCCCAGAGCCGCACCGTCGCGTCGGCGCCGGCGGAAGCGAGCATCCGCCCCCTCGGATGGAACGCGATACCGACCACCGGGCCGGCGTGGCCATCGAGACGCCGGCCCGGCTCGTGCTGCTCCTGAGCGGCCTCGGCCTGGTCGACGTCCCAGAGCCAGACCGTTCCGTCGGCGCCTGCGGAGGCAAGTGTGTGCTCGTCCGCGCTGAACGCGAGTGCGAGCACGGGCCCTTCGTGGCCGACGAGGCGGCGGCCGAGGTGCTCGGGGTTGTGCACGTCCCTCAGCCACACCGCTCCGTCGTCGCCTGCGGAGGCGAGCGTGCGCCCGTCCGGGCTGAACGCAACACACCGGAGGGCGTGGCCGCGGGAGCCGGTGAGCCGGAGCAGCGGCTCACGCGTCCGCACGTTCCAGAGCCGCGCCGTTCCCTCCTCCTCGCCGACACGCGCGTCCCAGACTAGGGGCGGGTTGTCGGGAGCGATGCCGCCCCCCGCGCCTGGCCTGCAGGCGAGGTTGAGCTTGACCACGCATGACGGCACGGCTCCGTTCAGGCCAACGAGAAGGGCGTCGCCGGGCTGGGGCCCGCTGAAGCAGGCGATCGCCGTCTCGTCGTCCCGGGGGCGCACCACTCCGCGCGAATCGACGGACACGAGCGTCTGTAGCGTGCACGGCACGATCGGAAGACGCGCGGTCGTCGCGAAGGTGATCTGCTCGCCGCTCCCGCTCCGCGGAGTCGAGACCTCCGTGCCCGCTGGGATGGACAGCTCGTCCGACTGAGCCTTCGAGAGGCGGAACGTCAGCTCGGTGCTCGCCGCGGTTGGTGGGAGAAGGGTCACTCCGAGCAACTCGAGGAATTTCACGTAGTTGAGGTCCGGGACACGATTCAGCCGGTAGAGCAGCTGGTCGGTCATCCAGGCGAACGTCTCGATCAGGGTCACACCCGGGTCGGAGACGTTGTGGTCGGTCCACTCGGGGCAGCGCTGCTGGACACGCCGCTTCGCCTCGTCGACGAGATCCTGGAAGCGGCGATCGTCGAGCTTCGGGGTGGGAAGCCGTTCGTCGAGCGTGAGTGCGGGAGGCGTCACCACGTCGTCGCCTTCGCTTCGACGCGCGGATGTGCGCCGGGCTCGTCGGGGATGACGTAGAACGGGAAGACCAGGTTGCGCGGGTCGTTCGTGCTCCGGATCGAGTAGCGAAGGTCGACGAGCAGCGAACCGGCGTCGTATGGGGCCGGCGTGACGATGATGTCCGTGACGTCGATGCGCGGCTCCCAGCGAAGCAGCGACTGGCGAACCTCGTAGGCGATGAGCCCTGCCGTCGTGGCGTCCGCCGGCGCGAAGACGTAATCGTGGATGCGACAGCCGAACTCCGGCCGCATCGGCCGCTCGCCCGGAATCGTGCCGAGGATCAGCGCGATCGACTGCTCGATCTCGCGCTCGCCCGTGACCAGCGCCACCTTGCCGGTGAGGTCGACCCGGATGGGAAACGCGAGACCCGAGCCGACGAATTCTTCTTGCGCCAATTCACCCTCCAATCAGGACGGTCATGGCGCCCAGCGCGATCGTGTCGGGCTGGCCGACACACGTGCACAGGCCGCCGAGCACGGCCGCTGGACGCCCGGAGATGAGGACGGTCGGCATTCCCGGCGGAAGGATCGGGCCGCCGACGTGCGGGACGACCCCGCCTTCGAGCTGCGGACAGGCGTGCATGTCACCGACGAGCGCGGCGGGCTGGCCGCCGATGAGCACGGTCGGCGCGCCCGGCCCGACGATCGTGCCTCCGTGCGCTGTGATGTCTCCGACTCGTGCTGCTGGCGGCATTCGAGCCCTCCCTAATTGATCTTCACGAGGCTGCCCTGGATCTGCAGGATCCCGCTCGCCTCGACGCTCGCCATGGCATCGCCCTTCAGCGTGGCCTGCGTCCCCTGGAGCGAGAGTTGGCCGGACGACTTGACCTCGACCTGGCCGTCACCGTTGATCTTCACAGTCGGTGCCTTCAGCTCGAGGCTCGACGTCGCTTCGAGCGTCATCGTCGTGCCGGCGGTGATCTTGATCGTGCCGGCGTCGCCCGACTTGATCGTGATATCGCCCGACGACGAGATCGTGATCACATGCCCCGCCGCGTCGAGTTCGACGGATTCGACTTGCTCACCACCCGTCGCGAGCTTCACGCCCTTGCCGGTGTCGGCGTCGGTGAACTTGAGCGAGTGCCCCGCGCGGGTCGTGAACGCGCGCACCCCGATCGTGCCGTTCGCGGTGTCGACGAGGCTGTCGCTGTCCTTCGGCAGGTCGAGGCCGTTGAAGAGGCCACCGAGGACGTAGGGCCGGCGGAAGTCGCCCTGCTCGAAGCAAACGAGCACTTCGTCGTCGATCTCCGGCAGGCACGCGAAGCCGCGGTCCCTACCGGCGCCGGGGAAGACAACGCGCGCCCAGTCGCTCGAGAACGAGTCGTCGATCCACGGGAACTTCACCTTCACGCGCGAGAGCTTGTCGGGATCGTCCTTCACCTCGATCACGATCGCGGGGACGGCGCCGGGGACGATCTGCCCGACGCCGGACGGGGCGCCCGCCGCGCCGCGCGAGACGAGCCCGATCAGGGTGCGGTCCTGGTGGCCGCTGACAGTGAAGTGCGTGCGGTAGCCGTAGCGGTCGAGCACATGCCGCGTCGACGTGAGGACGTACTTGCCGTCGAACGGCGAGCCGACTCCCGACACGCTGACGGCACTGCCGGCTTTCAGGTTCGGGTCGCCGACGACGACCCCCTCCGCCTCGCCGAAGGTGGAGCCGACGCTCGCGGCGAGCCCCGTTGCCGCGTTCGTGGCCGCGTCCTCGGCTGCGAACAGCCTGTCGTTCCGGACATAGGCCTTGTCGCCGAGCGCTTCAGTCGCCGCGGACTGCGCAAGACCGATGGACGCCGACGTGTTCGACGGCCGAGCCGTGCCGACGACGGCTCGTTTTCCCTTGACGTCCCAGCCCCGGACCTCGAACGAGCTTGCCTGGTCGACGATGCTCACGCGCGGGCGGAACGACAGGAGGTTCTCGCCGTAGACGATCTGCCCCACGGTCGCCGCGCGCCCGAGCGAGCCCTGCTCCGGCGCGTCGCTCGCAGTCGACGGCTTCTTGAACTCGAGCGAGCCGTCCGCCACACGCAGGTCGTAGCCGATCTCGCGCGCGCGGCTGGCGAGGAACTCCCAGTCCGACACACCTGGCTGGGCGATGTAGGCGTGTGCGATCTCCGAGTCGTCGATCGAGGACGAGAGCCCTACCTCGCCCGCGATCGTCGCGGCTATCTCCGAGTCCTTCTGGTCGGCCCAGCTGCGCGCCTTGCGACCGCGGTGGAGTCGGTGCGACTTGTCGTAGCCGCGGATGACGACGTGCGATCCGGACGCGTCGAGGTCGGCCTCGAGCGAGGTGACCTCGCCGGAGACGAGCCCCTCCTTTCCGTCTTCGTAGATGACAGAGACGGTGACGGCGTCCCCGAGCTTGACTCCGATCTCCGCGAGCACGCCGTTAGGGAGCTGTGAGTCGTGGGGATCGCGCAACGTGAGCTCGAACATCGCGGGCAGCCGCAAATGGTCGTCGACGACCATCCGCTCGAGCAGGTGGTCGACGGACACCGGCAACGCGTTGCCGTTGATCTGAACGTTCGGGAAACCGACTTCGACATTGGCAGAGGACACGGCGGCTCCTCGCTACGACAGCTCGGCCGCGCGCTCGCGCGGTGGGATACGAAGGGTCGTGCCGGGGCCGACGCGCAGCGGGTCGTCGATACCGTTCTCGGCGGCCAGGCCGCGCCAGAGCGCTGCGCTCCCGTATTCGCGGTACGCGATCGAATGGAGCGAATCGCCGGCGACCATCAGCGCGGTGCGGTGCCCGGCGAGCGAGCCCGAGGTCGGGTTCTGGCCGGCCGGCTCGTTCGGGATCTCGACGAGCGTGACGTTCACGGTCGCCCGCAGCGCCATTCCCTCGGGCGAGAACATCGTGTACTGCGCGTCGACCGACTGCAGGTAGGCGTCGAAGAACGCGTTCTGTCCCCACGTGAAGGCGAGGATCGGCGGGCTCGGCCTGCCCTGGGAGATCGACGCTGACGTCGGGTTGCACCACTCGAGCAGCTGGTCGACCGCGGCTGTGACAGTGGCCTGGCCCGAGGCCCACGCGTCGAACAGGAGCTTCATCCTGAGGTTGCGAGGTTTCGTCCCGACGAACTCGGGCGTCGGGGCGGTGCGGGCGCCGCTCGACGGCGTGCCGCGCCACTCGGCGCTTTTCGAGATCGAGTACTCGTTCGGATTGAACGCGCACTGCAGCGTGTCGCCGCCGGTCGTCGAGCGGATGGATGCCTTCACGAGCGTCATGAGTCGATGAACCCGTGGTGCGCGAGCTCGAGGGTCTCCTTGGCGATGGCGCTCCCGTCCGCCGAGAATGAAGGGCCGGTCCAGCGGAACGGATACGCGTCGAGAAGGCTCCAGCTCGCGATTTGGTCGCCGTCCGCGTCGAACGCCGTGATCGCCGCCGTTCTGGTTGCGCTGCTGCGGCTGTCGGACCGGCCCAGCTTCGTGAACCACGACGCGAGGCCGCCACCGTTGCGTGCCGACTTCACGTCGAGTGGGCGCGTAAGCTTGATCGTCGAGTACTTGAGCTGGCCCGGCAGGCGGTGCTCGAAGCCGTTCTCGCCGCCCTCGGCGTACTGCATCACGTTGTACTCGGCGGATAGTCCCTCGAGAGCGGTGAAGTCGCCGATGTCCTTGCCGTCGATCGTCACTGCAAAGCGGAACTGGGTACCGGGGTCGGCCAAGGCGCTCCTCCTCTCAGTAGCGGTCTGCCAGCAGGCCGGCTCGCTCCCGATCGATCAGCAACTCGGAGCGGAACCGTGTGCGGATGTGGTCGTACAGGCGGTCCGCGAGCTCCTCGAGCTCGTGATCGGATGCCTCGGAGAGACGTTCGCGCGCGGAGCCCTCTGGATCGGCAACGCTCGTGATCCGTTGGACGGCCGCGGGCGGATCCAGCGGCGCGGGAAGCGCGACATGCATCGCCGGCGCGGGCAGGTGAACAGCCTGCGTCGCTTGCGCGACACGCGTGGGGCTCGGCGCGAGCTGGAGTGCTGCGCGCGTGGTCTGTTCGGCGACGGTGGCGGGGACAGCGGTCGCAGCTCCAGCGAGCGGTCCAGAGCGCCTGCGTTGCACGTCGAGGCCGGGCAGGCGAGCCACACCCTCCATTTGCTCGGCGCCGTCGATCTGCGCGACGCGCTGAATCGTTGCGGCAGGAAGAGCGCTGCTGGGGGAGAGGCGGGACGACGACAGGACAGCGTGCAGGTCGAGGCCGGGACGGCGCTCCGTGACCGGCGCCTCGATGCGCGCTGCGCGCGGCCGGTCGTCGCGGTCTCTACTGGCAGGCGCGGGACGTGTCGGCGCAGGCGGCTCCGGGTTGGGAGCGACAGCCCACTCAGCTGCGGCCGCAACATCGGCGACGCCTGCGCGGACGGCGGAGTCGCCCTTGCCGGTTGACACCTCGACGCCGTCGTGTCCACGCGGCTGAACCTGCGGCGTTGTTGCCAGCCGCCGGACGTTCGCCGATGTCTCGGCTCGACGTGCCGTTGGGAGCTGCCGCGTCGCCCGCTCGGGTGTCGGATGTGCGTCGCTCTCTGTGCGCGCCTCGGAAGCGGGCGCCGGTACGTCGACGAGCGGCGAGGCGACGACGACCTCGCGCGCTGCTCTGGACGCATCCGGTTCAACGCGCTCGCGCCGCTGTGTTGTTGCGTGCCGCTGGACGTCTGGCGCCGTCGAGGCTCGGGCCTGTGACCGTCTCTTGCGAGCGGGCGGCGACGACTCGACCGCGCGGGGACGGACGGCTGGCTCGGACGTGTCGGCGGGCGTCGAGGTGGCAGTGCGTTTGCGCGGCTGTGCCGGTGCGTGCCGCTGGACGTCTGCCACCGACGAGGCTCGGGCCTGTGACTGCGTCGTGCGAGCGTGCGGC
>JAXIPI010000220.1:0-46697 GCA_045403015.1 Gaiellaceae bacterium | reverse complement strand
GCCCACTCGACGACACCGTCTATCTCGGCACGATTCCGATCGCCGATGCGCGCCCGGCGATCGAGTCCTCGCTGAACCGCTTTGCCCGCGTCAACGCGTACGAGTCGTGGCTCGCGAAGGCAGAGGCACGGGCGCTGGCCGAGGCCGTCTGCGCCGCCGACGAGCTGCCGACGTCAGCTGTGCTGACTCTCGACGACCTGCTGCCGTTCGTCACGGCACCTGTCGCCTGAGTGGGAGCACGGCTTCCCCGCCCGCGAGGCGAAGAAGCCGTGCACTCGACAGCTCAGACCGAGACGCGCTGGATGAACTCTGCGACGAGCGTGACGGTCTCCGTCAGCGCCGAGGAGGCACCCGCCTTCAGGGCGCCGATCTCCAGCTTGGAGGGCCAGGCGTTCGTCAGGTGGTAGCGGACGACCGGATCTCCGGTCGCGTCGTACATCGTCAGCGTGACGTTCTTGCGTGCAGCCACGTCCCCGAGGATCACGAGCTCGTGCCAGGCGGCGAGCTCGATGTTCCTGGTCATGCCACGCGCGAGCGTGACCGTCGGCGGCATTCGCTTACCGGGCAGCTTCTTCCGCACCTTGTGCTTGCGTTTCGTGTCGAGCCGGACGTCTTCAATGTCGACTTCGGACGAAATGCCGACGAGCTCCGAGAACACCGCGAGCGAGTGGCCGTCGACCGTAAGCTCGAACCGAGCGGCGGTGAGCGGCCCACCGCCCGGCGGCGCGGCGGCACCTTGGGACGACGACGTCCAGGCTCCGATCGCCGCGGCGACGAGGATCGCGCCGGCGAGCAGCGCAGCGACCAGCGTACGAGACTTCATGCAGGGCTCCTTGTTCGTGAGATGAGCCCTACGAGATTCGATTCGTGACGGATGTCACCTGCCGGCGGTACGCCGGAAGCAATCGACGACGTGATCGTCGACGAGCCCGGTGGACTGCATGAAGGCGTAGCAGGTCGTCGGGCCGGTGAAGCGGAACCCGAGCCGCTTCAGCTCCTTGCTCATCGCCTTCGACTCCGCCGTCTCGGCCGGGATCTCCGCGACCGTCTTCCACTCGTTCACGCGCGGCTCCCCGTCGACGAACGACCAGAGAAGCTCAGAGAGCGGGACGTCGAGCGCGAGCACGGCTCGCGCATTGCCGATCGCCGCTTCGATCTTGCCGCGGTGGCGGACGATCCCGGGATCGCCGACCAGCCGCTCGACGTCACGCTCGTCGAATCGCGCGACCGCCTCGATGTCCCAGCCGGCGAAGGCCTCCCGGTAGCCCTCGCGCTTGTGCAGGATCGTCGACCACGAGAGTCCGGCCTGCGCGCCCTCGAGGTTGAGCAGCTCGAAGAGCTTGCGTTCGTCCCGCTCGGGCACGCCCCACTCGTCGTCGTGGTAGGCGACGTAGAGAGGGTCGGCCAGCGGCACCCAGGCGCAGCGGTTCACGCCCGCGAGCGTACCGTTCTACGGCAGCAGCTTGGGAGGTGTGACCGGAGGCAACGTGACGGTTACGGGGAGCTCCGGCACGACGGCGGGCACGGTGGGCACCTGCACCTGCACGGGGGTCGGCGGCAGCACCACCGGCGGCAGTTGCACCGACGGCACCTCGACCGGCAGGTTCGGCAGCAGCTGGTCGACGGCGTTCTGGACCACCCCGGTCACGACGGGCACCAGCTGCTCCGTCGGAGGAATCGTGACCGCCGGCGCAACCGGCAACACAGACGTGTGCGGAGTGGAATGAGGCTCGGACGAAGACGGCGTCCGATTCGCGGTTTCCTCAGCGGGAGCGGCAGTGGCTGGAGTACTCGCGGTCGGCGCGGCTGCCGGGACCGAAGCCACCGCGGGCGCGGCGACTGAGGGCGTGTCGGAGCGGGTCCTGGGCTCGCGCCTTGCAGCGGGTGTGCGGGAGGTCGAGCCTTCCGCTCCCCCTGCCTTTACCTCGGGCGCGGCCGGCGAGACGGCGCTCGGAGGCGTTACCGCGGGAGCCTGGACCGGAGGGTTCCCCCCGCTGTGGACGGACGTGGCGGCGACCGCACCTGCACCTGACAGGGCGACTGCAGCAATGGCCGCCATGGCGACCTTGGTCGCGACCGCGCCGCCCGTGAAGGCAGTCTTGATCGCGGAGAAGAACGAGCCCAGGCTCCCAAGCGATTGCAGGCGGCGCCGGGTCGTCCGTGGCTCCTCACGCAAGAGCTCGGCGAGGGTGCGGCGGCCGCGGAAGATCAACGTCTCGACAGCCGCGTGACTGACGCCGAGCTGGGCGGCAACTTCCTCGTACGAAAGGCCGCGCCAATCACGCAACAGGACAGCCTGGCGCTGCTGGTCGGGTAGCGCCTGGAGAGCGTCCTCGATCCCGATCAGCTCGTCGCGGCTGCCTTCTGTCGCGTTGCTACGCCGGTCGAGCTCGTGGGGATCGCAGGGTGACTCGAGGCGGCTGAGCCGGCCGGCTGACTCCCAGCGGGACAGGCAGACGTTGCGGGCGATCCCGAGGAGCCACGCCACCTCCGTCCCCGGCACGACACCGCGGCGGAGGCCGCGTACGGCGTGGAGAAACGTCGTCTGGACAGCATCCTCAGCGTCCTCGCGCCGACGCAGACGCGAGAGGCAGTAGCCGAACACGCGGCCCGAGTGACGCTCGTGGAGAGCCGCGGCGGCGCTGGCGTCATCGGCCGGCTCGAATGGCTCGAAGCCTGAGGCGCGACCGGCGGACGTGACTGCTGCCAAGCCTTCTCCCATTGCTCGTCGGTTCGGAAGGGCGCCGGCAACAGGCCCTCAGGCGAAATCGTGAGTGCGCAGACCCTATGCGTACTCCCCCGAACGGGGGATTTGAGGCGAACGGTGCAAGTTTTGCGCCTCTCGCCGGACTTCCTTGCAGCCACCACACGAGACGAAAGGTGCCGCCCGTGACTCCAAGCTCTCATAACCGCCGTCGGACAGATCCCGTCCGAGACCTGCTTGTCCTGGAGCAGGGCCTCGACGCGGAGACGCCGGACATGTTGGCGCGGGACGACGAGGTCGAGGTCGCCCGCCGGGTTTCGGGCCGCGCGGAGGATCTCGCGGCGGTGATGGCTCTCATGCCCGGCGTCCGGGTGGTGATGCTGACGTCCTCTCCTGCGGTGGAGGACGTCGAGTGCGCCCGCGACGTGCGGGTATCGGGTCATGATGAGAAGGACGTCGAGAGTGGGCCCGTCCTCGGTGAGGTGCTCCGCCTGCGCCCGTCGACACGGGTCCCTCCGACTCATCCTTCCGCGGCATGAAGACCCGGCCTCGTGGCGGCTCGAGGTCCGGAGCGCGGGGGCCGGTCTCCCCACTACCCCCGGCTGGCCCCCGCGCGGCGTTCGTCGTCTTCCTGGGTCCTGCGTGTGACGACGAACTCCGCCGGTGCTGGGACGCGGACTGGAGCTCCAAGAACAGATGCGCTGTCAGAACGACGAATGCGTTCGGCGGTCCGGCGTCAGACCTGCGCCGCGAGCCGCTCCGCGAGCGCGCGCACGCTCTCGCGCAACTCGTCGGGGCGGCGGATCGTAAAGTCGCAGCCGAGACCTGCGAGGACGGTCGCCATCCAGTCGAGCGAGTCCACGCGCATCCGCAGCAGCGTGCCCTCCGGCTCGTCGATGAGCTCGGCGAGCGTCGCCGGGATGCGCCGCGCCGCGGCGTCGATCGGCAGATCGAGCAGGGCCTCCACTTCCCACGTCCAGGGGACGCTGGCGAGCGAGTGGGACACGTAGGCGACGGCGTCGAATCCCTCCGGCGGCGCTACGCATGAAGCCTCGGCGAGCGATGTGCCCCACATTCGGTCGACGCGGAAAGTACGGAGGTCGTCGCGCGTGTGATCGTAGGCGGCGAGGTACCAGCGGCCGGAGTGGACGACGAGGCCGTGCGGGCTGAGCTCTCGCTCCGACTCCTCCCCGGAGAACGTGCGGTAGGCGATGTGAAGCCGGCGGCGGCGCCGGATCGAGTCCGCGAGTAGGAGCACGGCGGCGGCATCGGCGGGCGCGGCGCCCGTCGGCCTCGTGAAGCTGAGCGTCTCCTCGAGCGCCTCGACCTGACGGCGGAGCGTGGTAGGCAGCACCCGGTTGATCTTCGCGAGCGCGCCGTCGACGGCATCCGGCGAGCCGTCGGGCCGGGACCCGCGGGTCGCAAGGAGGCCGAGCACGACTACGACCGCCTCCTCGTCCTCGAGCATCAGGGGCGGCAGCCGGTATCCCGGCCGGATCCGGTAGCCGCCGCCCACGCCGCGCTGCCCCTCGACGGGGATTCCGAGCTCCTGCAGGACATCGATGTAACGCCGTGCGGTGCGCGGGTCGATCCCGAGCCGGTCGGCGATCTCGCGGCCGGTCGTCAGCGGCCGCGCCTGCAGGAGCTCCAGCAGTTCGAGCAGGCGGGAGGTGGGCGAGGCCATGCGCGGGAGTTAAGCAGGGATAAAGGGCAAGAACCGCCCTAATTACCGGCTAGCCTCGTACGGCACCCACGAGAGGGAGGAACGATGAGCGAGGCGAGCGACTTCGACTTCTGGCCGGGAGAGTGGAGGGTCCACAACCGGAGGCTGCGCAAGCGGCTCGCCGGGTCGGACGAATGGGAGGAGTTCGAGGCGACGAGCGTCGCCAGGCACATCCTCGGGGGTTGCGGGAACGAGGACGAGTTCCGCACCGACCACGAGGGCGGCTTTGTCGGCATGTCGTTCCGATTCTTCGATCCGGCGACCCGGCAGTGGTCGATCTACTGGGCTGACAGTCGCCGCCCGGGGGTTCTCGACCCGCCGCTCTTCGGGTCGTTCTCGGGTGACACCGGCGTCTTTCACGGAGACGACACGTTCGAGGACAGTCCGGTTCGTGTCCGCTTCATCTGGACCGGTGTGACCACTTCGACGCCGCGCTGGGAGCAGGCCTTCTCGGACGACGGCGGCGAGACCTGGGAGACGAACTGGGTGATGGACTTCACGCCCGCGGGAGGAGCGACATGAGCACCGCCCTGAGCACCGTCCTGAGCGACGACCCGAGCACAGTCCGGGACGACTACCGGCACATCTCGAAGCTGATCCGGCCCGCGCCGCCAATCACACTCGACGACGCGGTGCTGAAGTGGTACGACATCGCGCCGGCGAACGAGCCGGTGCCATGCGATCTCCAGGTGCTGGCGCGCGGGAATCTGCGCGCAGCGGCCGAGTCGGGATCGCTCGATTTGGGAGGCGGCTTCGGCTTCGTGATCCTGCACCGTTGCGGCGAGAGCTTCTACTTCCTCATCGTCGCGACCTGGCGCAACGACAACGAGGTCTGGGAGACGGTCTGGGCCAAGAACGGCGAGAGCGAGGTCTCCTTCCGGCCGTGGCCGCTCGAGGGGACGCACCGCCCGACGTTTTGTGTCTGGGAGCTCGGCGCGGTCTGGCACGAGCAACAGGCGTGGAGCCGCTTCCTCCGTTCGCCGCGTGGAGCCGCCGCGCGCGAGGCCTACCTGCGCGACACGTTCGAAGGTCTGGTCTGAGCGCCTGCTTCAATCCGGGTCGATGGAGAGACCGAGCGCCTCGACCTGGCACTACGGCGTCGTCGCCCGCTGGTGGGCCGAGTTCAACCAAGGCGGCGAAGAGATCGACTACTTCCGCCGCTACGTCGAGGCCGGGCAGCCCGCGCTGGACGTCGCCTGCGGCACCGGGCGCCTGCTGCTTCCGTACCTCCGAGCCGGCCTCGACGTCGACGGCTGCGACATCTCCGAGGACATGCTCGCGCTCTGTCGCGAGGCAGCGGCTCGCGAGGGTCTCGCGCCCACGCTCTACGCCCAGGCGATGCACGAGCTCGACTTGCCCAGGCGCTACCGGACGATCGTCGTGTGCGGCGGGCTCGGTCTCGGGAGCAGCAGGCCGCAGGATCTCGAGGCGCTGCGACGCCTGCACGAGCACCTCGAGCCAGGCGGCGTGCTCCTGCTCGACAACGAGGTTCCGTACGCCGACGCCGGGCTGTGGCAGTACTGGCTGAAGGAGAAGCGCTCCGAGCTGCCCCGGCCGAGAAAGGAGCCCGGCAAGCGCCGGTCCGGGAAGGACGGCGCCGAGTACGAGCTGCGGTCGCGAGTCGTCGACTTCGATCCGCTGGCCCAGCAGGCAACGCTCGAGATGCAGGCCTTCATGTGGCGGGACGACGAGCTCGTCGCCGAGGAGGAGCACGTGCTCACCATGACGCTCTACTTCAAAGACGAGCTCGTGCTGATGCTGGAGCGCGCCGGCTTCGACGACGTCCGCGTTCGCGGCCAGTACAACGACGCCGAGCCGACCGCGGACGACGACTTCCTCGTCTACGTCGCGCGGCGCGCTGCCTGAGATGACGCTCCAGAACCGGGTCACGCCGCTCGGCGAGCTGGTCACGGATCCCGCGCGCGGCCTCGTCTACGGCAATCGCGGTTGCCTCCACGACGCCCAGGGCCGAATTCGTCGCAGCTTCGCTGTGAAGCGCTGGATCGCGTGCCGGCTCGAGTTCCGCGGCCGGCGGAGAGCCCCACTGCAGCAACCCGGTCGCTACACGGAGCTCTTCTTCCTCGACGAGGTGACCGCGCTCGCGGCAGGCCATCGCCCCTGTGCCGAGTGCCGGCGCGAGGACTACGACCGCCTGGTTGCCATCTGGCGGGAGCTGCACCCAGGCCAGGTCGGAGCCGACGCGATCGACGCGCAGCTCCACTCGGAGCGCCTCGAACCGGCTTCGAGCGAAAGGCGTCTCCATCGGGCGTCAATTGGAGAGCTCCCGGACGGCGCTTTCCTCGTGGAAGACGGCGAGCCGTGGCTCGTGCTGGGAGCGGACCTCTGGAGCTGGACGCCCGCCGGGTATGTGGACTGCAGGTCGCGACGCGCCGCGGGCGAAGCGCTCGTGATCACGCCGCCGTCGCTTCTTGCGGTGCTGAGCTCCGGCTGGACTCCGCTCGTCCCGCTCGTCCACTCATCTGCAACCCGCGGCCGATGACAGATCCGAGGACGGATATTCGGCGGCGATTTGTGCGCGCTCAATGAATTCTTGACTCCTTTCACCAGCGCGGGTACGTTCGGGGAAGACAGTTAGCGAGGGTGCGTTCAGCGATGGTCACGCCACGGATCATTGCTGCGGCTGATTGCTCCGATGCGTCGACTACTGATGCACCGAGTATCGAGTCATGTCCTCCTCGCGTTCCCACATATTCGAACGGTAGGGCGTCGTGAACACTGATGTTCAGCCCCGTCTCCTCGTCGTGGAGACGATCCCGCGCGGCACGGAGGCGCTTCGCCATGCGCTCTCGATCGCGGGCTATTACGTCGCGCTGGCGGCAGGGGAGTCCGAGGCGATGCGCATCGTCGGAACCGGCTCCCCCGACGCGATCATCGTCGACCTCCCGCCGTGCGAGAAGACGGCGGTTGACGTCTGCAAGCGGCTCCGCGCGAAGGAGAAGGATCTGCCGCTGCTCGTCCTGAGCCCCGGGGACAGCGTCCTCGACAGTGTCGCCGAGCTCGACCCGGGCGTCGACGACTACCTCGTGCGCCCCTTTGCCCTCGCGGAGTTTCTGGCTCGCGTGCGTGCCCTCCTGCGTCGCAGCGACACGGTGGGAGACGCGGTCAGCTTCTCGGACCTGACGCTCGACCCGCGAACGAGGGCAGTCGCACGAGCGGGCCGGCCGATCGACCTCACCCCGACCGAGTTCAGCCTCCTCGAGTTGCTGCTCAGGAACCAGGGGCGGGTGATTCACCGGACGGAGATCTTGCGCCACGTGTGGGGGTTCGACTTCGGGCCTTCGTCGAACTCGCTGAATGTCTATGTCGGGTATCTGCGCCGGAAAATCGAGGCGGCTGGTGAACCGCGGTTGATTCACACTGTTCGTGGCGTTGGATACGTCTTGCGCGAGCGTTAAACCTCGTCCCGGAAATTCTTAGTGAATTCTTCGGCAATTCTTATGAAGCGCCGTTGACTTCAAACGGCTGGGCGAGACAATGGCCCCCAAGGCTCGGGGCAGTCATTGCGAGGGCCCTGCACCCGGGCGCCACAAGGAACACCCCTGCGGCCATCCTTCCGAGGAGGTATCGACATGCGCAAGGTCGTTCTCTTGCTGGCTGCTCTCCTGGTGCTCACTCCGGTGGCAGGAGCGGATATAGCCGACGAGATCAGAACCCTCGACGGAAGCGGGAACAACCGCAACCATCCGGATTGGGGACAGACCAACACGCAGTATCTCCGGGTCGCCCGGACGAACTACGCGGACGGGATTGCGAAGCCCGTCGGCGGCCCGTCGACCCGGTACGTCAGCAACCGCGTCTTCAACGACGTGCACCAGAACCTGTTCTCGGAGAACGGCGTCACCCAGTGGGGTTTCGTCTGGGGACAGTTCATGGACCACACGTTCGGCCTGCGTGAGGAAGCGGGTGGCGAGACCGCGAACATCCCGTTCAACACCGCCGATCCAATCGAGTCCTTCACGAACACGCTGGGCTCGATCCCGTTCGTGCGCACGCCCGCCGCGCCCGGCACGGGGACGGGAACGAACGCGCGGCAACAGATCAACACGGTCTCCAGTTACATCGACGGCTTCAGCGTCTACGGCGGGACCGCGGACCGGCTCGAGTGGCTGCGCGAGGGGCCGGTCGACGGACGGATGGGAAACAACGGGCCGAAGCTGTTGCTGCAGGACGGCTTCCTGCCGCGCGCAGATGCTCGCGGTAACGCGGCGGCGGCGCCGCCGATGGCGCTGATGGGCCGGCTCGAGGCCCCCGGAGCATTCGCGACGGCCTTCGTCGCCGGCGACAAGCGGGCGAACGAGAACATCGCGCTGTCGTCGACCCACACGCTCTTCGCGCAGGAGCACAACCGGATCGTCTCGGCGCTGCCGAGCTGGATCCCCGACGAGATCAAGTTCCAGATCGCCCGCCGAGTCGTCGGCGCGGAGCAGCAGTACATCACCTACAACGAGTTCCTTCCCGCCCTCGGGGTCAGGCTTCCCGCCTACCAGGGGTACAAGGACAACGTCAACGCAAGCCTCGGGAACGAGTTCGCGGTCGTCGGCTACCGGGCTCACAGCATGATCCACGGTGAGCTCGAGGCGATCGGCGAGGCGGCGGACTACACCGCCGAGGAGCTCGAGGCGATCGAGGGCCAAGGGGTCGAGGCCGAGACCGACGGCGACGAGGTCGAGTTCATCGTCCCGCTGAACCTCGCCTTCGGCAACCCCGATTTGCTTCGGCAGATCGGTGTCGGCGCAGTGCTCCACGGCCTCGGCGGCGAGCCGCAGTACAAGAACGACGAGATGATCGACAACCAGCTCCGCAGCGTGCTCTTCCAGGTTCCCGTGCCCGGCAACGAAGGCTGCCTCGACGGCCCGACTCTGCCGGCGTGCTTCAAGGGCGTCGTCGACCTCGGCGCGGTCGACATCGAGCGGGGTCGCGACCACGGCATGCCGCTGTACAACGACCTCCGTCGCGCATTCGGGCTGCCCGCAAAGCCGTCGTTCAAGGCGATCACGGGCGAGTCGACGGACCGCTTCCCGACCAACGACCCGAACATCACCGGCAACCCGATCAACGACCCGAGCATCCTCGACTTCACCGCGCTCTTCGACGCGGCCGGAGATCCGATTGCGCTCGGGAGCGAGGCGGCCGAGAACGAGGCTGTCGTCGGCGTCCGTCGCACGACCCTCGCCGCCCGGCTGAAGGCGATCTACGGAGACCCCAACCAGCTCGACGCATTCGTCGGCATGCTCTCCGAGCGCCACGTGCACAGATCGGAGTTCGGCGAGCTGCAGCTGGCGATGTGGAAGCAGCAGTTCCAGGCGCTTCGTGACGGTGACCGGTTCTTCTACCTGAACGATCCGGTGCTGCCGGAACTCGAGCGCCTGCTCGGGATCACCTACAAGCGCACGCTTGCGGAGATCATCGAGCAGAACGCAGGCATCGACGTGCAGGACAACGTGTTCGAAGCCGTGGGCTAGGACGCGTCGCTGTTCAGCTGTCGAGAGGGAGCCCCGCCCCCCAGGCGGGGTTCCCTTCTCGAGTTCGAGGGCCTTCGCGATAGCGTCCTGTTGTGACCGTCGAGGAGCCCGTCAGGATCGACGCCTTGCCGATGCAGCTGCGATGGCTGAGGGAGCCGCAGAGCTGGAGCGTTCCGGACGGAGCTTCGCTTCAGGTCGCCGCGGGTCCTCGCACCGACTGGTTCGTCGATCCCCAGCGCTCGTCGGAGGCGAAGCTGAACGCGCCGGCACTCCTCGGCGGTGCAAGCGGTGACTTTCTCCTCAGCGCGCGGGTCACGGTCGACTTCGCAGGGACCTACGACGCGGGCGTGCTCGTCGTGTACGAGAGCGACGAGGTCTGGGCGAAGCTCTGCTTCGAGTACTCACCACAGCGTGAGCCGATGGTGGTCTCGGTCGTGACGAGGGTTGTGTCCGACGACTGCAACTCGTTCGTGGTCGAGGGCACGATGGTCTGGCTCCGCATCGCACAGGTCGGATCGGCGTTCGCCTTCCACGCGTCGACCGACGGCAGCAGCTGGAGCTTCATCCGCCACTTTGCGCTCGAGTCCGCGGCCGAGCCGTCGATCGGGTTCGCCGCGCAATCGCCGCTGGGGGACGGCTGTGCGGTCACGTTCGACCGGATCGCCTACGAGGCCGCGCGCCTCGGCGACCTACGAAGCGGGGAGTAAGGATCACCCGCGGCGATGAGATGCGTCGCGTCGCGGAGTCGTAGTCTCACAACCGACGAAGCAGGAGGCGACGATGTCCAAACTCACATTCGATCTCACGATGTCACTGGACGGTTTCATCGCCGGGCCGAACCAGACGCTCGAGGAACCGCTGGGCGAGGGCGGTGAGCGGATCCACGAGTGGATGGTCGGGCTCGCAAGCTTCCGCGAGCGCCACGGGATGGACGGCGGCGAGACGACTGCCGACTCCGACGTCCTCGAGGAGTCGGTCGCCAACACCGGCGCGGTCCTGATGGGCAGGCGCATGTTCAGCGGCGGCGCAGGACAGTGGGAAGCCGACCCCAAGGCGGACGGCTGGTGGGGAGACGACCCTCCCTTCCACGTGCCGGTGTTCGTGCTCACGCACCACGCGCGGGAGACCGTGACGAAGCAGGGAGGTACGTCGTTCACGTTCGTCACCGACGGGATCGAGGCCGCGCTCGAGCAGGCTCGCGCAGCCGCCGGCGACAAGGACATTGCGATCGCGGGCGGCGCGGACGTCGTTCAGCAGTACCTGACAGCCGGGCGGGTCGACGAGTTCCAGGTTCATGTCGCGCCGCTTGTGCTGGGTGACGGCGTTCGGCTGCTCGACCTGCTCGCCGGCAAGCCGGAGATTGAAGGCATCAGGGTGATCGGGTCTCCGGGGGTCACGCATCTCAAGTACCGGGTCGTGAAGTGAGCGGGCTCGACGGGAGCCTGGGCGAGCTGCGACGGTCGCTGGCCGGCGCCGTGATCGCACCTGCGGACGAGGAGTACGACGCCGCGCGCCGCTGTTTCAACGCGCTCGTCGACCGCCGGCCGGCCGTGATTGCGCGCTGCGTCGGCACCGGTGACGTGGCGACGGCGTTCGCCTTTGCCCGGGAGCATGATCTGGAGGTGGCGGTGCGCGGGGGTGGTCACAATCCCGCCGGCCACTGCGTGCTGGATGGCGGGCTCGTCATCGACCTTTCGCAGCTGCGGACGCTGGACATCGACGCGGGAGCGCGGATTGCTCATGCCGGGGGTGGCGCAACCTGGCTCGACTTCGACGGCGCCAGCCAGGCCTTCGGCCTCGTCGCTCCGGGTGGGGTCGTCGGCTCCACCGGCGTGTGCGGGCTCACGCTCGGCGGCGGCATCGGCCACCTCACCGCCCAGTACGGCCTGACGTGCGACAACCTCGTCGGGGCGGAGATCGTCACTCCGGCCGGGGATGTGGTCATGGCGAGCCCCGATGAGAATGCCGAGCTGCTCTGGGGACTCCGCGGTGCGGGCGGCAACTTCGGTGTGGCGACGCGCCTGGACTTCCGCCTGCACCCGCTCGATCGCGTCGTGGGCGGCCAGCTCACTTACCTCGGGCCAGGCGTCCGTGACGTCCTGCGCGGCTTTCGCGACCTCGCTCTCCAGTCTTCGAGTGAGCTCAGTTGCTCCGTCGTGATCGGCGTGGATGCAGAGCTGGTGCCCTGGCTCGCCGCCTTCCCGTGCTACACCGGCGACGGCGACGCTGAGGAGCTCCGCGTGCTGCGCACGGCTCCAGGACTCGTCGAGGACGGTGTACGGGCACAGTCCTTCTTGGACCAGCAACGACTGATCGATACTCCGTACGGCGAGAACCGGCATTACTGGAAGGGCCACTTCGTGCACGAGCTGCCGGATGAGCTGCTCGACGAGCTGCTGCCTCGGCTTGGAGCGCTCGGCCGGCCGGCCGGAGAAATCCTGATCGAATCGCTCCATGGAGCGCCGAAGGACGCCGATCCGTCCACGGCAGTTGCCGGCTTTCGGGGCGCCGCGTTCAACGTCAGCGTTATGGCCGGCTGGCAGGACGCCAGCCTCGACGACGAGCAGATCGAGTGGGCTCGCGCGACGGCGGCCGCGATCGAGCCCTGGTCGTTCAGCGGCGGCGGCTACGTCAACTACATGCAGGCCGACGAGCCGATCGAGCGCGTCCGCGCGACATTCGGGGCTGAGGCGTTCGAACGTCTCCAGACGCTGAAGCGGCGATACGACCCGGACAACGTCCTGCGCCGTAACCAGAACATCCCGCCGACCGACTCCGGGGCGGCGAGCCGATGATCCCACCTCATCCTGCACGACACTTGCTCCGCGCGAAGGATCTCGTCGACGCGCAGTACCGCGAGTCGCTGGATGTGCCTGCGCTCGCGCGCGCAGCGCGCCTCTCGCAGGCGCACTTCAGCCGCGAGTTCCGCCGTGCCTTCGGCGAGACGCCGCACCAGTACCTGCTGACCCGGCGGCTGGAGCGGGCAGCGGCGCTGCTGCGGAACACGGACCGGTCGGTCGCAGACATCTGCTTCACCGTCGGGCTGCGGAGCGTCGGCTCGTTCACGACGAGCTTCGGCCGCGGCTTCGGGCTCTCACCGACGGCGTACCGGGCGACCTTCCCGCACGCGGCGACTCGCGCCCGGATCCCGACCTGCGTGCTGCTTGCCTGGGCGCGCCCACCGTCCAGCAGTTTTCGAGAAGACAGCCGCGAGCAGCCTGGCTAGCGTGATTCCTCAATCGACAGCAAGGGAGGAAGACATGCTCAAGAGCCTCACCAACGTCAGTGTGTGGGTCCACGATCAGGACGAAGCCTTCGCCTTCTACACCGAGAAGCTCGGGTTCGAGCTCCGTCAGGACGTGACGGTGCCTGAGATGGGCAACTTCCGCTGGCTGACGGTCGGCCTGCCTGGGCAGGACGTGAACCTGGCTCTGCTGGCCGTGCCCGGTCCGCCCGTGTTCGACGCCGACACCCAGGCGAAGGTGAAGGAGGTGCTGGCCAAGGGAGCCGCGGGCGGCCTCTTCTTCTCGACCGACGACGTGCAGGCGAGCTACCAAGAGCTCAAGAGCCGCGGCGTCGAGTTCCAGGGGGAGCCGGAGCAACAGCCGTACGGCATCGATGTCGGCTTCCGCGACCCGTCTGGGAACCAGTTCCGCATGGCGCAGCTCTCCTGAGGAGACCGAACGCCGGCATCGCCCCACGTCTCGCCATGAGACGGCCGACGGAAGATTCCGAAGCTCACCTCCGTCTGGTCGAGAACCAGAAGAGGAGGACTCATGGCCGTACGACCATTCTTGGGGCGATGCCGGCGCGTCGGAGCGCTCCCTCCGGCGCTCCTGCTCTCCCTCCTTGTCACCGCCGCGTCGTCGATGGCGGCGCCGGACAAGAAGCCGCCGCGCATCGTCTCGGCTGCGATGGGCGACGCCGACCGCGATTCCAGAGCGGACACCCTGCGCCTGACCTTCTCGGAGCCGATCCGCCATCCGCGCGACGCGGACGGCAAGTACCCGTTCGCCGTGGCCGGCTACCGGATCCTCTCGGTGAGCGCCGCGTCCGGAAGGGTGATCGTGATCTCGCTAGCCGAGCACTCGGGCCCCGACCACACCGCGACGCCGTTCGTTCGTTACGGCCGCACGGGATCGAAGCCCGTGAAGGACCGGGCCGGGAACCAGGCAGTCGCGCAGCGAGGCGTCAGCGCTCGCGCGCATGGGATCGTGCCGGCTCCGCCGCCTCCGCCCCCGGGTCCGGGCGACCGAGACGGTGACGGCGTCGTCGATGCGGAGGACTGCGCGCCTGGAGATCCGGCAATCAACCCGCGGGTGCTGGACGCTCCCGATCTCGCCTTTGTCGACTCCAACTGCGACGGCATCGACGGCAACGAGAGGAACGCGGTCTTCGCCTCGCCGCTCGGGAAGGACACCAACCCAGGCACGAAGGCGGCGCCGAAGCGCGAGATCCAGGTGGCGGTCGCCGAGGCAGCTGACGTGGACAAGGATGTGTACGCGGCGGCGGGGACCTACGGCCGCGTCGAGCTGGCGGACGGAGTCGCGATCTACGGCGGCTACCGTGCCGATACCTGGGCGCGTGGTCCCAACCTCGTGACCTCGATCACCGGTGCTTCGGAGGGGGTCTTCGGGGCCAACGCGACCGGGGTCGCGCTCCAGTACGTGACGCTCCGGGGGAACAGTGGCCCGCAGCCCGGCGCGAGCGCGTACGGGATTCGCCTGGTCAACGGCTCCAAGGTGACGTTGCAGCGCGTCGTCGTCAGTGGCGGGTACGGGAGTAGCGGCGCCCATCCCGGCTCCTCGGGCGCCATGGGTGTGCGCGGTGGCGACGGCAGGCCGGGCCGGATCGGGTACTGCGACGGGAAGACGGTGGGCCTCGGAGGACTCGGCGGCTCGAGCGCGGGCGGCCGCTCGGGCGGGCGCGGAGGAAACGGCGGCAGCCAGGGGGACAACCCGGGGCACCAGGGCAGTGCGGGGGAGATCGGGACGCCGGGAGGGGCCGGAGGGATCTCGACCAACAGCCCTGCGAGCCCCGGCAGCCGCGGCGCTGACGGCGGGAGGGGCGCCGACGGCGCGGTCGGTACGAAAGGCGCAGGCGGCACGAACTCAACTGCCGCCGCAGCTGCGCTTTGGGACGGCCAGAACGGCCGGCCAGGCACGCTCGGCGAGCCCGGCAACGGCGGCGGTGGCGGCGGTGGTGGCGGCGGCCACGGAGGACCGTTCGTCTACGACGGCACGGGCAACGGCGGCGGTGGCGGCGGAGGCGGCGGTGCGGGTGGCGGTGCCGGGGCCGGCGGCGGTGCTGCTGGGGGCTCGTTCGGCGTCTATCTCTACAACTCGACGGTCACCATCTCCCAGGCCAGCTCGATCAAGTCCGAGAGCGGCGGCGCCGGCTCGGACGGCGCCTACGGTGGATCCGGTGGGGCAGGCGGAGACGGCGGTCTCGGTGCCGTCTCCTGCATCAACCAGATCGGTGCCGGTGCGGATGGCGGTCCGGGCGGCAGAGGCGGCACCGGCGGCGGAGGCGGAGGGGGAGCCGGCGGGCCGAGCGTCGGGATCTTCAAGGGCGGTGCGTCGACGGCGCTCCTGACCGGCGGTTCCACGATTGTGAACGGCGCTCCGGGGCGCGGCGGTGAGGGTGGCGTGGGTGGTACCGGCGCCGGCGTTGCGGCTGGGGCGGCAGGGATCGCGCGACAGATCTCTCCCGAGTGAGCCAGGGGCGCAGGGAACCCTGCCGCCAGCGCTCGCCGCCTGTCCCGACTAGCTCTCCTCGGGAGTGTGGCAAACCGCCTCGAGCTTGAATCCATGGGGATCAAGCCAGTAGGTCGCAAAACAATGCTCCCCGTACTGAGGAAACTCGCCTGGTTCGTCCAAGATGACGGCCTCGCGGGCAACCGCCCACTGGTGTGCTTCTCGGACGACCGTTCTGCTCGCGACCAAGAACGCGAGGTGATGAAGGCCAGTTTGGCGGCGTGAGTAGCTGCCCGGTTCCTCTGCTTGGTAGAAGAACAGTTGTGAGCCCAGAGCACCGTCAGGCCCGTAGTTGAGTGGTCCTTCGGGGCCTGTCTCGAACCATTGTCGGAGCCCGAGGACGTTCATGAGGTCGTCGTAGTACAGCTTGGTCGCGACGAGATCCGGAACGCCGATCCCGATGTGGTCGATGAAGCCGGCTTCGGGCACGACCAGGCTCTCCTAGGAGGGCTTCGCGGTCATTGCCCAGACGGCGAGGATGTAGGCGGCCAGGAGCAGGATGCTGATTACGCCGACCGCGCGGCCGAAGCCGACGCCGGACCCGTCTCGCAGCTTCCGCAGTCCGAGCGCCGAGAGGATCACCGAGATCAGGACCAGCAGCGCGCCGGCGTCTGCTGTGATGTAGCCGATCCCCAGCCAGGTCGGGTCGAAGTCATCCGGGAAGTTCTCTCTGGACTCCGTCCACTGGGCGCCGATCCGCATCAGAATGTAGGAGGGGAGGACGCCGATCAAGAGCGTGCGCAGGCTGAAGCGGGTCAGCCCGGCGGCGTCGTCAGGGCGGCGCCAAGCGAGAACCGTCGCCAATGCGACAGCGAACAGCGCTCCGACCAGCAACATCGCACCGAAGACGTGCAGGAAGAGCGGGAAGTTCACGTCGTCCGAGCGGATGGCAGCGAGCATGCTCACGCTCCCGGCTTCCAGATCATGAGCAGCAGGATGACGAACAGGCCGACGCTGTTGATCGCCTGGTAGCGGATTCCGGCCTGGCGACCGCCGACCGCATCGCCGGCGAACCCCTTTCCGGCCTGTCCCCCGGCCCACCCGGAAATGGCCCAGATCACGATCGACGCGAGGATCCAGCCGTCCCAGAGCTCGTAGCTGTCGACGTCGATCGCGAGCCAGATGCCGAAGATGATCGTGCCCATCATTCCGATTCCGACGACGATGCCCGCGGTACGCCCGAATCGCATTGCCGAGTCTGGGGACACGGTCGGCGTGGCCCCACTCGAGCTGAGCACGAGCGCCCAGAGTGCGGTCAGCGCACCGACCGCGAGGAACGCGCTGAGCACGTGGAGGAAGAGCAACCAGTCGAAGAGATCCACAGGTCGCGATCCTAACGACTCAAATCGGACTGCAAGGTGTCGATAACCGGAGCATGTCGACTCCTGTAACCAACCCCGAGTCCACGCCGGCCGAGACCTACGGGCTGCCGTTGATCGACCTCCGCATCGAGCGCGTTCAGCCGGAGGCCGCCGAAGCGATCCCGCTGCACGTCCTGCTGCGGATCCGCGCCCTTCCGTATCGGCTCGAAGAGGACCGGCTGAAGGTGGCGGTCGTCGATCCATCCAACATCCTGCTGACCGACGAGCTGCGCATCGTCAGTGCCTATCCCATCGACCTCGGCGTTGCCCCTGCCGCCGACATCGACGCTGAGCTTCATCGCCTCAAACGGGGTCAAGAGCCGAAGTCCCGCGCCACCCTGCTGGGCGAGTACGTGCCGAGCGTGGAGGAGGACGCGGAAGACGTCGTCGATCTGGAGGCTGCGGACGGTTTCTCCGACGCCCCGCCGATCGAGCTCGTGAACTCGGTCATCCTCCAGGCCTCGAACGAGGGTGCGAGCGATGTCCACTTCGTGCCGCACGGAGAGGTCCTGATCGTGCGACTCCGTATCGACGGCATCCTCCAGGAGGTCGAGCGAATCCCCAAAGAGCACGCCGCTGGTGTCATCAGCAGGATCAAGGTCCTCGCCAAGCTCGACATCGCCGAGCATCGGATGCCGCAGGACGGACGCATGTCGGTCCGTGCCACGAGCAGCCGCCGTGTGTTCGACATCCGCGTTGCCGTGCTGCCGACCGTCGAGGGCGAAGGCGTGATCATGCGCCTGCTCGAGAAGACCCGTGCCGCTCCCACGCTGACCGAGATCGGACTGTCGAACGAGCTGCAGATGCAGCTGGAGGAGGTCATCTTCCGGCCGACAGGAGCGTTCCTCGTCACCGGCCCGACCGGCAGCGGCAAGTCGACGACGATCTACGCCGCCCTTTGCGACGTCCTCCGGCCCGAGATCAACGTGATCACGATCGAGGACCCGGTCGAGTACCGGCTCCCCGACGTCTATCAGCTGCAGGTCAACAAGCGTGCCGGGCTCACGTTCGCCACGGGCTTGCGCGCGATCCTGCGCAGCGATCCCGACGTCTTGATGGTGGGCGAGATCCGCGATCTGGAGACGGCAAAGATCGCGCTCGAAGCGGCCCTGACCGGACACTCAGTCTTCTCCACCCTGCACACGAACGACGCCCCGAGCACGCTCACGCGCTTGCGGGAGCTTGGTGTCGAGCCTTCGATCACCGCCTCGGCGATCTCTGCCGTGCTGGCGCAGCGCCTGGTGCGCCGTCTCTGCGAGGAGTGCCGCGAGCCGTACGAGTCGAGCAGAGCCGATCTCGAGTACCTCGGGTTCAGTGCTGAGGCGATCGACAGCGGCGTGACGCTCTATCGGCGGCGAGGATGCACGCGCTGCGCGAAGGGCTACCGCGGCCGGACCGGCGTGCACCAGCTGATGGTCATGAACGAGACGATCAGCGGGCTCCTGATCGCCGGTGCAGGGCACCCGGAGCTCGTCCAAGCGGCCACGGCAGGCGGCATGTCGACGCTCTGGCAGGACGGGCTCGCCAAGGCTGCAGCCGGCGTGACGACGGTCGAAGAGATCAGCCGCGTCGTCCGCTAGCTAGTTAGGGCGAACCGATCAGCGTTTCGACCTGAGTCTGCAGCTCCTGCGGGCTGAACGGCTTGGTGAGATAGGCGTTGGCACCCGCCGCGATTCCGGTCTCGATGTCGCTTTCCTCCGAGAGGCTGGTCAAGAGCACGATGAACGTTCCCGCGAGCGCTTCGTCCGCGCGGATCTGCCGCGTCACCTCGACACCATCCAACCCGGGCATCTCGACATCGAGCAGAACGAGCCGAGGTCGGTTCTCCTGCACGAGCCGCAGCGCGTCGTCTCCGCGCGTCGCGGTAACGACGTCGTAGCCGGCGCGCTCCAGGCGCGACGAGGTCATCGCCAGGATGGTCATCGAGTCGTCCGCGACGACGATCGTGTCCGACTTTGGGAAGGCGGAGCTCACGGCGTTCGAGAATAGCCGGTCGGGGCGCTCATCAGAGAGTTGCCAGCCTGGCCCGGCATGCTGTTGCGATGTCGACGAGGTCGACCTGCTCGAGCAGGTGGTCGTGCCGGTCGTCGGTCATGTCGATCGTGCGCAGGGCCTGCTTGTAGGCGCGGCGCGCAGCAGTGGCATCGCCTGTTGCCTCGTGAGCGCGGCCGAGCGCGAACGCGGCGAGACCAAACGTGGGGTCGAGGTAAAGGACGTGCCGCAACGACTCGGCTGCCGCGAGCGCCTCACCGCTCTCGAGCTCGGCAATCCCCTGCAGAAACCGCGCCTCGACGTCGGAGGCGTCGTGCGGGACGGAGCTCTCGGCTGCGGGCGCGACCCCGAGGGGCTTGCGGAGAGCAATCGGAGCTCTCGGCGCGGACCGCCGGGCCGGGATCGACTCGAGCTTGACGCGCCGCCGGGCGGTTCCACAGAGCACGTCCGCCGACCCCAGGATCAGCGTGCCGTCTGGCCGCAACGCGCTCCGGAGCCCGTCGATGACGCGATCGGCAGTCTCGCCGTCGAAGTAGATGAGCACGTTCCGGCAGATGATCAGATCGAACGCCGTCTCGCCGAGCGGCGGCATGCTCCCCGTGACGAGGTTGTGCTGAGCGAACGCGACGATGCGGCGGAGCCGGTCGCCGACGACGAGCTGTTCTCCATCCTGTTCGAAATACTGGTCGCGCAAGCTCGGTGCGACCGTGCGCAGCGAGCGTTCGCGATACCGGCCCGAGCGTGAGGCGTCGAGTGCCGCGCTCGAGATGTCCGTGGCCAGGATCCGTACGGGCGGCAGTGCCGGAGCGAACGCCTCGCACGCGAGGAGCGCGAGCGTGTACGCCTCCTCGCCGGTCGCACAGGCTGCGCACCAGACCCTGACTTCTTGCGAGCCCGCTGCCTGTGCGCGCTCGAGCAGCGTGCGCCACGGGATCGTGTCGAGCTGCTGGCGGTCGCGGTAGAAGAACGTCTCCTTGACCGTCACTTCGTCGATCAGCGTTGCGATCGCTCGGGGGCCGACGACGGGATTGGCAGCAAGGTCCAGGAAGGCGGCTGCGTTGCCGTTCGGCAGCGCACGCACGATGGCCGAGCGGAGCGCCGCGTGCTGAGCCGGCTGCACGCGGATGCCGCTCTCGCGGAGAACGAGGTCGGCGACGAGGTTGAGAGCCTCGCTCATCGGGACTTCTGTGGCTCCAGTGCGATCGTGGTCAGGGTCTCTGCGATCCGTCCCAGCGGCAGGATCAGCGCCGCGCCGCGCTTTGCTGCTTCATACGGCATGCCAAAAACGGCCGAGGTCTCCTCGTCCTGGGCGATCGTCAGCCCGCCCGCCTCACGGACCGCGCCGAGCCCGTCGGCGCCGTCGCGGCCCATCCCGGTCAGGACGACCGCGACGCCCAGGCTCTGCGCGCACTGCGCGATGCTTCGGAGCAAGGCGTCGGCAGACGGCCGGTGGAGCGCGGCCGGCGTAGTTCGATCGAGTCTGAGAGTGCCATCCGGCTCGAGGATGAGGTCGGCTCCGTCCGGTGCCAGGGTCACGCCGGGGAGTGCGCGCGTTCCGTCCTCGGCAAGCCGCACCGCCAACGGGACGGTCGCGTTGAGCCAGCGCGCCAGCCCTGCCGAGAAGCCCGTCGCGATGTGCTGGACGACGAGGATGGGAATCGGGAAGCCGGCGGGGATTCCGGACAGGAGGGTGGCGAGAGCGTGCGGTCCGCCGGTAGAGGCGCAGATCCCGATCACGGACCCCCGAGGCGCAACAGGAATCGCGGCAGCGCTCCGGCCGTTGAGACGAGCTCGGGGATGACGGATGACGTGCGCGCCTCCCAGCAGCTTGACGCGGCGGCGAAAGGCGACCGCGGCGGCGTTGTCGGGATCGCCGAGTGGAATCCCCTCCTTGCCGATCGCTTCGAGGGCTCCGGACGCGAGTGCCGCTGCAGCGACGTTGCTGTGGGTGCTGACGTACGACGACAGAATGAGAATCGGCGTGGGCCGGGCGCTCATGATCTCCTCGATTGCCTCGAGGCCCGACATCCCCGGCAGCTCGATGTCCATCGTCACGAGGTCCGGGTCGAGCCGAGCCAGGTCGGCAATAGCCGCCTCGGCGGTCCGTGCGACGCTGACCACTTCGATCTCGCCGCCACGCTCGAGCGTGCGGACGAGCGCCGTCGCGAAGGTCCTCGAGTCGTCGCAGACCAGAACTCGGGTCGGCGCCCCCATCACGTGCCGACGAGCCGCTCGACCGTGTCGAGCAGCACGTGCTGGTCGAACGATTGCTTGACCATGTAGGCGTTCGCACCGGCCTCGAGGCCGGCTTGGCGGTCGTCGTCGCTCCCGAGCGACGTCACGATCACGACCGGAAGCGACACGCTCTCGGCACGTGCACGGATCGCACGCGTCAGGTCGAGTCCGTTCATCTTCGGCATCTCCAGGTCGGTGATCACCAGATCGATCTCAGGGTCGGCCGAAACGCGGTCGAGGCCGTCGCTGCCGTCGCAGGCGATCTCGACGCGATAGCCCGCGGCCTGGAGGATGCTGCGCTGGAGCTCGCGCACGGTGAAGGAGTCCTCGACGACGAGAACCTTCGGCGCGAGCGGCTTCTCGCGCGCCACGGGTGCGGGTGCGAGCCGGGGCTTGCTCTCGCCCGCGCGAGAGAGTGACGTGGGGTCGAGCAAGAGCGCGACGCGGCCGTCGCCGAGAATCGCAGCCCCGAGATAGCCTGGCGCTGAAGCAAGGAGCGCACCGAGCGGCTTGACGACGACCTCGTCCTGGCCGAGCAGGCGATCGCACGTGGCCGCGATTCGCCGGCCGCCGGCGGTGACCACGATCGCCGGAGAGCCGGCGCGGAGTGGCGGTGCCGACGCGCCGATCAGATCGGCGAGGTCGGCGAGCTGGACCGACCTGCCCCGGATCTCCAGAGCTGATCTGCCTTCGAGCGTAAGGACGTTCTCGGCGGTGATTGCCTCCTCGACGCTTGCGAGCGGCAGGCCGAAGACGCTAGCTCCGCGCTCGACGAGAAGCACCTCGAGCAGCGCGAGCGCGAGCGGAAGCACGAGGGTGATCGCCGTCCCGTTGCCTGCCTCGCTTCGCACCTCGAGCGTGCCGCCGAATCCCTCGACATACCGCTTGACGGCGTCGAGCCCGACGCCGCGACCGGAGAGCTCCGTCACCTCGGTGGCTGTCGAGAACCCAGGTCGGGCGAGGACGTCGGCGAGCGAGCCGTGCTGCCGGGCCTCCTCGATGAGTGCGGGCGAGACGCCGCGCCCGTCGTCGGAGACGATGATCTCGACCGTGCCTCCGCGCTGCTGGGCGCAGAGCTCGACGGTGGCGCGAGGCGGCTTTCCTGCCGCCTCTCTTTCGCTCGGAGTCTCGATTCCGTGGCCCACCGCGTTACGGACCATGTGGACGAGAGGCTCGGAGAGGCTTTCGAGAATGATTCGGTCGAGCTCAGTGTCGTCGCCGGTGATCACGAGCTGGACGTCCTTGCCCTCGGCAGTCGCGATGTCGCGGACGGCGCGGGGAAGCGGCGCCGTGATCGTCGCGAGCGGCACCATGCGCATCTGGATCGCGGCGTCCTTCAGCTCGCCGAACAGGCGGCCGCCCAGGTCGAGCTCGTCGGACACTGTCTGGTCGTCGCCGCTGCGGTCCTCGCCGATGACGTGTTCGAGCCGACGGCCGTGAAGCACGGTTTCGGCGACGAGGTCGAGCAGACGGTCGATCTTCGCCGGCGGCACGCGAATCGCGCGCCGGTCGGCAGCGGGTGCGCTGGCCGTCGGTGCAGCGACTGCGGCTGGTTCGCCGGGCATGGTGGCGAACGCGCTCGCTAGCGCTGCGGCGAGCTCGTCGAGCAGACCGGGCGTGGGCTCGTCGTCGCCCGCGAGGTGTCTGCGCAGGGCGTCCGCACCGCGCAGCAGCGGCTCGGCGAGTTGTGGCGGGAACTCTCCTGCGGTGCGTGCGTGCGCGAGCACGTCCTCCATCGCGTGTGCAAGATCTCGGACGGACTCGAGTCCGACCATCGCGGCGCCACCCTTGATCGTGTGAGCGTCACGAAACACCGAATTGATGGCATCCGGGTCCGCGATGCCGCTCTCGAGCGCAAGGAGGGTGTCGACCAGGCTGTCGAGACGCTCGTTAGCCTCGTCGCGAAAGAGCTCGAGGAACTCGGCTTCGGCGTCCGGCTCGACGACGGTCATGCGGCCGCCGCGAGCTCGGAGAAGAGGAGCTCGACATCGACGACACCGATCAGTCCGGACTCGTCCAGAGCGGCGCCCGTGAGGAGCTTCGAGTGAGTCTCTTCGCTGATCAGAGGGAGCTCGCCGACGTCCGTGACCTCGTCGATCGCGAAGCCGGCGCGAAGGCTGCCGTGCTCGGTGACGAGCAGGCACTGCCGGAGGCTGTCCCCCCTGATCCCAAGGACGGACGCGAGATCGAAGACGGGTAGAACCTCGCCGCGAATGTTTCGGATGCCCAGGACTGCACTGTCGGCCCCCGGCACCGGAGACAGCGAGCCGAGCTCGGCGACCTCGATCACGTTCTCGACTGCCACCGCGTACGACTCCCCGCCGAGGCGCACTCGCACGTGAACCGCGCTCATGCTTCTTCGCCGGTGAGGGCGTGTTCGAGCTGCATGACGAGGTCGTCGACGCTTTCGGCGGTTGCAAGGCGCTGTTCCTGCTCGGTGGCGAGCTGGTTGGACGCCTCGCGGATCTGCACCATTGCCGTCGAGACCTGGTCGGCCGCCGACTTCTGCTGCTGCGTGGCGAAGATCGACTCTTCGAGCATCGTGGACGTCGAGCTCATCAGCTCGCCGACCTCACGCGCCTGCCTGGTTCCCTGCTCGGTGGCGAGGATCGTCGCATTCGTCTGGTCTTGGACTCCGCTGATGATCTCGCGGATCGACTCAGTCGAGTTCATCGAGCGCTCGGCCAGTTTTCGCACCTCCGAGGCGACGACCGCGAAGCCCTTGCCCGCTTCGCCTGCGCGGGCGGCCTCGATCGCTGCGTTCAGGGCGAGCAGGTTCGTCTGCTCTGCGATCTGATTGATCAGCTCGAGGATCTCGCCGATCTTCTGCGAGCTCTCGCCCAGGGACAGCGACCGCTCGGCAATCGTCTCGACCTTTTCCTGCATGTCGCGCATCGTGTCGCCGGTCTGCGCCGCCGCGGCCGAGACCGCGCGGGTGTTGTCCGCGATTGCAGTTGCGGTTGCGGCCAACTCTTCGATCGTCGCCGAGGTCTGCGCGACTGCTGCGCTCTGTTCGGTCGTCGCGGCTGCTGACTCGTGCGCCGCCGTCCGCAGCTCGGTGGAAACGCCGCCGAGGATGCCCAACGTCGAGCGCACGTGGCCGACGAGGTCTTCCAGGTTCTTCTCGCGCCGGCCGATCCGTCCGACGAGTCGCATTGCGAAGACGGCGAACGCGATGCCACCCAACACGGCGAGGAGCCCGGCAATGATGCTCACCACGAGGGCCTGGCCGGCCGCCGAGTCCGCCGCGGCCTGTCGTTCGGCTGCCTCCTCTGCGGAGATCTCGTCGAGCTTCGCGAGCGGTGACAGCACGGCTTCCTCACCCGCGCTCAGCGCGTCGAGCGCGGCCAGCTTGGCAGCTTGACCTGCCCCAAAGGCGTCGCGGTGTTGTTTGAAGGCGGCAACAAAGGCGGCGTTCGCAGCTCTCGACTCCGCGACCAGTTCCCGCTCGGCCGGATCGTCGGTGCCAAGCCCTTCAGTCACCGCATCGAATGCCTTCGCCTCCTCGTAGATTTCGCCCTCGGCCTCCGTGACGCCGAGGAAGTACTCGTTTGCGGCCTCGCGCTCGCGCCAGAAATGCGTTGTCGCCTGCTGCTCCGCAAATTGATCCGAGTGTGCGACGGCGTCCGATGCAGCGTCGTTCAGCGCCACCTCGTAGCGCCAGATCGACATCGCAACGGCTGCGGCGAGGAGCGCGATCATCACGGCAATCGCCAGCACGATCCGGCCCCCCGAGCCGGATCCAAGCGTCGCGCGGCGCCGCTCATCCTTGGGATCGAGTCCCGTGGCTTCCCGGTCGAGCGTCTGCCCGAGCGGCGTCTCAGTCAACGCATAACCGGCCATGCCTATCCCTTCGATTGGTCGATCGACAACGTGTATCGAGGTCTATCGTCCGGTCCGGCGCCGAAATGAGTGCTTTAGGCGAACGGCGAGATGTTGTAGTTCGGAAGACGTGGCCTGCGGCGTCCGCTCTTCCACGGGCTGTTTAAGGCTGCTCAAACCACTGTGCGGACACTGCCGGATATGGAGACGTTCGTCGTTCGCATCTGGATCCCCGGCGACTCGGACGCCGGACGGGCGCCGGACGTCCTTTGCGGCTTTGTCCAGCACGCTCGAAACGGCGGTGTCGCGAGCTTCTCGAGTGGGGAGCAGCTGCTTGCCTCGCTCGATCTCCTTCTCGGCTCTCGGTCAGCCCTGGCCGGGGCGCCAGAAGACGAACGATCAGCGAGGGGGGGCATCAGATGACACGGGGGATGGGGTTGAGGTTCGTTGCGGCGGCGGTTGTGCTGTCGGCAGTCGGTGGGACAACACGTGCGACGGGGGCGCTTGCGAGCCCTGCTCTGACGGTGAGGATCACGAGCGGGCCACCGAGCGTGTCGGCTTCCGCCGACGCGACGTTCGGCTGGGTCGCGAACGAGACGGCCCAGTTCACCTGCTCGCTGGACGGAGCACGAGCTACGGCCTGTAGCTCGCCGAAGACGTACTCGGGCCTGAGCGAGGGTCTGCACGTCTTCCTCGTCACGGCGATGAACACCGATCGCGCCGGAAAGACCTATACGGCGCGGGACACGCATCGCTGGACGATCGACCTGCCCGGCGGGCCGCCTCCTCCGCCGCCACCCAGGACGGGGAGCCTGCTGGTTACCGTCGATGGTGGCGGCACCGTCTCCAGCGAGCCTGCAGGGATCGATTGCCCCGGCGACTGCGAGCAGTCGTTCCCGGCCGGGACCAAGGTGACCCTGAGCCAGAAGCCAGCGCCGGGATCGCGGTTTGCCGGCTGGCGTGGCGCCTGTGACGGCGGGGGCGTCTGCGCTCCGGCTGTCTCGGAGACGACACTGGTCCTGGCCGCCTTCACCGCGTCAGGCCCGCAACCACATCTGTACCGCGGTGACCGCGAGGGTGACGGTCTGAGCAGCGCGAAGGACGCTTGTCCGTTCTCGCCTCGCGGCCTCAAGCCACTCCTCGCGGGGTGCACAGCCGTCGATCTCCTCAACGGCGCAGACGGCTTGGTTGCGGATGCGGGCGACGCTCTGCACGCCGCGCGCGAGCTAACGCTGGGCGTCAAGGGGCTGAAGGTCACCGGCCGCGACCTGAGCGCCGTCATGGACCTGATCGAGCAGGGCGCGATCGACATCTCCCACGGCGACCCCTGCGGCGGCTCGGCGAAGATCGGTAAGGGTGCTCGGCTCCTGGCCAAGGGCAACGCGCCACTCGCCGCGATGCAGAAGCAACTCGCCAAGCAGCCGCCGGCGGACGGGGATGATGGCGATGCGGATGAGACCGATCTGCAGCTCGCCGGCCTCCACTACCGACAGGCGCTTCTCGGACAGGCCGCGGGTAAGGTGGCGGAGCTCCAGCGGGCGTACACAGCCATCTGCGACGACCTGGGCAAGAAGGTCACCCTCGTCGGGCGCGTCGGGAAAACAAAGGATGCCGACGGGCTGCTCCAGCTGCGAGCCGGCCAGCTCATCTCCCTCGCGGGTGCAGACTACGACGCCGACGACATCTGGGAAGGCGGACGGGTGAGGGCCGTCACCCACAAGATCGGGTCGGGGCCGTGGCTCGCCGAGTCTGTCGTCTCGCTCGACAAGAGCCTCGGGACGATCAAGCTCAAGCCGTGCGTCGGGCTTCTGATTGCGCCGGTGCAGGACTTCGGCAAGCCGAATCCGATCCTGCACAGCCCGAAGGGCTATTCGTTCAGCGACGTGCTGCGCCTCGAGGCGGGGATGCGCGTTGCGGCGTCGCCGAAGTGCGCGAACGGAAAGAGTGGTCGCTACAGCCTGACGATCGTGATGTCGAGCAGCGACGATGCGTTCACCGTCGCCGCGGACCTCGACTCGAACGACCCGCCCGTGCCGATTCCGGTCGGTGGTGGTGCGACGCTGTGGCAGATCAGGGTCTACGAGAGGTATCAGGGCAGCAACTGCCCACCCCCGTCGTCGAGCCAGTCGTCATACCACGATGCGCGCACGACGACGGCGGCGACGAAGAACTTCCCCTGTCCGATCCAGCACATCTCGACGACCAAGTTCAAGGCGCGCGTTCTCGACCGGGGCGTCTACGGGCGTGCGGGGTATGAGAAGACGATCTTCCCGCTCGAGAGCAGCGCGCCCCAGACCACCAAGGTTGAGGCGATCTACCCGCTTCACTACACGATCCAGCCCGCGAAGGCGACCTTCGAGGGCGAGGGCTACAAGCCGGGAGGCTCGCCCGGCCCGCGCGTCATCGTCAAGCTGAACGAGACGTTCGCACTCTGGCCGGACACGTACTACGGCGCGCCGCTTCTGTTCATGCTCGACACGATCGGCGTCGACCACTTCGCCGGGCTGCTCTGGCCGCGGATCGTCGGGACGCGGAACGGGCATCCGTTCCGCTACACCGCAGAGCTACCGACACTCGTGAAGGACCTGATCCCCGATTGTCCGAGCGTCGTCTGCTTCTACCGGCTGCCGTGGAAGGTTGCAACGGTCGTGAAGACGGGGCAGGGGAACGGCCCGGGGTTCAGCCACAACGGCAAGCAGCTCTACGCCTTCGACTTCAGCATGAGCGACGGGGCGACGATCTACGCGACCCGCGGCGGCCTGGTCGGCGACCTCGTCGAGTCGAACTCGAAGAACTTCAACCCGTGCGCTGACAACAACGGCAACGGCGTCAAGGGCGACGCCGAGGACAAGAAGGCGGACGGCCCCACCAACTACGTCCGGATCGACCACGACGACGGCACCTACTCCTACTACGCCCACGTGCGCCAGAACAGTGTCGTCCCTGCGAAGGGCTCGACGGTTCAGCGAGGCGACCCGATCGCCTCCGTCGGCAACGTCGGCCGTTCCTGTGGGGCACATCTCCACTACCAGGTCGCCACCGACAACAGCAACACGATCTACGGGCAGACGACGCAGATCTGCTTCGAGGGTTGGCGCTGGATTCAGCCCGTGACCCTCGACTTCTACCACTGCTACAAGCCCGTCACCAACGACCTGATGTTCTCGACGAACGGATGATTCAAGACCCTCAGCAGGCTCGCCAAGATTGAGAAGAAGCTGGACGCGCAGGCGGCCCACCTCTCGGCGATCGAGAAGAAGGCCGACGCCGCGGCCAAGTACGCCCACACGAGGCTCTACACGAACTGCATCGGAATCCAACAGGCGTACGTGGGCTCGGGGCCTGACATCGGGATCGCCCGCTGCGGGCTCGGGTTCTACAGCTCGCTTTCCGGCTACGACCCAGACAAGCCCTAAGGCCGGATCAGGCCGCTCTCGTAGCCGAAGATGACTGCCTGCACGCGGTCGCGGAGCCGGAGCTTCCTGAGGATGTGCCGGACGTGGGTCTTGACGGTCGACTCCTCGATCACGAGCGTGGCCGCGATCTCACCGTTCGAGAGCCCGCGCGCGATCAGCTCGAGCACGTCCCGCTCGCGTGCGGTGAGCTCGTCCAGCCGCGCTTCTGCGGTTGCATCGGGCGCCGGCTGTCCGGCCACGCGCTGGATCACTGTCCGGGTGACGGAGGGGGAGAGGAGCGAGTCCCCGGCCGCGACCGTGTGGATCGCGGCGATCAGCTCCTCCGGTCTCGTCCTCTTGAGCAGGAAGCCCGAGGCACCGGCGCTGAGAGCACCGAAGATGTAGTCGTCCTGCTCGAAGGTCGTGAGGACGACGACCCTGACGTCCGGCGAGACGGTGAGCAGCTCGCGGGTGGCGGCAATGCCGTCGAGACCGGGCATCCGCACGTCCATCAGGACCACGTCCGGCCGGAGCTCGATCGCCCGCTCGACCGCCGCGCGCCCATCGGGAGCCTCGCCGACAACGTCGATCGTCTCGTCGCTCGAGAGGACCGCCGTGAGGCCGGCGCGCATCAGGTCGTCGTCGTCGACGAGGAGGACGCGGACTGTCGTCACGATGGCCGCCGTTCGCCGCCGTTGTAGGGCAGGCGCGCCCGCATGCGAAAGAGACAATCGACCGCGATCGCCTCGAAGCTGCCGCCGAGCAGTTCCGTCCGCTCGCGCATGCCGACGATGCCGTGACCGTCGGCCTGAGTTGCGTTGCGCGGGCGCGGGTTGGTCACCGTGAGCTCCAGCGCCTGTCTGCCGAAGGCGACCTCGACGTCGGCGCTTCCCTGCCCGTGGCGGGCGGCGTTCGTCAGCGCCTCCTGGAGGATCCGGTAGGCGGCGCGGTCGACGGCGGGTGCGAGCTGCCGGCGACTGCCGTCGAGCTGGACGACGACGGCGAGCCCGGAGGCGCGATGTCGTTCGGCGAGCGTCTCGAGGGCGGCGAGCCCCGGAGGCGGCTCGACCTCGCTCCCGTTGGAGGAGACGTCCTCGCGGAGAACGCGGACGAGCTGATCGATCTCGGCCAGAGTCTCGCGCGCGACATCCTCGATCGTCTCCAGCGCGGCGCGCGTCCTCACCGGATCCTGTTCCTGCAGCAAGCGTGCGGCCCCGGCCTGGACGAGGATCACGTTGATCGCGGGACCGGCGGAGTCGTGGAGGTCGCGGGCGATGCGCGTGCGCTCCGCGGCGGCCGCGAGGCGGCGCTCGCGCTCGGTCTCCCGCTCGGCGCGTAGTGCGCGGTCGAGCACCTCGGTCAGGCGCGCCCGGCGCTGCCGGAAGCGGTCGCCGAGAACCCAGGCGCCGCCCCACACGAGCGTTCCAGCGAGAAGCGGTACGAGCGGAAACTCGTCTTGGGTCAGGCCCGCGGCGGTGACGTGGAGGGCGAAGAAGCCCAACACGACCGCAGCGGTGAGCTGAGGACGGGCGCGCGTCGCGGTCGGGTCGAGCCCGAGAAAGAAAAGTGCGACCGTCGGCCCGAGTGGCGGCCCCGGCGGATAATCGAGCGCCGTGAGGGCGACGCTCGCCGCCGCTGTGATCGCGAACACCGCGAGTGGCGCTCGCCGCCGGGCGACAAGCGGGAACGCACCGAGCGCGGCCAGAGTGACGCCGAGGGCATCGAAGCTGCGAGCGTCCGTTGCCGAGTCGCGGGCACCGGCGGCGAGCAGCAGGAGCGAGAGAGCGAACACGCCTGCGGCGATGGCGGCGTCGGCGAGAAGCTCCTTGCGGTTCACGTCCCGAGGGTAACGGCCGGCACCGCCCCGCGAGTCTCTCCTGAGGAGGATCCCGCTCCCCCCGTGGGAGGAGGCCGAAGTCGTCCGCGAGTGGCCGTGAGATCAGTCCGCGGGATGTCGCCGTGCGGCGGGCGTACTCGTACCGTGGCCGCGAGACAAAGAGAGGAGATGAATCGATGAACACCACCCTGATGACGTTGCTCGCAAGCCAGGACGACTGGGATCACCATTGGTGGCCGCTCTGGCCGCTGCTCTGGCTCGTGGTGATCGTGACGATCGTGTGGTTCTTCAAGCGCGGGCGCTGGGGCGGGCCACGCGCCCAGAGCGTCGCCGACCGCGCGAGGGACATCCTTGCCGAGCGCTACGCCCGCGGCGAGATCACGGGCGAGGAGTACCGCGAGCGGCTGGAAGGCCTGCGGTAACGCGGGTTACGGCTCGCGGACGATGGCGACGCCGAGCGGCGGCAGTGGGTTCTCACCGAGCACGAGCTCGGCGGTCGGCGGAAGCTCGACCTCGGTCTCGTGCTCGGTGTGGTTCAGGAGGAAGAGGTACGACCCGTTCTCCGAGGAGCGGCGGCATGCCTCGACGCCGGGGGGCACGTCCGCCACCGGGTTGACGGCTGCGTCCTCGCAGGCCGCAGCGACGATCGCGGCGATTCCGGCCGCGTCGAGGCCCGCGGAGCAGTAGTAGGCGACGCCGTCCTCCACGGTGTGGCGGATCACGGCGGGACGGCCGGCGAGCACGCCTGAGGTGTACGACGCGACCGCCTCGCCGCCGTCGGGCTCGAGCCATTCCGACCAGCCTCGCGCGGTGACCCGCTCACCGGAGGAGAGCTCGACCGAGACCTCCTCGCCCGGGGGGATCGGCCAGTACTCGTCGACTCGGACGCCAAGCAGGCGCCGCAGCGCGGCCCTCTGCTGCGGCGAACGCACGTGGTCGTTCTCGTCGACGATGCCGCTGAAGTAGCCGCACACGAAGACGCCGCCGTCGCGGACGAAGGCGGCCAATGCCTCGAGTGCCTCGTCTGTGAGCAGGTACAGGTTCGGTGCGACGACAAGGCGATAGCCGGCGAGGCCGCCTGCGGGCGGCACGACGTCGACGGCGATGCTCGCGTCGAAGAACGGCCGGTACCAGGAGCGGACGATCGCCGGCAGGTCGAGGAGCTGCGACGGGTGGTCGGCGCCGTCGAAGGCCCACCAGTTGTCCCAGTCGAACACAAAGGCGACATCGGATTGCGCTGTCGACCCCGCGATCTCCTCGAGTCCCGCGAGCTCGGTTCCGAGCCGGACGGTCTCGGTCCAGCCGCGCGTCTCAGTCCCACCGTGGGGGAGCATCGCGCTGTGGAACTTCTCGGCCGCCGCCCGCGCCGCGCGCCACTGGAAGAACATGACACCGTCCGATCCGTGCGCGAGCGCCTGGAAGGCCCAGAGCCGCAGCAGACCAGGGCGCTTGGGCACGTTCACCTCGCGCCAGTTGACGGCGCTCACCGCGTGCTCGAGCAGAAGCCACGGCTGACCACGGAGGGACCGCATCAGGTCGTAGTTCAGCGCAGCCGAGACGTGTGCCTCGGGATCAGCGGGGTCAGGATAGGAGTCGAGTGTCACCACGTCCTCTCGTCCGGCCCACTTCCAGTAGTCAGCCGGCTGGAACGTGTTCATGAAGTTCGTCGTCACGGGGATCTCCGGCGCCAGCTCCGTGAGCACCTGCCGCTCCGCGGCGTAGCAGGCGAGCAGCGCGTCCGACGAGAAGCGCCTCCAGTCGAGCGCCTGGGTCGGGTTGACGGAGGTGGGTGTCCTGCGTGGCGGCTCGATCTCCGACCAGCTCCGATAGCGCTGTCCCCAGAACGCCGTGCCCCAGGCCCGGTTCAGTTCCTGGATCTCTCCGTAGCGCGAACGGAGCCAGGCACGGAAGTCCTCCGCCGAGATCGGGCAGTAGCAGGCGGGCACGTGGCAGCCGTACTCGTTGCCCACGTGCCACATCGCCACCGCCGGGTGGCTTCCGTAGCGCCGGGCGAGCTGCTCGGTGATCCTGACCGTCGCCTCGCGAAAGACCGGTGAGCTCGGGCAGTAGTGACGCCGGCTGCCGAACTCGAGCCGCACGCCCTCCGACGTCACCGGCAGGACCTCCGGGTGCTCGCGCACGAGCCACGCGGGCGGAGCGGCCGTCGGCGTCGCCAGGTCGACGGCGATGCCGTTCGACCAGAGCAGATCGATCACCCGGTCGAGCCAGCCGAAGTCGTAGGCGCCGGGCTCCGGCTCGAGCAGCGCCCAGGAGAAGATGCCCACGCTGACGAGGTTCACGTGGGCCTCGCGCATCAGCGCGACATCCTCGAGCCACGTCTCCTCCGGCCACTGCTCGGGGTTGTAGTCGCCGCCGTAGAGCAGCCCGCGGACACGCGGGAGCAGCGGTGGAACCCGTCCGGCTGGCTCGTTCGCGTCAGGCAACGATGGCCAGGCCGCTCTCCAGGTCGAACAGGTGGAGCTTGGCAGGGTTGACGGCGAGCTCGATCGCTTCGCCGACGCCCACTCGCGTCTCGGGGTCGAAGCGCCCGATCACCGTGGTCGTGTGCTCTTCCATTGCGAGCAGCGTCTCGTGCTCGTCCTGCTCCACCGTGCTTCCTTCGAGGACGTCTTCGCTCAGCACCTGCTCGGCCCGGATCTCGATGTGCGCGAGCAGCTCCGAGCCGAGCGACTCGACGACGAGCACGGATCCCCGCAGCTGCGCCGCGCCCCCGTTGTTCTCGGGGCGGATGTGCTCGGGCCGGAAGCCGAGTGCGACCTCCCGCCCTTCGTACGCGGGAAGGGCGGGAGTACTTTGCACGGCCGGCGCGGGCAGTTCGAACTCCTGGTCGCCGATCCGTGCGGCGAGCCCGCCGTCGCGGCCGACGATCTGGGCCTTGAGCAGGTTCATCGAAGGACTGCCGAGGAAGCTGGCGACGAACAGGTTGGTGGGGTGGTCGTACAGCTCCTGCGGCGACCCGAACTGCTGCAGCTCGCCGCGTCGCATCACCGCGATCCGGCCGCCCATGGTCATCGCCTCGACCTGGTCGTGCGTGACGTACAGGGTCGTCACACCGAGCTCGCGCTGGAGCCGCGCGATCTCGGCCCGCATGTGGACGCGCAACTTGGCGTCCAGGTTCGAGAGCGGCTCGTCCATCAGGAAGAGCTGCGGCTGCCGCGCGATTGCGCGCCCCATCGCGACGCGCTGCCGCTGACCGCCGGAGAGATTGGCGGGCTTGCGGTCGAGCAGCTCTTCCAGGCCGAGCATCTTCGCGATCTCGAGGACCCGCGCGCGGAGCTCCGGCTTCGGCATCTTGCGCATCTTGAGACCGAAGCCGATGTTGTCGAACACGCTCATCTGCGGGTAGAGCGCGTAGTTCTGAAACACCATCGCGACGTCCCGCTCGCGCGCCGGCAGGTAGTTGACGACGGTGTCGTCGATTCGGACGACACCGTCGGTGATCTCCTCCAACCCCGCCACCATGCGCAGCGCAGTCGTCTTGCCGCACCCGGACGGGCCGACGAGCACGATGAACTCGCCGTCCTCGATCGCAAGCGTCAGGTCGACGACCGCGCGTGTCCCGTCCGGGTAGGTCTTGCCGACGTCTTCGAAGCTCAGACTCGCCACGGATACCTCATGGCCGGAACTCTCGCATCGCCGGCAGCAAGCGGTCGTCGAAGCCGAAGAGCGCCTGGTTCTCCCACGCATTGCCCGAGGCCGGGTCGCGCGGGCTCCAGCCGTTGCCGGGCACCCCGGTCCAGGTCGCGTCCCAGTAGAAGACGCCGAGTCCATGACCGCCGGGGACGGCGCGCACGATCGACATCAGGTCGCGGACCCACGCGCGCTGACCGTCCGCGGTGGCCGGGTAGCCGGGGATGAGCTCGCTCTCGAGGTTGATGATGTTCTCCCAGTTGTCCTTGTCGCCGAGGGTGAACGGGTAGGCCGTCTCGGCGACGACGACATCCTTGCCGTAGTGGGTTGCGACATCGTTCAGGTTGAACTGGAGCTGCGCCAACGAGCCGTGCCAGTAACCGTAGAACGAGGCGCCGATCACGTCGAAGGGGACGTTGCGCGTCGTCACGTTGTCGAACCACCAGCGGAAGGTGCCGTTGCTGCCGCCCTCGGCCAGATGGAGCATCACGCGGGTCGAGGGTGACGCCGACTTCACTGCCCCATAGCCGGCCGTGAGGAGCCGGGCCACGTGGTCCCAGTTCTCCGTATGGCAAACGGTGCGCGTTCCGCCCGCGCCGTCATCTGCCGACGAGCAGCCGGTCCAGGTCGCCGAGTAGTCCCAGAGGAGGCCGGGATTGATCTCGTTCCCCAACTGGATCATGGCCGGCGGCGTTCCCTGCGCGACGAGGCTCGCGACGATGTCGCGGGTGTACGCCGTGAAGGTCTCCAGAAGCTGGTCGAAGCTCTGACCCTCCCAGGCGGCGGGAGTCCACTGCTTGCCGGGGTCTGCCCAGAAGTCCGAGTAGTGCAGATCGACAAGGACCTTCAGTCCTTCCTTCTTGGCCCGGCGGGCCATCTCGAGCAACTCGGCCTTGTCGTGGTAGCCGTCGGCCGGGTCGACCCAGACGCGCAGCCGGACGTAGTTGAGGCCTGCGTCCTCGAGGATGTCGAGCGCGTCCCCGCGCTTTCCGCGCGAGGTGCGGTAGACGCCACCCTTGTCCTCGGACTTCGCCAGGCTCGAGACGTCGGCGCCGAGAATCGACAGCCGTGCCGCGCCCGGGACGAGCTCGACGTCGTCGAAGTGCGCCCACTCTCCCGCCGCCGCCTCGGTGCGGAGCGCGATCGTGCAGGACCCGTGCTCGACCCGCGCCGAGACGACGATCTGCAGCCACTGCGAGGTGGACACCGGCACCTGGACGCGCGCGCCGTCGTCGTGCCCGCAGTCGAGTCCGATCGAGCTGTCGTTCTCGCCCGCACTCCCTCGCACCCAGGCGCGGAGCGTGTACCAGCCGTCGTCCAGGTGTCGCACCTGCTGCCTGGTCTCGACCTTGTAGGCGTCGGCGCTCCAGTGCGTGAGGTGGAAGCCGGCTGAGTGGCCGCCTGCCTCGGTGAAGTCGGCGCCGGTGTCGCCGGCACTGCGCCAGCCGGACGGGGACCCCGTTGCGGCACCGCCGTCCTCGAAGCCGGGATTCGCGAGAGTGGAGTCGTGCCGGTCCGCTGCGGCGGAGACTCCGGCGACGAGGAACAGGAAGATTGGAAGGGCGATCAGCAATCTCTTGCGCATGGCTCTCTCCTTACGAGTCGGTCGCTTATCCCTTGACTGCGCCGCGCGCCAGCCCTGAGACGAGGTGGCGTTGCATGAAGATGAAGACGAGCATCAGTGGCACGGAACCGATGACGGCGGCGGCCGCGAACTGGCCCCAGTTCTCGGTGAAGCGCTGGAAGATGAAGCCCCGCAGCCCGAGCGGAAGCGTGAACTTGTCCTGGGCGACGGTGAAGACGAGGCTCGAGAGGACGTATTCGCTGTAGGTGGCGATGAAGACCAGCAGGAAGACGACGGCGATCATCGGCCGGACGAGTGGGAGGATCACGTACCGCAGGGCCTGCAACCGCGTGGCGCCGTCGACGAAGGCCGCCTCCTCCAGCTCCTTCGGCGTCGAGTCGATGTAGCCCTTGAAGAGCCAGGCGTAGAACGCCATCCCGGTGCCGCTGAGCAGCAGGATGAGCCCGCTGTACGTCTCCAGGCCCACATGGCCGTCCGTCCATTCGGTCAGCTTCAGCAGGAAGAAGTAGTACGCCGGGATCGCAATCCCGATCGGGAACATCTGGATCAGCAATAGGCCGAAGAGGCCGTACCGGCGGCCGAAGAAGCGGAGCCGCGCGAACGCGTACGCCATCAAGGCGACGCACGAGGTCGAGATCAGGGAGACCCCGGTGCAGACGATCATGCTGTTCCGCACCCAGGTCGGGAACTCGGTGTCGCTGAACAGCGTCCGGTAGTTGTCGAGCGTGAGATTGCGCGGGAGCAGCGTGCCGCTGAAGAACGACGAGCCCGGCTGGAGCGAGGCCAGCACGATGAAATAGCCGGGCGCCACGACGACGACGATCGTCAGCAGGATCACAAAGCGCTTGACGAAGAGCCCGAGCAGCCGGCGGTTCCGCGAGCGGCGCCGGAGCAGCTCGAGGTCGGTGGTGACGGTGGTCACTTCACATCCTCGAAGGAGCGGGACAGCTTCATCTGCACCGCGCTGATCGTTCCGATGATCAGGAAGATGATGACGGTGTAGGCGGCGGCGACGGCGAACTGCTGCTGGACGAGGGTCAGCTTGTAGGTGTACGAGACGAGGATGTCGGTGCCGCCCGCGTCCGAGTTCTCGACCGCCGGGTTACCCGCGGTCAGCAGATAAACGACGTTGAAGTTGTTGAACTGGTAGGCGAAGGTGCCGATCAGGAGCGGCGTGATCACGAAGCGAAGGTGCGGCAGCGTCACGTACCTGAACCGCGACCGGACGCCTGCACCGTCCACAACGGCCGCCTCGTTCAGCTCGTCGGGGATCGACTGGAGCGCCCCGAGGCAGGCGGTCATCATGAACGGGAAGGCGAGCCAGGTGTTCAGGATCAGGACCGAGACCTTCGCCCAGAACGCGTCGCCCAGCCACGGAATGTCGCCGAGCCCGGTCGCGTTCAGGAACTGGTTCAGGTAGCCGAAGTCGTCGTTGAAGATGCCGCTCCAGGCGAGGATCGTGATCGTCGCGGGAAGCGCCCAGGGGATGATCAGGAGCGTCCGGTAGAGGCTGCGCTCGGGCAGCCGCTGGTCGTTGAGCAGCAGGGCGAGTGCGAGGCCGACGGCGAAGGTCAGGAGTGTGCTCAGCAGAGCGAACGCGAGGGTCCACTCCAGCACCATCCAGAACGTGCCGAGGTCGACCCCGAACAGCACCTCCCGGTAGTTCTCGAGCCCGACCCAGTCGAACGTGTCGAAGTGCGTGAGGCCGTCGTAGTTCGTGAACGAGATGTAGAGGCTGTAGACGGTGCCGACGATCGTCGCCAGACCGATGAACAGGAATCCCGGCAGGATGTACGCGTAGGCGAACGCGTTCTCGCGCGTTCTTGCGAATCGCGGCCGTGCGTACGGCGTCGCTGTCCTCGTCGCCACCGATCCTCCTCGCTCGCGCGGGTCGGGGAGCGGGACGCGACCGTGCTCGGCCGCGCCCCGCTCGGACTCTGGACTCCGTCTTCTAGCCCTGCTGGGAGATCGCTTTCGCGATCTGGTTCGTCATTTGCACAGCCGCCTCACGAGCGGTCACCTCGCCCTTGACGAGGAGCTGGAGGACGCTCGCGGCGGGCGTCCAGACCGCGCCCATCTCGGGGATGTTGGGCATCGGCTGGCCCTTGTTCGACGACGCGATCACGACCTGCGTGACCGGGTTCGACTTGACCACCTTTGCATTCGAGGCCGCAACGGTTGCCGGCACTCGTCCCGATGCCTTGTACAGCGGCAGCGGGAGGTTGATGCTCAGATAGCGGACGAGATCCCATGCCGCCCGCGCGTTCTTGGAGCGGCTGTTCACACCGAGCATCTGCACGCCGACGAACGGCGTCGGAGCCTTGCCGTTCGGGAGCGTGGGCAGCGGGGCGACCCCGAAGTTGATCTTCTTCGCGGCGTAGTTCTGAACGCCCCACGGGCCGTTGATGATCATCGCGGCTTGGCCGCTGCCGAACTTCCCGTCCATGATGTCGTAGTTCGTCGTCGCCGGCACCAGCTTGTGCTTCTGGACCAGGTCCTGGATCAGCTGGAACCCGGCGATTGCGCCGGGAGTCGCCAGACCGAGCCGGCGTCCGTTGAAGCCCGCCTTCGTGGACTGGAAGACGAACCCGCCGTAGCCGCCGATGAAGGCGTAGTCGTAGTAGAAGTCGGCCGGCGCCCAGAGGAAGCCGTACTGATCGCCGGAGGTGAGCCTCTTGGCCGCGGCTATCAGCTCAGTCCATGTCTTGGGAGGCTGCGCGATGAGAGCCTTGTTGTAGAAGAGGAACGTCGTCTCACGCGCGATCGGCAGGCCCCAGACCTTGCCCTTGTACGTGATCGCCTGAGTGGCCACCGGCGCATAGAGCGACTTGTCGATCGCGAAGCCCGAGGGCGAGCTTGCGATCACGCCGGCCGCTGCGAAGCGACCGAGGTTGTCGTGCGGGAACTGGACTACGTCGGGCCCACGGCCTCCACGCGCCGCCAGTGGGTACTTCGTCAACGAGTCGGCCACGTCGCCGGGGTTGACCACCTTGTTTCCGGTCTTCTTCGCCCACTGGTTCGCGACCACCATCAGGGCGGCCCGCTCTTTCGGGCTGTTGACGAAGAAGTCCCAGATCGTGATCGTCGCGGCCGTCGACTGCTGAGGCGTGTCGATCCTGGCCGACGCAGACGACGCCACGGTGGCCACGAGGACGCTCAGCGCCAGGGCGAGCGCGAGCACGTGCTTCTGTCGAGTCATGCTCTTCTCCTTCCATGCACAGCGTCGTGCAACGGTCGACCGGGCGGTCGGTCCCGGCTTTGGTGTGGAGGACATTCTCTTATTTCCGAAGTCTTGTCAACATAGTCCTTTAGCTGTCGGTTTCGAAAGTATCCGCCGAGCTCGCGACCGCGGCGACAGGCTCCCGGGCGGCCTCGACGACGTCCCGCAAGACGCTGCGGCGCAGCCGGAGATCGGGCACGTCGATTCGGGCCAGGGCATGGGCGCTCGCTTCGGGCAAGGTGTCGTTGATGAAGAATCCCGTCGCGGTTTCGACGCTCGCGCGAACCTTTAGTTGCGACGCACTTCGGTTGGGCGGCGAGAACTCGAAGTGGAGATGCCAGTCGTCGCTTTCCTCGGGCGCCTCCTGGGCGACCATCATGTAGGCGAGGGGATCCTCGAAGAGCCGGTCGTACCGGTAGACGACGTCGCGAAGTGCGAGTCCGAGATCGAGCTCCTCCTCTGCAGTCAGGTCGGCCAGGCGGCAGAGGCCGTGCCGGCGGGCCTTGACGTGCACCTCATAGGGCCAGCGGGCCGCATACGGAACGGAGACCACGAAGCTGTCGTTCGCAGCCACCCGGCGTTCGTCGTCGCGGTCGTCTGCGTCCCGCATCTCACACGCGAGGCAGAATCCGGTCCGTCCTCGATGCTCCTGGAGCGCGGCCAGCTTCTCGCGCTGGACCGGCGGGACGTGGTCGAACGCGTAGATCTGACCATGCGGATGGGACAGGGTTGCACCGGCCGCGACCCCGCGGTTCTCGAAGATCATCACGAACGCATGCCGGGGATCGTCCCAGAGCTCCCGCGAGCGGTCGCGCCACATCGCCAGGACTCGGCCGACGGCATCGTCGGAGAGCGTGGCGAGCGAGCCCTCGTGCTCGTCGGTGTAGAGCACGACTTCGCAGCGTCCGACAGCGGGTGCAGTGAGCGGCTGGGGCTCCACGGCGGGAGGCTCGCCGGCGAGCGCGGGAAAGCGGTTCTCGAAGACGGCGCTCTCATAGGGGAACGGCACCTCGGCGCCCCCCGGGCAGAGCGGACACTCGCGCGGCGGGTCGTCGGGGCGGGCATCGTTCGGCCGCGCATTCCTCGACGCGGAGACCGCGACCCAGGTGCGTGTGAAGGGGTCGAAGCGCTTGTGCAGGCCGGTTGGGGCGCCGTCGTCGCCTGTCGGTGGAAGCGTTCCCTGCAGCGGGCCGTAGACGAAGAGGCGGCGACCCGTCCCGTCCCGCAGCTCGTGCCGAAGGAGCTCGGTCACGTCGCGACGAGGACCTCGACGTCCCGCTCGCGCAGCCGCGCGAGCACCGCGTCGTCCGCGGAGGCGTCGGTGATGAGGAGGTCGATCTCGTCCACCGAGCAGAGACGGGCGAGCTCGACGCGGCCGAGCTTGGAGCCGTCTGCGACGACGATGCGCCGATGCGCTGCGGCGAGCATCCGGCGCTTGACCGCTGCCTCGGGCAGGTTGATGTTCGTCACGCCGCCGTCGGGGTCGACCCCGTTGCAGCCGAGGAACACGGCGCTCGCCTGGATCTGGGCGAGTGCGAGGCCGCCGAGCGGATCGACGAGCGAGTGCTGGAGCGGTCGCAGCGTGCCGCCGAGGACGACGACCGAGAAACGCGGGATCGCGGGCTCGAACTCCAGCGCGATGTTGATCGCGTTCGTGAAGACGCCGACCTCCTGCAGGTCCTGCCGCGCGATGAGCGCGCGGGCGACCGCCGTGGTGGTCGTGCCGACGTCGAGGATCACCGTTTCGCCGCTGCGCACAAGCTCCGCCGCGGCGCGGCCGATGCGCGCCTTCTCGGCCGCCTGAGCTGCCCGCATCTCCTCGAACGGGCGCTCACCCGGGCGTGCGCGCGGAGCCATGGCGCCGCCGCGAACGCGCATCACGCGACCGTTCTCGGCGAGCGTGTCGAGGTCGCTGCGCACCGTCACCTCGGAGATGCCGAACATCTCTCCGAGCTCGGTGACCCGGAGGAACTCGCGCTCGTGCAACGCCGAGAGCATGCGCTCCCGCCGCAGCTCGCCCGGCACCAGGGCGGAGACGTCTGGGCCGTTCGTCTTCAGGTCTTCTGTCTCCATCGCGCCTGCATGCTCCCGCGTCGGAAGGGCTGGTTCCTTATGAAAGCGTAAGTGAGGCTCGGGAGCAACCACGGGCACCTTCGAATTCGAAAGCGAGGGTAGCGCTGCTAGGGCGGAACGACCTTGACCTGGCTCTTCTGGACCTCCGACAGAGGCGACAGGTCGCGACCACGCTCGGTGAACGTTGCACCCGTGAACTGTGCTCCTTCTAGGGATGCGCCTTTGAATTTCGCGCCGATGAGGCAGGCATGCTCGAAGTTCGCCCGCCGGAGGTTTGCGCCGCGGAAGTCCGCGCGCAGCAACGAGGCGTGAGCGAACTTGATCCGGGTGAGGTCGAACCCGCTGAGATTCAGCCCATCAAGAGCAAGTCCGTTGAGGTTGGCGCCCCTGAGGCCAAGGAACTCCTTCTTGTCTTTCAGCTTCGCCGCGATCCTGTACAGCACGAATCGAAGCGCGTTCGCGATGTCCGGTTGGCTCTGAGTGAAGTCGTAGTCCGCGCCGCAACCGTTCGGCTGGAGCTTCGCCGGCTTCTTGAATCTCCTCACGTAGGTGGCCACGACGAGCAGAGCCGGCTGCGTGTGCGCCGGTGAGTCGATGCCGATGCGCATCAACGAAAACAGCGCACCCGTGCGCACAGCGGTGTCGGGGTTTCTGTTCTCGTCCGTCGCGCCGAGTTGCTCGACCGCTCTCGAGAACCGCTCCGACACCTGTCCTCGCTGAGCCAGTGCGAAGTTCCTGGCTGCGCTCTGCTGAGCGAGGTCGAAGTTCTTGTCCGCGTTTTGCTGAGCACTGTCTGAACTTCGCCGTGCTTCGTTGACCTGGAATGCGGTGATCGCAATCGTGACGATGAGCGCCAGCCCACCGAGCGCCTGTGTGATGCTGCTCCGCGCCTGCACGCCGAGCTCGGCGAGCTTCTCCTCGTCGGAGATCCCCGCGCGGCGCCAGCGATCGACTTGCCAGCGCGGTATCAGCCAGATCGCGAGGCCGACAGCGACGAGAGCGCCGAGGACCGCGGCGATGATCGCGAGCTCCTTCACCGATGAACGCTAGAGCCGTCGCTGAATCGTCATGCCGGAGAGATCCCGACGTGCACGTGGTCGGAATGATTGATGTCCGCGCCCCAGAGGATCTGCGCGCTCCATCGACGGCCTCCTGCTGAGAACGTGAAGCTGTCAAAGCGGTTCGGCCGCCAGGTATCACACCCCATCGACGCTGCCAGCGCTCGTGCATGCTCCTCGCCCGTGAAGGTCGGAAAGTCCCGCGCCGCGGTCGTTGACTTGGTAGTCAGGTGGTCTGAGGTCGCGGAGCCGCCCACCGCCGCGTTCTCGGCCGGCGTCCGCTTGCCCGAGCCGATCGGGAGCCCGCGCTTCGTCATGAATGGCTCGATGAACTGCTGCATCACGTTGTTCGATCCGCCCCAGTTCGGATCGCCGGCATCCGGCGTCACCTGCACCTCCTCCAGGCTCCCGCCGCGTTCGGCTTCAGCGGCGGCTTCCGCCAGGCGGACCGCTGTCTCCCACGCCTCTTTCAGCAATGTTTGCGCGACCGAGTCCATCGCGTGCTCGCCGGCATGCTGGAGCCCTTCCGGGATCTTCACCGATCGGAGCAGGTTGAAGGTCGTCTCGTCGACCCAGCCCGTGGCGGGTGAGATGTTGGCTTGCCGCTGCACACCCGCCATCCCCGACTCGGCGACGTTGCCACCGTCTTCGCCATGGGCGAACGCGTTCGAATAGCTGTCATCCCATCCGTCGGGGTTCCACTCCCACCGGCCGAGCCGAGCGACGGTGCGCTTGTAGGCGATTACGTCGGCGCCGTCGGTCGAGGGCGTCTTGCCTTGTTCGGTCGCATCGGCGGGGAACATAGGCCGTGCGAATCCGGGCAGCTCGATCATGTTGCCACCCTCGTAGGGTCGCTCCCACCAGTCAGTCATGGTTACCTCCTCGCGCGACCCCGGAGTCTCAACATTCGCATAGGTTGTGACGGGCGGGCAACCCCTTGTCAGTCGGCGGTATAAAGCGGCTCGCCGAAGTTCCCTGTGACCGCGGGCGTGAGCGCGTCGGTGGCCGCGAGATGGTAGAGGTGGCTCGTGCCGCCGAGGACTCCGGCGCCGACGTACTCGTTGAAGTCCCGGGAGAGCCGCTGGATCACGAAGCCGATCTCCACGATCGCACGCTGCAGCTGCACTGCGGCGTTTGGTCGCCTCGACCCGAACGACAGGAAGACGTCGCCCCGGCCGTGGTCGAGCGCGTCCGCCGCGCGCGAGAGAAAGAGCCGAGCGGCGGCGGTCGTGTAGGGCGGATCGGTGACGACCGTGTCGAACGCTCCCACGAGCCTTGGCGGCAACGGCCGGCGGAGGTCGTGCTCGATACAGGTGACCGGGAACGGCGCGTCGCCGAGCTCGCGGTCGAGGAAGGAGACCAGCGCCGGATCGACGTCCACGATCGCGAGGCTTGCGATCGTGGCGTGCGAGCCATGGCAGCGCACGACCAGCTTGAGAGCGAGCGCCGTCAGATCATCGTCGCCGAGCAGGAGGACACGCCGGCCGACGAGCGCTCCGGCCTCGTGGATCGCGAGCAGCCGTCGCAGCTTCGTGTCCACTGTGCAATGGCACTGGTCGAGCTCGAGCCGGGCGGGTGGTCCGCCACGGACGGCCTCCGAGAGCTCGCGCACGAGCGTCGAGAGCTCGCCGTTGACGACGATCCCTCGCCCGCGGCAGTCCGGGCACGCCGCGCGGCCGATGTGGAGGCTGCCGCCGGCGAAGAGCTCGCGTCCCGTCGTCGTCAGCTGCGTGGGCCGCTCCTCCGCGACGACCGAGTGCTTGCGGAGCTCGCCGCAGACCGCGGCGACGATCGGGACCGGCAGCTCGGCCGCCCGGCTGATGCGGCGGGTCGAGACGGGCTCGAGCCGGGCAAGCGTGTCCAGCACGGCCCGGACGCCCCGCTCTCCCTCTGCGAGCCCGACGGCGGCGGCCACGTCGCGGACGATGCGGCGCTCCTCAGTCAAGGGCCCGCCGGATGCAGCGAACATTCGCTCGCTCGACATCGAGACGCTCGCGGATCGTCCTCAGCACGACGCCGCCGTCGATGTCTCCGCATGTGAGGAGGTCGATGTTGGCGAGTCCGAGCTCTGGCCACGTGTGGATGCTGAGGTGCGATTGGGCGAGCAGGAGCACGCCCGTCACGGCGCCGTTTGGAAACGCGCAGAACTCCTCGCCGACGACGGTCGCGCCGCCGGCCGCCGCGGCAGCGTGGAGGACGGCCTTCAGCTCGTCCGCATTGGTCAGGACCGAGGCGTCACGAACCCACGCGTCCATCGCGTGCAGGCGCATCGGCTGGCCTGTGTGCTGCTGAACTGGGTGTTGCGTGGGCCACGTGTTGTCGGCCGGGCTGTCGAGCTCGAGCAATCGATCTCCCTGGCAGAAGGCTGGCGTCGGGGCGCCGCCCGTGCCAAGAGCTCAGAGAGGAAGGCTGCTCGTGGGGTCAGGCGACGCCGGGGAAGGGGGCGAAACTCACATTCATCTGGACGCTCCTCCTTCCACGGTCGCTTGACGCGATCGAGGGTAGCGGCGGCCGCAAGCCCGCGTCAAGGCGGCGAGGCGCCTGCGGCTACCCGCCGCCCGGCGAGGAGTCCCGCAAGCGCTGAGAGTGCGACGAGCGGAATGTCGACCAGGAGATACGCCCAGCTCGACGAGAACTCTCCTGTGACGACCGTGGCGAGTACACCGAGGGCGATCGCGAGGACGGCACCGACGGGCAAGCGCAGCGAGGGACGGACGAAGCCGAGAGCCGCGCCGAGGACGAGGCCGAACAAAATGGGGAAGAGTTCCTGCACTAGCGAGCTCCGATCGGTTCGAGTGTCGTGTCTACGGGCAGTCCGGGAGGGCGATGAGGTTGTTCGGTTCGTCGCCGTCGGCGACCGTCTTCACGAAGCGCCGCCCGCGGGAGGTCGTCGCGATCACGACCCCCACGCGGTCACCGACGGGCTCCTCGACGAAGAATCGCTGGTCCTCCTCTTCGATCCGCGCGATGACCTGTGGAACGGTGAGCTTCCACGGGACGCCGTTCTCGATCCCGCCGAGTGCTTCGATCCTGCCGTGGCCGAAGGGCGTCGAGGCCTTGTCGGTGCACGTGATGCGCACGTCAGGCCCGTCGGGTGGAGGCGTGATCTTGACGAAGAACGGGTCGATCGAGATCGCGACGTTCGTCGTGTTGGCGGCGTTGCGGAGCGCGTTCGTGGTCCAGTCCGCGTTCCGGAGGAAACGGACGCCTTGCGGAAAGTTCGTTGCCAGCGGGGTGTTGTTCGTGCTGAAGACCCCGTAGAAGTCGACGCCATGCGTCTTCAGCCCGAGGTAGTCGCCCAGGTAGGGCAAGAAGGCGCTTGCGGGCGCGTTCGAAGGGACCGTGGCGAGCATGAAGTCGGTCCAGTTCGTCCCGTCGCTCGTCCGTTGGAAGTGGGTGTTCCAGCGCGTCGCCGGCGCGGTGCCGGTCAGCTGCTGGAACATGAAGCCGACTGTGCCGTCGTCTGTGACGGCGAGCGCGGGGTTCGTGGCGTTCGCGATCGCGCGTAGGTCTGCCGACCAGGTCACGCCGCGATCGGTCGACCGGTTGACGTGCAGAGTCGGCACACCACCGGGAAGGTCGCCCCATGCGACCCAGACGGTGTCGCTCGTGCGAGGGTCGACCGCGATCGAAAGAGGGCAGGAGTGGCGTTCCTGGCCGGCCATGAAATTGAACGTGAAGTTCATTCCCGTCGTGACCCGCATCCCGGCAACGTTGTCGCCTGGGTCGACGAGGGCCGAGAACGGGTTCGCGCTTCGGCCCCAATCGTCGTCGCGGACGACGACCACATCCGCAGTTCCAACGCCTGTCACGTTGCTGAACGTCTGCCAGCTGGAGAACACCGCGTAGACCGTCCCGTCGGAATGGACGGCGGGCCGGATCGGAGGCCCGTCCTGACCGCTTGTGGTGCGGCGCTCGAGCCTGATCGACGTGAAGGCCGGTGTCGGCGCCCCGGCGTCGAAGCAGGCCTCGATCGTCGCCGTGCGCCCGCCCGTTCCGCCGAAGCCGCCGAAGTCGTTGATCCCGATGTAGAGCACGTCCTTCCCGGCCGCCTGGCCGGAGCCGGGACGGATCGTCTCGGTGTAGGGCTGGTCGACGTTGTCCCGAGAGCTGAGAACCGGCATCGGCGTTGCATTCGCGAAGTCGAACGTTCGGAGCGTTTGCAGCCGGAGGCGTACGCTCGCGCTCAGGATCCCTCCGGCCAGCAGCGCGCCGAGCGCGCCGCCCGTCGGCTCGACCCAGTCCGCCGTGATCCATGTCGCCGCCAGCCCGCCGCCGGAGTCCCTGAACAGCCCCAACCAGCGGCCGTTGGGACTGGAGACGAGCAGCTCCTGGTGGTTGTTCGCATCCACGTCGGCGACGAAGAACCGGTCGCCCAGCTTGAGGTCCCAGCCGCTGGCGCCGCTGCCGCCTGGGTGGTTGACCCAGTCATTTCCGAGCCAGGTGGCTTCGAGCCCGCCGCCCGCTTCCTGGAGGACTCCGATCCATTGTGTGTCGGGCGAGACGATCACGAGCTCGTCGCGGTTGTCGGCGTCGATGTCGGCGACGAAGAAGCGATCACCTTGCCTGAGGTCCCAGCCGCTGGCGCCGCTGCCGCCAGGATCGTTGACCCAGTCGTTCTTGATCCAGCCGGCGCTGAGGCCGCCGTTGTCCTCGCGGAGGATGCCGATCCATTGGCCGTTGGGGCTGACGACGATCAGTTCGTCGCGGGTGTCGGCGTCGATGTCGGCGACGATGAACTGATCTCCCTGGTTGAGATCCCAGCCGCTGGCGCCGCTGCCGCCTGCGTGGTTGACCCAGTC
>JAXIPI010000035.1:0-3591 GCA_045403015.1 Gaiellaceae bacterium | reverse complement strand
TCGATCGACCTGCAGGAGTTCATGCTCGTCCCCGTTGGCGCGGACAGCTTCGCAGAGGGGCTCAGGATCGGCGCAGAGGTCTATCACGCGCTGAAGAAGCTTCTCTCCGAGCGCGGGCTCGCGACCGGCGTTGGTGACGAGGGCGGCTTCGCGCCCGACCTCGAGTCGAGCGAGGCCGCGATCGACGTGATCCTGGAGGCAGCCGAGCGCGCAGGACACCGCGACAGGGTCGTGATCGCGCTGGACCCAGCCGCGAGCGAGATCTTTTCCGACGGCGTCTACCGGTTCGAGGGCCGCGAGCGCGCGAGCGCCGAGATGCCGGGCTTCTGGGCCGATCTGACAGAGCGCTACCCGATCGTCTCGATCGAGGACGGCCTCGCGGAGGACGACTGGGACGCGTGGGCGATGCTCACGAGCGAGCTCGGCGATCGCGTGCAGCTCGTCGGGGACGACCTGTTCGTGACGAACCCGGAACGGCTGCGTCAGGGAATCGAGCGCGGGGTCGCGAACTCGATCCTCGTCAAGGTGAACCAGATCGGCACGCTGACCGAGACGATCGAGGCCGTTCGCCTCGCGCAGGCGAGCGGCTACACGGCGGTGATGTCGCATCGGTCGGGCGAGACCGAGGACGCCACGATCGCCGACCTTGCGGTCGCGCTCGGCACCGGGCAGATCAAGACCGGTGCGCCCGCACGCTCCGACCGCGTCGCCAAGTACAACCAGCTCCTCCGGATCGAAGAAGAGCTCGGTAGCCGCGCGCAGTATCCGGGGTGGAGCGCCTTTCCTAGGGCGCGCCGCTAGCCTGTCGGCGATGGCCGTCGTTCCACGCCGCACGAAGATCGTCGCCACGATCGGGCCGGCGTCTTCCGAGCCCGAGGTGTTGCTGCCGCTGATGCGGATGATCGACGGTGCGCGGCTCAACTTCTCGCACGGGACGCACGAGGATCACGCCGAGCGCGCACGAGTGATCCGCGCTGCCGCACAGGAGGTCGGCCGCCCGGTCGCCGTGATCGCAGACCTCCAGGGGCCGAAGCTGCGCATTGGGGACCTCAGCGATCCGGTCGAGCTGGTGCGCGGCGGCTTCGTGACGATCTCCGGCGAGGACGGAGCCAGAGACGGCGACCTTCCAATCTTGCCGGCAGTGCTCGGCTCCATCCTCCAGCCGGGGTTCGACGTCCTCATCGACGACGGCGCTGTCCGGCTCCGTGTCCAGGACGTCGAACGGGGCCGAGCCCGCTGTGAGGTGCTCGTCGGCGGCACGGTCCTCTCGCACAAGGGCGTCAATCTGCCCGGCATCCCGCTCCCGATCCCGTCACTGACGCGGAAGGACATCGACGATCTCCAGTTCGCGCTCGAGCTCGGCTGCGACTTCGTCGCGCTCTCGTTCGTGCGCTCGGCATCGGATGTGCAGGCGCTCAAGACATTGATCGAGGCATCCGGCTCGACTGCCCATGTGATCGCCAAGATCGAGAAGGCCGAGGCGGTTGCCGTGCTGGACGACATCCTGCGCGAGGCGGACGCGGTGATGGTGGCGCGGGGCGATCTCGGGGTCGAGATGGGCGCGGTCGCGGTGCCGCTCCTGCAGAAGCGGATCATCCTGCGCTCCCTCGAGCGCGGCAAGCCGGTGATCACCGCGACGCAGATGCTCGAGTCGATGATCCACGCCCCCGAGCCGACGCGCGCGGAGGCCTCGGACGTTGCGAACGCGATCCTCGACGGCACGAGCGCGATCATGCTCTCCGGCGAGACGGCCGTCGGCGAGTTCCCGACCGAGTCGGTGGCGTTCATGGACCGGATCGCGCGGGCAGTCGAGCCGAGTCTCGATTACCGCCATGAGATCCCGCAGGCAGAGGAGAAGCCCACCGTGGGGCAGGCGATGTCGAACGCCGCCTGCGACATCGCTGAGGCGCTGGAGGCGAAGGCGATCCTCGTCCCGACCTTCACGGGTCGCACCGCGTCGGCCGTTGCGCGCCTGCGGCCTCGCCGCCCGATCATCGGCCTGACCCATCACGATTACTCGCTGAAGCACATGGCGCTCGAGTGGGGCGTGACGCCCGTGCCCATACCGGAGTGCGCGGACGTCGAGGAGCTCTGGGCGACCTCGCTCGCCGCGGCGCGGCACACGGAGATCGTCGAGTCCGGAGACCGCGTCGTGATCACCGCCGGCACCGCGGTGAACATCCCCGGCTCGACCAACGTGATCAAGGTCGACATCGTCTAGAGGAACGTGCGGGCGGCTGCGGAATCGTTCCTCGTGGCCCGCCGAACCTCTCCCTCCTCCAAGCCCGCGCCGCGCAAACGCGTGACGAAGCGCCGCCTGCGCGGGCGCCGCTCGGCCGTGCTCCTGCGCTGGTGCGTGCTCGCCGCGGCGGCCTTCATCGGCTTTCTCTACTACCAGCCGGTCTCCAGCTATTTCGAGACCCGTTCCTCGCTCGAGGAGCGGGCGGCCGAGGTGCAGCAGCTGCGCGAGGAGCGGAGCCGCCTCCAGGCGCGCCTCGCCGACTCGACGACGGTGGCGGCGCTCTCGCGCGAAGCGAGGCGGATGAGCCTCGTGCGGCCGGGAGAGCGACTCTTCATCGTGAAGGGCGTCCAGCAGTGGCGGCGTGCCCACGCCAGGCAGGCCGGGGCTACGATCGGGCGGGATGGATGACCGCGCGCTCGTCGAGCGACAGCTTGGCCGACGGCCCCGTGCGTTCCTCCGCGTAGTCGCCCGCTGCCCGTTCGGGGCGCCCGCGGTGACCGAGCAGGCGCCGTACGACGACGCCGGCGACCCGTTTCCGACTACGTATTACCTCACGTGTCCGCAGCTCGTCGCGGCCATCTCCCGACTCGAGGCTGCGGGTGGAGTGGAGCGCTGGAGCGCGGAAGTGGAGCGCGACACGGAGCTCGCAGCCGACCTCGAACGCGCCACAGTGGAGCAGCGTGTGGTCCGAAAGGCGCTTGCGGATGGCAGGACCGGCCGCGACGAGGGCACGTCGCTCGAGCTCGGCATCGGCGGCAGCGCGAACCCCCGACGGCTCAAGTGCCTCCACGCGCACGCGGCCTACGCGCTCGCGAATCCCGGCTATCTCCTGGGTGAACGAGTGCTCGCCGAGGTCGACCCGCTCTGGCCGCCACAACGCTGCTGCATCGAACTCTAGGATCGAGCGCGTGCAGGTTTCCGAGGCTGAGGTCGAGAGCGCGCGCCGCGACTGGGAGGACGGCTACCGCCGCCTGCTCGAACAGACGCGCGAGTCGCCTGCACGCGAACGCCTGCATGCGCAGGTCGATGCGGTCCTCGCCGAGCTCCGTCGGCGTGTCGGCGGCGTGTTCACGGTGCGGGAGCTCGTCGCAGCCTACGCCGAAGCCGAACGGTGGAGCCGTTCCGCTGTGGCCGAGAAGGCGCCTGCGCCGGGCTGGCCGCAGACGCTTTCGGTGGTCGAGGCCGCTGCGTTCCATCTCTACGCGCGCGGAGCGCGGGACTACGAGCCTTGAGCACGTTCGAGAGGCGGCCCCGCAAGCCGCCCCGCCGGCCACTCTGGATTCCGGCGCTGGCCGTGCTCGGTCTCGTGGCCGCCCTTCTGATCGGCATCTCTGTTGGGCGAGCACTCG
>JAXIPI010000406.1:0-16828 GCA_045403015.1 Gaiellaceae bacterium | reverse complement strand
GCCGTGTAGTAGCCGGTGTGGTCCCCGAAGGGGCCTTCCATGCCGACCTCGCCCTTCTCGATCGTCCCTTCCAGGACGATCTCGGCGTTTGCGGGCACCTCGAGGTCGACTGTCTTCGCCGTGACCAGCTCGACCGGCTCGCCGCGGAGGAAGCCGGCGAGCATGAACTCGTCGATGTGCTTCGGCAGCGGCGCACTCGCAGAGTAGGCGGTGACGGGATCGAGGCCGAGCGCGACAGCGACCGGGATCGAGCCGTCGGTCGCGAGATAGTCGGCGCGCCCGTCCTTGTGGATCTGCCAGTGCATGTATGTCGAGCGTGCGTCGATCTTCTGCATCCGGTACATGCCGACGTTGCGGACACCGGTGTGCGGGTCCTTCGTGATCACCGCGGGAAGCGTGATGAACGGCGCCGGGTCACCTGGCCAGCAACGCTGAATCGGGAGCAGGTCGAGGTTGACGTCGTCGCCGGTGAGCACGATCTCCTGGCTCGCGCCGCGCGAGACCGTCTTCGGCAGCGAGTCTGCAATCGACTTCAGCTTCTTCAGGCCACGCACCTTGTCGGCGAGCCCTTGCGGCGGCTGCATTTCGAGGACGTCCTCCAGCTTCGTGGCGACGTCGTCGAGGCGCTCGACGCCGAACGCCATGCACATCCGCCGCTCGGTGCCGAACTGGTTGATCAGGAGGGGATGCGCCGACCCCTTCGGCCGCTCGAACAGGAGCGCCGGGCCGCCGGCCTTGACCGTGCGGTCGACGATCTCCGTGATCTCGAGGTCGGGATCGACCTCTGCGGAGACGCGGACGAGCTCACCCTCGTCCTGGAGCAGGCGAATCCACTCGCGCAGGTCGCCGGGAGGAGCCATCGCGCTCAGTCTACGGCTAGTCGCTCTAGCGCTTGCGCCGGTGGCGCAGCGCGTGCGTGGTCTCGCCGATCGCGATCACGGCCACAAAGATGAGACCGGTGACGAGCATGCCGAGGATCACGTTCTTCCCCTCTTCGGCGGCGTCGGCGAGCAACCAGGCGATCATGGGGCGAGCTTATCCAACCGCGAGGTGTGCGTCGCGAGAGCGCGCTCCACCACCGCACGATCTGGATCGCCGCCGAGCCGGCGCACCGCGTCGATCCAGGCCTCCCCGTCGCCGTCTGCCTGTTCCGCTCGGAGGTGCGCGCAGGTCGAGATCAGCTCGGCGAGAGTCGCCACCGCATTGAGATCCCCGGTGGCGGCAATCCGGACGAGCCCGTGCGCGTACAGGTAGTCGCCGAGCAAGAGCCCGAGATCTCCGTCCGCCGGCGCGAAGAGGCGCGGCCGGCCGTAGTGCACGAGATACCCCTCGTAGATCGTCTCGAGCCCGAGCACGAAGCGAGCCGGTGCGAGCGGTCCGAAGACGCCCTCGCGCTCGGGCTCGGCGCGCAGCTGCTCGGCCCAGAGCGGGCTCTCGGCGGCCGCCTCGCCGGCGATCGCGTCGAAGAGATCAGTTGTCGCCGAAGAAGTCGCCAACGGCCTCGGCGGTGCGGTCGATGTCCTCGTCGGCGTGCGCGAGCGAGACGAACAGGCACTCGAACTGCGAGGGCGCGATGTAGATCCCGCGCTCGAGCAGGTGCCGGAACAGGGCGCCGTAGCGCTCGCTGTCGCTCGTCTTCGCGTCCTCGAAGTTCCGGATCGCCCGATCTGCAGGGAACTCAGCGGCGAGGAAGAGCGTCGCCATCGCGCCAACCCGCTGAACGCGCCCGAACGGGGCGAGTCCCGCCTCGAGCCGCGCCGCCTTCCGTTCCAGCTCCTCGTAGACGGCCGGCTCCCGCAGGCGCCGAAGCACCGAGATCCCGGCTGCCGTCGCAAGCGGGTTCCCCGAGAGCGTCCCCGCCTGGTAGACATCGCCGGCCGGCGCGAGCCTCTCCATCACGTCCGCGCGGCCGCCGAACGCTGCTGCCGGGAGACCGCCGCCGACGATCTTCCCGAGAATCGTCAGATCCGGGAGCACGCCGTAACGCTCCTGCGCGCCGCCGCGCGCGACACGGAAGCCGGTGATCACCTCGTCGAAGATCAGCAGCGCGCCGGAGGCGTCGCAGAGAGCGCGCAACGCCTCGAGAAAGCCGGGCGCAGGCGGCACCACGCCCATGTTCCCCGCGACCGGCTCGACGATGATCGCCGCCAGGCCCTCGCCGTAGCGCTCGACCGCCGCGGCGGTCGCATCGAGGTCGTTGTAGGTCGTGACGACGGTATCTCCGGTCGTGCCGGTCGGCACACCGGGGCTCGACGGGATCCCGAGCGTCGCAAGACCGGAGCCGGCGCTTGCCAGCAGGCCGTCCGAGTGGCCGTGGTAGCAGCCCGCGAACTTGATGATCCGGTCGCGCCGGGTGAAGCCGCGCGCGAGCCGGACGGCGCTCATCGCAGCTTCGGTCCCGGAGGAGACGAGCCGCACCATCTCGACCGAGGGGACGGCGTCGACGATCTCCGAGGCCAACTCGACCTCGGCTTCGGTTGGTGCGCCGAACGTCGTTCCGCGCTGCGCAGCCTCGGCGATCGCCGCGAGCGTCTCCTCGTCGGCATGTCCGAAGATGAGCGGGCCCCAGCTCATCACCCAGTCGACATAGCGGTTTCCGTCGACGTCTTCGATCGTCGAGCCGCTCCCGCTGCGAACGAAGATGGGCTCGTCGAGCCCGACCGACCGCATCGCCCGGACCGGCGAGTTGACGCCTCCCGGAATCAGCCTCTCGGCGCGCCGGGCCAGATCGGAGAGCTGCCTCAGAGCCATGTCGCGAGCTCCTTCGTCCAGTAGGAGAAGACGAGGTCGGCGCCGGCACGCTTGATCGCGGTCAGCGACTCGATCGCCGCCGTGCGCTCGTCGAGGTGCCCCGCGGCGCCCGCCGACTTCAGCATCGCGTACTCGCCCGAGACGTTGTACGCAGCCACCGGGCAGTCGAAGCTCTCGCGCACGGCGCGGATCACGTCGAGGTACGGCAGCGCCGGCTTGACCATCAGCACATCCGCCCCCTCGGCCAGATCGAGCTCGCACTCGCGCAGCGCCTCCCGCACGTTCGCCGGATCCATCTGGTAGCCGCGGCGGTCGCCGAACGAGGGTGCGGACTCGGCGACGTCGCGGAACGGGCCGTAGAACGCGGACGCGTACTTCGCGGAGTAGGCGACGATCGGCGTGTCGGGCAGCTCCTCGCGGATGGCGCCGACACGCCCGTCCATCATGTCGCTGGGAGCGACAGCGTCCGCGCCGGCCTCGACGTGGCTGACCGCAGTGCGCGCGAGCAGCTCGATCGTCTCGTCGTTCGCGACCTCTCCGTCCCGGATCACGCCGCAATGACCGTCGGCGGTGTACTCGCACAGGCAGACGTCCGTGATGAGGACGAGCTCCGGCTGCGCGGCGCGGAGCGCCCGCAGTGCGCGCTGCACGATCCCGTCCTCGATCCACGCTCCGGAGCCTTCGTCGTCCTTTTCCTCGGGGACGCCGAAGAGAAGGACCGCCTTCCCGCCCAGCGCGACGAGCTCGGCCGTCTCGGCGACGAGATCCTCGACTGAATAGCGGCTCATGCCGGGCAGCGCCTCGTTCACGACGGTAGAGGGGCCCGCGAAGTACGGCATCACGAAGTCGTCGAGGTCGAGCCGTGTCTCGCGCACCAGTGAACGCAGCGCGTCGGTGCGCCGCAGGCGGCGAAGGCGCGTCGCGGGAAAAGCGCTCACGCACACAATCTACGCGGCGGCGTGGGGGGTCGCCGCTGCGGGGGTCGAACCGGTGCTACGCGTTCGCCAGCAAGATCCTCGTCTGCAGGGAAGCAAAGGGGGAGTTGCGGATCTTCGCCTTGAGTTGTGCCGCAGTCATTCTCGTTCCGCCTTTCGGCCGCAGGAACCAGTCCCTCGCACCATCGGTCGCCGCCGGCAACACCTTCATCACCCGCATGAGGCATTGGCGCTCGGGCCGTCCGGTCTGTCCAGGCCCAACCGTAGAGTGGAAGGAGGTGACAACCGTTAGGACCATCGCCGACGGCGACGCCGACGAGTGGATTGACTGGGAAGGGTCGGCTATGGTGCCGCCCATGGCTTCGGCCCGAAACCGGCAGACGGTGCGGCGGCGTGCGCCCAGAGAAGTTCAGCGCATGCGAGCGCGCCGGCGAAAACCGGAGCGTCACGCCGCTCGTTTTGTCCTGACCGCTCTCTTTTCGGCAGTCCTCTTGCTGACCCTGCTGCTGACCGCATTCGGCACATGGAGCGCAGATCCGGTCGCGACCAGCCCGCTGGCCGAGGCGAACGTCCTGCCGGGAGGCCAGCCGCTGCCCCAGATCGTGGCCACCGTGGGCTCGGTGCAACTGCAGCTTCCCGTCGCTCAGACCGCAGTGACGGCGATCGGCTACCACCAGGCGGGCAACGGCTCGCTCGCGCTCGATCCGGTCGGGCGACAGGGCAACGCCGGTCTCTTCGCGCGCATCTGGCATCGCCTCGCGGGGGCGAAGGAGAACCGGCTCGTCTGGTACCAGCTCCGCGGTGACCGCGGCCCCGGCACGTCGGCGCTCGCCGTCGGTGCCGCGCCCGGGACGGACGTCTATGCGCCGGTGGATGGAACCGTCGTCGGGATCACCGACTTCGTGCTCTCCAACCGCACGTACGGCGCCCGGATCGACATCCGGCCACACGCCGCGCCGTCCGTCGTCGTCTCACTCACGCATCTGCGCGCCGACCCGGCCTTGACTGTCGGCTCCGCCGTCACCAAAGCGCGCTCCAAGATGGGCGTCGTGGTCGACCTGACAGCCGTCGAGCGCCAGGCACTCGCCCGCTACACGCAGGACGCGGGCAACAACGTGTCGCTGTCGGTGCGTCCTGCAGCCGTGCTGTCGGTTCGCTGAAAATCCTTTTCATCGGGGACGTGGTGGGTGCGCCCGGGCGCCGGGCGGTCGAGGAGCGGCTGCGCGGGCTGCGGGAAGAGCTCGGCGCGTCGTTCTGCGTTGTGAACGGAGAGAACCTCGCGGACGGAGTCGGAATCACGCCCAAGCTCGCCACCCGGATTCTCACCGCCGGCGCGGATGTGATCACGCTCGGCAACCACACCTGGCGGCGCTCGGAGATCAACAGCTACCTCGAGAGCTCCGAGCGGGTGATCCGGCCCGCGAACTTCTCGAAGTTCGCACCCGGCCGCGGGCTGACGGTCGCCGCCGCCGAGGACGGAACGAGGGTGGCAGTGATCAACGTCATGGGCTCGCTCTTCCTTTCGCCCGCTGTCGCGATGTTCGAGGTGATCGACGAGCTCGTCGAGGAGGCGCGGGCACAAACGCCCGTGATTCTGGTCGACGTTCACGCCGAGGCGACGAGCGAGAAGGTCGCGCTCTCGCGCTGGCTGGACGGCCGTGTCACCGCAGTGGTCGGCACGCACACGCACGTGCAGACCTCAGACGCGCGCGTCCAGCCGGGCGGCACGGCGGCGATCACCGACGCCGGCATGAGCGGGCCGCACGACTCGGTGATCGGCGTCAAGGGCGACCAGGCGATCTACCGGATGCGAACCGGGTTGCCGGTCCGCTTCGAGACCGCCGAGGGCGGCGTCCGGATCGAAGGAGCGCTCATCGAGTGCGACGAGTCGGGGCGCGCTACGGCGATCGAGCCGGTTCGCGTTCCCTATCCCTGAGCAGGACGACGAGCAGCGCGACGAGCACGACGTCGCGCGCGAGCACGAGCAGGGACGGCAGCGAGGCGAGCTCGCGGGCGAGATCCCAGTAGCGCGACGGGAACCAGAGCTGCGTCAGGACGAGTGCTCCGACGAGCAGCGTCGACGCGCGCAGCCCGCGTAGGCCGGCGACGAGCGGCACGGCGGGCACGAGCCAGATCAGGAACTGCGGCGAGAGCACCTTCCCGAGGGCGACAAAGGCGACGAGCGCCGCCGCGCTCCAGCGGATGAGCTCCTCGGCCGTTTCCGGTCGCCGCAGCCAGATCCAGACGAGCACGCCTGCCTGGAGCAGGCTGAGCAGCACGGCCGCAACTCCGGTTCCGGTCGCGTGCAGGTTCTGCGAGCCGTGCCCGGAGCGCATCTCGACGTCGAGCCCGAACAGATGGTGCGCCGCGAGGTAGAGCGCCGAGCCCAGGCTCTCGATCTGGAGCGGCCGCGAGAGCTGGCGGCCGATGCTGTGCGCGACGCCGTCGGGCGCGACGACGAGGAACGGAAGAAAGACGAGCGCGACGACGGCCGCGAGCACGCCCAGGCAGACAATCACCTCGCGCCGGCCGCGCCGCCGCCAGACGTAGGCTGCGGCCACGGGGACGAGCACCGCCGGGTAGAGCTTCACCGCGACCGCGGCGCCGAGCACTCCGAAGCCGACCCGGTGGCGGCCGTGGACGAAGGCGGCGAGCGCGCCGGCGACGAGCGCCGCCGGCCAGAGATCGAAGCGCGTGAGCACGACCGACCCGAGCAGGAGCGGGAAGGCGGCGGCAAGGGCGAGCACGAACACCGTCCGGGGCCGCGTGGCCCGCAACCCCGCGAGCGCGACCCCGGTGAGGAGCACCATGGCCACCCCGCAGGCGGCCATCAGCCACTCGAAGGCGTCCCGAAACCCCTCCTCGTCGTCGCTGACGAGCGCCGGCAGCACAAAGGCGGGGAGCGCGCCGGGCGGATACTCGGGACGGATGTCGCGATAGGGCACCGCACCGTCCTCGATCGCAGTGCCGTAGGTCATGTAGACAGGGGTGTCGACGATCTCGCCGTCGTCGTACCAGGCCGTGTGCAGCATGCCCCACGACGCCAGGAAGAGCGCCGCCGCAGCAATCGCCGCGAGCTCAGTGAACCGTCGCGGACTGGTCACGCCGGTAGAGGACCGCGAAGGCGACGAAGGGGAAGAACCAGGGGATGTAGAGATAGAACCAGTGCGTCAGCACGAGCTCGAATCCGATCAGGACCGCGGCAGTAAGCGCAGCGAGCTGGAGAATCGACTTCCGGCGCGGGACGAACGCAATGAGGACGGCACCTGCGACCAGCAGCACCTCCAGCACCTGCTGAACGAGGTGGAGATCGGGAACGCCTTTTGCGTGGTACTGCCCCCAGCCCCAGATCGAGAACGGCGACTCGCGGTCGAGCTGGAAGCCGAACGTGCGCTCCCCGAACACACGCGCGGCGTGCAGCGGGTCGGGCTCCAGCAGCAGGATCAGGAACGCAGCGACTGTCGCTCCCGCGAAGGAGAGCACGAACCGCTTGGCCGGGGCTCGCCAGCCGTTCGGATACGAAAGCCAGAGCGGCGCCAGCAACAGGGCGGCGAACTTCGTCCAGCCGGCGAGCGCGACGGCTGCACCGCGCGCCCACGCCGAGGAGGCCAGCCAGAAGCCCCAGATCAGGAACGCGGGCATGATCGCGTCGTTCGTGTTCGAGTTGGAGACGTAGAGCGTGAAGGGGTAGGCGGACCACGCGAACGCCAGCACAGCCGCAAGTCGGGGACCCCCGAACCGACGCCCGACCAGCGCGAGCCCGAGGATGCAGAGCGCATCGAAGAGGAGCGAGGTCGAGTGCGCCGCCCAGAGCTCGTCCCACTTCCCCGTCCAGCCGAAGACTGCGTATCCGGGCAGGTACGCGAGGTAGGACACGGGGCCGTACGTGTCGCCCCGAGGATTTGACGCCTCGCAGCGCCCGTTCGTCTGGATCCGCTCCCGGATCTCACCTTCGGCGTCGGCGATACCGCAGGGCTCCTGGCTGTCCTGCACCGGCATGTGCCCGTACGGCATCTCTCCGTTCGCGATCCGGTTCGCGCCCACGACGCCCGCGAAGCCGACGTCGATCACGCTTCGTTGTGCCTCGACGTTCAACCCGACCCGGAAGCCTGCGAGGAAGACGGCAACGCCCGCGAGCAGCCAGACCGGCCAGACCGGTCGCCCGGCGCGCGGCGGCCGGTCGCGGCGCGCGATCCAGAGACAGCGGCCGAGCAGGTAGACGAGCGGCGGATACGCGAGCGGGGCGCTCCAGAAGATCTCGCCCTCGTTGAAGAAACGGAGCGAGATCGAGAACGACAGCAGCGCGAGCAAGTCGAGGTTCCGCAGCGAGCGAAGCCTTCGCAGGTCCGCGAGCCCCACCAGGAAGACGCCGCAGAACCCGAGCCACAGCCACATGCCGTTGATCGTCTTGCCGCCGAACGCACCCGCACCGCCTCTCGCCATCGACCACGCGACCTGCGGGCCGGTCCAGGCCTCGTTCACGCGGCCCGTGTCGTCGTCGACCTTGCCGAGCGCGATCTGTCCCGCGTCCCCCGACCAGGCCTTCACGATCCACTCGTCGGTCGTGGCGCGGTACTCGGCGTCGGTCTGCGGCTTTGGTGGGTACCGATCGAGCCACGCAGCGACCTTCGGATAGCGCAGCAGGATGCCGGTGGCCTGCTTCTCCGTCAGCCGGGCGGCGGCGCTGGACGGCACGAAGGGTGTCTGGACCAGGCGCCCGTCGTTGTCGTAGACCGGCTCGCTGGGCGTGGTCGCGGCTGCAGCGGGCGCGACGAGCGCCAGCGCGACGACGAGCCCTGCTAGTCCCTTCGGAACGACCAGAGCTTGTTCCCCACGAAGTTGAGCGGGGTTACCAGCACGATCGCGAGCGCCTGGGCGGGCAGCTCGTCTACTCCGAGACGGACGAGCCCGTAGAGCAGCACGAGGTTCGCCGCCAGCGCGATGGTCGAGACGACGAGGAACCGCAGGCCCTGGTAGGCCACGTGTCCGCGCTGGCCCCGAAACGTCCAGACACGGTTCCAGGTGTAGTTGTTCGTGACTGCAACCAGGAACGAACCGGTGGCCGCAAGCAGGTAGTGCAGGCCGGCGCCGCGCAGCAGGAGCGCGTACACGGCCAGGTTGACGAGGTAGCCGCTCGCGCCGACCGCGCAGAACTTGGCCAGCTGGAGCCAGTTGTGGCGCCGGCCGAGTGCACGCCGTGCGCGCTCGATCGTGCCTTGGTCAGCGAAAGCGGAGGAGCGCTGCATCGACGCGGGCGAGCCTAGCAGCGAAGGTCTACCAGGCCGGGTGCTCGGCGAACCCCGCCTCCCCGACGAGCGGCACGAACCGGCATGGAACGGAGCTCCGCTCCTCCCGCCCGTGCGGTCCGCGGATCACGATCTCGAGCCGCTGGTCGCGCCGGCTCCCGACCGGCACCACGACCCGCCCGCCGGGAGCAAGCTGGGCGTAGAGAGCCTCCGGCACGGACGGGGCGGCAGCCGCGACCGCGATCCCGTCGAACGGGGCCCGCTCGGGAACACCGAGCGTGCCGTCGCCGACCCGCACTTCGACCCGCGCGTACCCTGCAGCCGCGAGCGTCTCGCGAGCCCGCTCCGCGAGCGGGGCCACACGCTCGATCGTCACGACCTCGGAGGCGAGCTCGGCCAGCACCGCCGCCTGGTATCCCGACCCGGTCCCGACGTCGAGCACGCGCTCGTCGCCGTGAAGGTCGAGGGCTGCGCAGATCGCGGCGACCATGAAGGGCTGCGAGATCGTCTGCCCATGGCCGATCGGAAGCGCGCGGTCGTCGTACGCCCGTCTTCTCAGCTCGTCGGGGACGAACAGCTCGCGCGGAACGCGACCGATCGCCTCCAGCACACGCAGGTCGCTGATCCCCCTCCGGCGGAGGTACTCCGCAAGATCCCGGCTCGACCTCACGACCGGACGAGCGCGCGCGCGTACGCCGGAGGCGCGACGCCGAAGTGGTCGAGCACGGCGGGCATCACCTCCACGATCGAGCCGGGCGGCGCGTCGATCCCGACCGTGAGCATCGGGACCTCCGAGTCGCCGGCGAGGAGCGACCCGTGCGAGCCTCCGCCCGCGTGGTGGCGGCCACCGAGGTCGGCGAACTCCCACCCCATGGCGGCCGAGACGATGAGCTCGCCGGCGTTCGGGTTCGCCAGCGCCGCCCAGGCTCGCTCGCGTCCCTCCGGATGGTCGAGAATCGCAGGGTCGCCGCTCGAGCTTGTCGAGGTGAACCGGAGCTCGGCGCCGTCACGACGCGCGACGGCCTCGTCCCCCTCGCGCCAGAGAACGACGTCGACGGCCTCGTTGCCGTCGAGCCGCCGCGCGAGCGCCGCCGGATCGTCGTCGGTATAGACCATCCCCGCGCGGTTCGAGGCGGTCACCAGGCACTCGGGGAAGGCGTCCTGCAGCCGGGCGACATCGCTGACGGTCGTCTGGCCGTGGTCGGAGCAGAGGATGACGGCGTAGCGCTCGAGGAACTCATCGGGCCCACCGGCAGCCTCGATCAGGGTGCCGACGGCCACGTCGCACCGTGCGAGCGCGGCGTGCGCTGCATCGGGACCCTGCGCATGCGAGGCGTAGTCGTAGTCGGAGAGGTAGTAGACGAGGAAGTCGAAGCCGTCACGCGTCACGAGCCAGCGGCCGACCGCCACGGTGTAGGCGTCAATCGAACCGCGCGGCCGGTTACGTACCGAGAGTGGTGCGCCGGTCGTGTCCGACTGGAACAGGTTGTAGAAGAAAAACCGGCTCGGCCCGCGGGCCGGACGAGTCAGGAAGGGAACCGTCGGACGGTGCTCATGCCGGCCGCGGTAGCACGTGATGTTCACCGCCGCGGCTGTCAGCCCGGCGTCCTCCAGCGCTTCGTAGAACGTCACCGCGTTCTTGCCGAGGTGGCTGTCGTTCAGCCCGTAGATCGTGTCGATCAGCGACTGCCTGGTTCCGGCCGCCCGCACGGCGCCGAACGACGAGCCGTACTCCACGAGCCGCTTCTCTCCCCGGTGGTACCAGACGAGGTGCGGGATCTCGTGCACGTCCGGATGAGCTCCCGTCGCGAGCGCCGACAGGCAGACGGGTGTCAAGGACGGGAAGGTCGAGACGGCACGGCGGTAGCGGCCGTGCTCGGCCAGCAGCGCGAGAGAAGGAGCCGCGTTGCGCGCGAGCGTGTCCTCGAGCATCGACGGTGTGAGACCGTCGATAACAACGAGGATCAGCTTCTTCGCGATGGTCAATCCTTGGCGAGAGTGCGCAGGCCGGCGTAGCGCTCGGACTGGCTGCGGCGGAGCCGCAGGGCGAGCACGGGCACTACTACTGCGATCAGATAGCCGGCGACGGGCACGAAGGCGAGCACGGCCAGTCCGGCGGCGATGGCCGCAACGATCAGCGCGAGGCCGCCGCGTGTCCCGCCACGCCTGAGCGCGCCGGCGACGACGACCGCTGCGGCAACTGCGCCGACCAGCCCTCCGATCACCCCGCCGCCGATCTCGGTCCAGTCCTCGATCACGGCGCCCGCCACCGCTCCCGCCGCGCCGGCGAGCACGACGGCCGCGACGCGGCCGAGCGGCGTCGCGGAGAGAAGGCCTGCGAAGAGCACACCGATAGCGGTGCCGAGCCCGAGCGCAACGCCGATCGTGTACCAGTCGCCCATCGCGACCCAGTCTAGTTTGCGGCGTAGTTTCGATGGGCTGTTTTCCGGACATACAACGCCTGACTGGATCATTCGCGGCGCCCAGGAGGAGTCTCAGTGGAAGAAGTCGACCGGCCGTTGCTCGTATTCTTCTGGTCCGAACGCTCGGGACCAGCGCGCCGAATGGAGAGCCTGCTCGCTCACCTCGAGCGCAAGGAGCGTCAGCGGCTTCGCGTCCGCCGCGTGGATGTGGACGCGAACCCCGACCTCGCCGAGCGCTTCAAGGTCGAGGTCGTGCCGACTCTCGTGCTCGTCAAGGACCGGAAAGCCGTGTGCCGGCTGGACGGGCGTACGAGCGCACCGCGGATCGAAGCGACGCTCGAGCCCCATTTGCCGCGCGAGCTCGCAGTCGCCTAAAACCGGTCCTCGCTCTCCCGCGTAAGGTCGAGGTGACGGCTCGAAAGAGCCCGTCCAACGACGACCGCGAAAGGGAGGCCGAGTATGGGGAAGCTCGCACTTAAGGGACTCGTGCTTGCGGTGGTGATCGGCGTGCTCGGGGTGGGCTCGTTTGCCATCGCGGGCGGCGGGTCCAAGAACTTCAAGGGCAGTCCGCTGAACGGCTACGAGGAGAACCCGGACATCTCGACGGTCGGGACCGGCTCGTTCGAGGCACGGCTCTCGCAGGACGGCACCTCGCTCCACTACAAGCTCAGCTACTCCGGGCTCGAGGGGAATGTCACGCAGGCACACGTCCACTTCGCCAAGCGGGGCGTCAACGGCGGCATCTCCTTCTTCCTCTGCAGCAACCTGCCGGCTCCGCCGCCCGGCACTCCCGCGTGCCCGGGCACGACTGAGGGCACCGTCGAGGGTGACATCGAAGCGGCGGACGTGATCGGACCTGGCGCGACCGTTGGGCCGCCACCGACCGCCGGCCAGGGCATTGAGCCGGGCAACCTCGCGGAGATCCTCGCGGCGATGCGGGCCGGACATGCCTACGCGAACGTCCACACGACCAAGTGGCCCGGCGGCGAGATCCGCGCGCAGCTAAACGACCGGCACTTCAAGCGCGGCCATCACGACGACGACCACAAGAAGGGGGACGACCACTAGGAGGGGAGGCCGGACTCGAGGCGGGCGATCACGTCCAGCGTGAACGCCGCCGCCCGCGCCCCGTCGACGACGCGATGGTCGAACGTGACCGAGACGTTGCCGCTGTGGCGAGCGACGATGTCACCGTCGACAACGACGGGGCGCGGGGCGATCCGGTGGATCCCGAGGATGCCGACCTCGGGGTAGTTGACGAGCGGCGTGACGAGGAAGCCGCCGAGCTTCCCAGCGCTCGTGACGGTGAACGTGCCGTCGCGTAGCTCCTCGGGCTTCAGCGTTCCGGCGCGCGCACCCTCCGCGAGCCTCGTCACTTCGGCGGTCAGCTCCTCGAGCGAGGCCTTGTCGCAGTTGCGTACCACCGGGACGACGAGTCCCTGGTCGGTCTGCACTGCGATGCCGATGTCGTAGCGCTCCAGGTAGACGATCTCGTCGTCCTCGAGGCGCGCGTTCAGCTCCGGGAACTCCTTCAGCGAGGCCGCGGTCGCCTTCAGCGTCTGCGGCAGGAGCTGAGCGAGATCGAAGCCGGTGAAGTCGCACTCCTCGACGAACGTCACCGCAGGCACCTCGCGGTGCGCCGTCGTCAGGCGCTCGACGATCCGGCGCCGCACCCCTCGTACCGGCTCGCGCCGCCCCTCGGAGACCCGGCCCTCGGAGACCCGACCCTCGGAGACTTTGTGTTCCTGTAACACTAAGTCCCCGCGGGCGTTTCGGACGTCGGCCTCGGTGATGCGGCCGCTCGGCCCCGTTCCGCTCAACGAAGCCAGATCGACGCCCAGTTCCTGCGCGATCCGGCGGACGATCGGGGTCGCCTGAACGCGACCCGGCTCGCCAGAACGAGTTTGTGTTACAGGAACACTTTCTCGTCCGGCAGGCGGCGTTGGGGACGCGGCGGCGGGGGTGGTGGCCTCGCCGCCGATCACCACGAGCACCGTGCCGACCGGGACGACCTCGCCCTCGCCGACCAGGATCTTCGTGACGGTCCCTGCGGCGGGCGACGGGATCTCGACGGTCGTCTTGTCGGTCTGGATCTCGACGAGCGGGTCGTCCTCGGCGAGCTCCTGCCCTTCGGTGACGAGCCAGCGGGCGATCTCGCCCTCGGTGAGGCCTTCGCCGAGATCGGGCAGCTTGAACTCGTACGCCATCGGCGCGCCAGCCTACCGGGGGAGTCCGATCCAGGCGTCGGCAGGGGCGAGCAGGACACGGAGCCCACCGTCGACGCGCCACAGCGAGACCGCCTGCTCGTCGCCTGCAACCTTCGGGGCAACTGCCGCGGGGACGTAACCGACCTGAAGCGTGCGATCCGCGTTCCAGATCCCGATCGCGTTCGGGTCGTGCTGGTTCGTCGGCTCGGGGATGAGCTGGAGCCGGCGGCCGGGGTCGAACGACGGATCCTCGAGCGACTCCGGCCGGAAGGTGACGCCGGCTGCTGCGATCACCCGGATGCGTGGGTCCTCCCAGCGGACGGGCTCACCGCTCGCTGCGTCGCGCAGGCGATAGCCGCGCTCGGCCCGTTCGAGCCAGAGACGCAGCCGCTCGCTCACAGAAACGCGTCGTCGCGGAGCACCGCGTGCACACCCAGCACCTGGTTCACCACCTGCGTCACTCTCAGGTCGACGACGACCGATGCGAGGCCAAGCGCATCCGGCCGGGAGAGGCCGAGCTCGCGCTCCATCAGGTCGAGCATCCCGTCGACGGCGATCCGGGCCGCGAGGCCGAGGTGCTGGTCGAAGCCGAACGTGAGCCATGCAGGTTCAATCCGCGCGAAGGGCCACTCGACCGAGAGGTCGTCGCGCACGTCGAGCGTCAGAGTCGCTTCCACCGGAGCTTCGATCGCCGTCCCCGAGACCTCGCCGTCCCCCTGAGCCGCGTGGCCATCGCCGGCCGAGAAGAGCGCGCCGTCGACCGGGATTGGCAGGTAGAGCGTCGTTCCCGCGACGAGCTCCTTGCAATCGATGTTCCCGCCACAGCGGCGGGGCGGAATCGTCGAGTGGACGCCCAGCTCGTCGGGCGGCATCCCGAGCACGCCGAGGAAGGGAGCCAGCCGAATCGTCCTTCCCGCGCCTCGACCGACGTTCGCCTCGAGCTCCCAGTCGATCCGGTGCGGCGGCGACGTGAAGGTGGCTCCCCACGGCCCCGGCAGGACCTCGCCGATCGAGACCGCAAGCACCTGGCCGGCTCTGGCGCCCCGAACCTCGATCGGGCCTGCAAGCGCATGGCCCGTGTCCACCTCGGGCCGACCCGGGGTCACGACCTCGTCGCGGCCACGTCGCCAGCCCGAGTTCGGCACTGAGATCCTGACCGAGTCGCCGGGATCGATGGCGAGGACCGGCTCGAGGTCGCGCGAGAAATGACCATGCAGGTACGCAGGGTCGAGAGGGAGCTCGTGTCTCGCCATCAGAACTCGAGCAGCTTGCGAGCCGCGTCGGCGACACGTGCGACGGAGGGCATGTACGCGTCCTCGATCGTCCAGTACGGGTACGGGACGTCGTATCCCGTCACACGGAGAACCGGCGCCTGCAGGTCGAGCAGCGCCTTCTCGGCGAGGATCGCGGCCAGCTCGGCCGCGTAGCCGCACGTCCGCGGCGCCTCCTGGACGAGGACGACGCGCCCGGTCTTCGCCGCCGACACGAGCAGCGCTTCCTCGTCGAGCGGCTTGAGCGAGCGAAGGTCGAGCACCTCGACCGACGCGTCGAGTTGGTCGGCAGCGCGCTCGCAGACCGGCACCATCGCGCCGTAGGCGACCAGCGTCAGATCGCTCCCCTCCCGCGCGACCCTCGCCTTCCCGAGCGGAACGACGTGCTCGCCGTCCGGCACCTCGCCGCGCTCGGTCCGGTAGACGAGCTTCGGCTCGAGGATCACGACGGGGTCGGGATCGCGGATCGCGGCGGCCAGCAGCCCCTTCGCGTCCGCAGGCGTGGACGGGATGGCGACCTTGATCCCGGGCGTGTGGACGTAGTACGTCTCGGGCGAGTCGTCGTGCAGCTCGGGCGCTCGAACGCCGCCGCCGTACGGCATCCGGATCGTGATCGGAAAGGTCATCTTCCCGCCGGTGCGCCAGCGGTAGCGGCCGACGTGGGTGATCAGCTGGTCGAGGCACGGGTACGAGAACGCGTCGTACTGCATCTCGCAGACCGGCCGGAAGCCGGCCATGCAGAGCCCGACAGCCGAGCCGAGGATCCCGGCCTCGGCGAGCGGCGTGTCGACGCAGCGATCGGCGCCGAAACGGTCGCGAAGTCCCGCTGTCGCGCGGAAGACGCCGCCGGAGCGGCCGACGTCCTCGCCGAGCACGAGCACGTCTGCGTCCCTCTCCATCTCGACGTGCAGCGCGTCGTTGACCGCCTCGACGAGCAGAAGCTCACTCACCGAGGATCCTCCGCAGCTCTGCAAGATCGTGCGCGAACGACTCCGGCGGGTCGGCGAGCGCGTGCTCGAAGATCAGCCCGACATCGGCCGGCGGCTCGGCCTCGGCAGCGGCGATTCCGGCCCGCATCGCGTCGGCAGCGTCCGCCTTGATCTCCTGCTCGAGCTCGTCGCCGAGCACACCGAGCCGGCGGAGGTAGCGCTCGTAGCGGCCGAGGCACTCGTTCGCACGCTCCTCCTCGACTCGCTCGAGATCGATGTACGCCTTCGGATCGTCCGCCGTCGCGTGCGGAGCGGTGCGGTACGTGACCGCCTCGATGAAGGTCGGCCCCTCGCCTGCGCGCGCCCGCGCGACCGCTTCCCGGGCTGCCTCGTATACCGCGAGCACGTCACCGCCGTCGACGCGGATCCCCGGGATCCCGTAGCCCACGGCCTTGTCGACGAGCGCCTCGGCGTGCGTCTGGGCGGACAGCGGGGTCGAAATCGCCCACTGGTTGTTGTTGCAGAGGAGGACGACCGGCGCCCGCATCACCGCTGCGAAGTTGGCGCCCTCGTGAAATGCGCCCTCGGACGTCGCTCCGTCGCCGAAGAACGTCAGCGCGCAGGCGCTCTCTCCTCGTAGCCGCTTCCCCCAGGCCAAGCCGACGGCGTGGGGCACCTGCGTCGCGATCGGGACGCAGATCGAGGCGACCCGGTAGTCCTCGGGGTTCCACCAGCCCGCGGGGTGGCCACGCCACCAGGACAGCACCGTCGCAGGCGGCATTCCGCGCAGGAGCCCGATCGCCGACTCGCGGTACGAGGGAAAGATCCAGTCCTCGTCCTCGAGCGCGTGCAGGGCGCCGGCCTGCATCGCCTCGTGGTTCCAGAAGATGGCATAGGTGCCGATCCGGCCCTGCCGGTGGTAGATGACGGACCGCTCGTCGTAGGTCCGCAGCAGAACCATTGATCGAAAGAGCTCGAGCAGCTCCTGCTCGCCTAGCCCGTCGACCTCGCGGTCGCCGGTGCCGTCAGCGTCGCCGATTACGCGCCGCAGGTCGCGCTCGGCGGG
>JAXIPI010000142.1:0-3047 GCA_045403015.1 Gaiellaceae bacterium | reverse complement strand
CAACGAATCGAACCTTCGTCGAAGCGCTCCGAACGCGTTTGCCCGCCCCCGCGGATTCCTACACCTTCCAGGCTACGGGACAATCTCGCGCTGGTACGCCGTGCAGTCGCAGACGGCCCGTGCTCGCTGGAGCGCGCTGGCCGCTTCCGCCTCGGAGTCGAAGATGCCCGTGAAGATCACGTAGTAGCCGGGATGGAGGCTCGCGTAGCGGTCGGAGGTGAGGACGCCGACGCGGCGGAGGCCGCCGCGTCGCAGCTCGGCCGCCTTTGCGTTCGCCGGCGCGAGACCATTCGACTGCGGGAGCGACAGGAGCACGATCGTCCAGCCGCGCCGGTCGCGGGGCCAGACGATCGCCGCCGGGTTTGCCGGGGGCTTCGCGGTGGTCGTCGGTGCCGTTGTCGTTGCCGGTGCCGTCGTCGTCGTGGGCTCGGTCGGCTCGGGTGCAGTCAGCGTGGACCCGTCGTTCGTCACGGTCAGGCTGCCGCCGGTCGCGGTCGAGATTGCGCTCGGCTGATCGCCTTCGCTGGAGATGACCATTGCCGCGCCAGTGCCGAGGACGGCGACGACCAGGCCGAGGAGCGCTGGGACGACCCACGGGGCGGCTGCCCAGCCGTGGCGCTGTCCGCTGCCGGCCGAGGCTGATCCGGCGCGCTGATCGTGAGGGAGCCGCGTGCCGCACTCGAGGCAGTACTCCTGGCTGGGGTCGACGGTTGCGTTGCAACGCGGGCAACGCGGTGGGGTGGGGTTGCTCACCTGGCGCGTCCCGTCGCCTCGGCTGCCACGGGCCGGCCGCAGGTCGCGCAGAAACGGGAGCCCCACAGAAGTGGTGCGCCGCACTCGCATCGGACGGCACGGGAGCCACCCGGCGCGGGTCGCGCAGAGCCGAGCAGGGTGTCGAGCTCGTGGATCCGGGCCTCGAGCCCGATCAGCTCGGCGCAGCGCTCGAGCAGGAGGTCTTCGCGGAACTGATCGCGACGGTACATCTCGAGCGAGAGCCCGCCGAGGTCGCGCAGCTTCTGCTCGCGCAGCCGCATCAGCGCGCGACGCTCGCGACGGAGGTCGCTCGCGGGCGGCACCGGCCGTCGCCGTCGCGGTGCTGTCGGGGGCGTCGCGTCGGGATCACCGGCCGGCCGGCGCAGGAGCTTCTGCAGGGGCGGGAAACGCAGCACGGCGCGAGTGTACTTGGCACCTCGGAGCGCTTATTCAGGCCGGTTCAGAGGTCGATCACGACGAGCCGGTCCTCGGTCAGCTCCCGCACGGCGTAGGCCGGTCCTTCGCGGGTGTTTCCCGAGTCCTTGACGCCGCCGTAGGGCATCTGGTCGGCCCGGAACGTCGGCGCCTCGTTGATCGTCACGCCGCCGAACTCCAGCCGCTGTGCCGCCTCCAGCGCGGTCTTCACGTTGCTGGTGAAGATCCCGGCCTGAAGCCCGTAGCGCGTCCCGTTCGCGAGCTCGATCGCCTCGTCGAGCGTGTCGTAGGCGGTCACCGTGCACACCGGTCCGAACACCTCTTCACACGAGACCTTCAGCTCCGGCGCCGGATTCCCGATCACGGTTGGCCGCAGCAGCTCTCCGTCGAGTTCCCCGCCTGTGAGGATGTCCGCGCCCGCCTCACGCGCCTCCTCGATCCAGGCGAGCACCCGGTCGCGCGCGTCCCGGTCGATCAGCGGACCGACATCCGTCGTCTCGTCCGCGGGGTCGCCGACGACGAGTGCCTCCACCTTGGGCAGGAAGCGTCCGAGCAGGTCGTCGTAGCGGGAGCGGTGCACGTAGACCCGCTGGACCGAGATGCAGCTCTGGCCGGCGAACGAGAAGGCGTTCGCGGCGAGCTTCGCGGCCGCGTCGTCGAGATCGCTGTCCGCCTCGACGATCACGGGCGTGGCGTTTCCGAGCTCCAGCTTGACCCGCTTGCGCGGCGCGCGCCCGGCCAGCCTCCAGCCCACCTCACTCGAGCCGGTGAACGTGATTGCGCGCACGCGATCGTCCTCGACGAGCACGTCGCCGATCTCCGAGGCGGGCCCGACGAGCACGTTCAGCCAGCCCGGCGGAAGGCCCGCTTCGGTCTCGAGCTCCGCGAGCAGAAGCGCCGAAAACGGCGTCTGGGAGGCTGGCTTCAGCACCACGGCGCAGCCGGCGGCAAGTGCCGGCGCGATCTTGTGGGCGACGAGGTTGAGCGGGAAGTTGAACGGCGAGATCGCGCCGACGATTCCGATCGGGAGGCGCAGCGTGAAGGCGAGCTTCCCTTCGCCGGCTTGCGAAGCGTCCATCGGCACCATCTCCCCGGCGAGCTTTCGCGCCTCGACCGCGGCCATCGTGAACGTCGACATCGCACGCGCCGCTTCGACCTTCGCCGCCTTCAGCGGCTTGCCGGCTTCGGCCGAGATCGTCTGTGCGACCTCCTCGTGCCGCCGGCCGAGGTAGCCCGCGACGCGGACGAGGATCTCCGCCCGCTTGTGTGCCGGGAGGGGCTCGCGCATGGCGGCCTCGGCGGCGTCGATCGCGCGCCGGGCCTCGGCCGCACCTGCCTTGGCGACCCGCCCGACGAGGTCGCCGGAGTACGGAGAGCGCACCTCGACCCAGTCGCCCGTCTCGACCCACTCACCGCCGATCAGCAGCTTCTTCTCGGACACTGTCACGGCCACCCTCTGAGTCTATGCTCCGTCTGTGAGCAGCGAAGCACTGATCGTCGACGCCGTCCGCAGCCCGATCGGCAAGCGGAACGGGTCGCTCGCAGGCACACGCGGCGACGAGCTCGCGGCGCAGGTATTGAACGGGCTCGTTGCCCGCCACGACCTCGACCCGGCCGAGGTCGAGGACGTGCAGATGGGCTGTGTGACGCAGATCGGCGAGCAGGGCTGGAACATCGGACGGATGGCGCCGATGGTCGCCGGCTGGCCCGAAACAGTCTGCGGAACCACGGTCGACCGGCAGTGCGGCTCGTCGATGCAGACGAACTTCAACGCGGCCGCCGCGGTCTGGTCCGGGCAGCTCGACGTCGTCGTCTCGGCCGGTGTCGAGATGATGTCGCGCGTCCCGATGGGGTCGAAC